>JAISWH010000164.1 GCA_031271125.1 Dysgonamonadaceae bacterium
GCCACACCCGGAGTTCCGTTGGGAAGCATTGTGCAGTCACGGCCTTTGGCATTGGGATTGTTCGCCACAAGAATTGTACCTTTAATGGGCTGTCCTTTTACAGGCTTTTCCCATTCTCCACGGATAGTCACGCCTTTAGGTAAAACTAAAGTGCCTCGTAACAAGTACTTTCCCTCGGGAATATACAAAACGCCGCCGTTGGGCGTTCCGTCGTCTTTCGTTCCTTTGTTAACGGTACGGGAACCGAGGAAATCCAGCAGTCTTTGGAACAAAGCCGTCTGGTCGGCGTTTCCCGTCGGATCGGCGCCGTAATCCATCACATTAAGTCCTGCTACAAAAGCATCGGCTGTCGCATATTTGGGCGTTACGAGTTCCCATTTATAGCTGATTTCCTGTGCATGAATGTTTAGATGCATAGCAAACATCAAACACAATAGGATTAATTTTTTATTCGGTAAAAAATGACTCATGATAATTAATGATTACATTACAGGTTTGTCCGTCATTATAATTTCCAAAGTTCCGCCGGCCATCAATTCCTTATGCGAAAAAAACAGTTTATCCAAAGCCTTTCCGTTCAGTTTAGCGGATTGAATGTATTTATTCGCCGGACTGTTATTAATGGTGCGAAGATTGAAAACTTTCCCGTTTTCGAGATTGATTTTCACATCGTTAAACAGGGGTCTACCAATGGCATAAAACGGAATACCCGGACAATAGGAATAAAATCCCATACTGTTAAGGACATACCAAGCCGACATTTCCCCGCAATCTTCATTGCCCGACAAACCGTCCGGCTCGTCGAAATACAAGGTTTGCAGCACTTCATCGACCAATTTCTGGGTTTTATAAGGCTGTCCGACTTGACTGTAAATATAAATGGTTTGATGGCTGGGTTCGTTTCCGTGCGCATATTGCCCGATTAATCCGGAAATATCCGCAGAAGCGTTTTCGCCGACCAATTCGGAAGAAACGGAAAACAGGGAATCGAGTTTTAGGATTAGTTTTTCCCAGCCGCCCATCAGTTCGGCCAAACCATCTACATCGTGCGGAACAAACCAAGTCCATTGCCAAGCGTTTCCTTCACAATAATCATCATTATTATGGTCGGAAAAGCGGGGATTGAAAGGCGTCCGCCACGAACCATCCGACATTCGCCCACGCATAAATCCGGCGCTTGTATCGTAGTAATTGACGTAATTCCTGCTTAATTCCATGTAGCGGGTATAGTCGCCCGTATTTCCCGTTTTTTGGGCTAACTGAGCGATAAGCCAATCATTATAAGCATATTCCAAACCACGGGCGACCGACTGTTTTTCGACATTGGCGGGAATATATCCCATCGTGTTTTTGTAATATTTGCCGGCAGGCGTCAGATTGTTATGCAAAATGCTCCGGTTAATAGTCGGAGAAACATTAACCGTATCGTAAACAGATGATTTTTTACAGGCTTCGTATGCTTTTTCAATATCAAAATCCTGTTCGCATTTCACATACGAATCGACAATTACCGAAACGGCATGATAACCGATCATGCAACCGGTATAATTGGAAATCAGTTCCCACATCGGCAAAAGCCCGCCTTCATCGTATTTGCGAATCAAAGAACGAATCATCGCCTGGTTGTCTGCCGGCGAAATGACGGTGTTCAAGGGATGTAAAGCCCGGAACGTATCCCAAAGCGAAAATACGGAATAATTAGTATAAGCGGTATCTCGCCCGATGCGGTTATCCATCGTACGGAAGCGGCCGTCCGCATCGGAGGCGACAATCGGCTCTAAAGCCGTATGATAGAGAGCGGTATAGAAAATCTTCCTGTCCTTGTCGCTGTTTGTTTCAATGTCGATTTTTGCTAATTCTTTGTTCCATACATCCTGCGCCTGTGCGCGTATCGCATCAAAATCCCAATCCTTTATTTCCGTATCTAAATTGTTTTTCGCACCTTCACAGTCTACAAAAGAAATTCCGACTTTGGTCATTATTTGCTTGCCGTTTGCCGTTTTTCCGAATTGAAGACAGTCTTTCCGGTTTTCATCTACCGTACAGGTAAAAGGTTCCGAGAAACGGGCATAAAAATATATGTATCGGTTGGTCGCCCAACCGGCGACTTGTTTCATCCCTTGTATTTCATAATCGCCGATTGCTTGTAATTCCGAAGCAAGCAAACGCCCGTCGTGAATTGTCCGTGTCAAATCAATGTATAAACCCGTCTTTTCGGCGTCCGGAAACGTATAACGGTGAAAGCCCGCACGACAGGTCGCCGTCAGTTCGACTTCTATATTGTAATCATCCAAATGAACGCTGTAATAACCCGGAATCGCTCTTTCCTTCTTGTGCGAAAAAGCAGAACCAAAAACAGCTTCTTTGTCGTCGCCGTTGGGAGCAACGGTTTTTAAGTCATTAATATAAGGTAAAAACAAAATATCGCCCAAGTCTCCAATTCCGGTTCCGCTTAAGTGCGTATGACTGAAACCGATTATACTTGCATCGTCGTAATGATAGCCCGAACAAGCATCCCATCCGTTTGTGCGCGTATCAGGACTCAACTGAACCATACCGTGAGGAAGAACTGCTCCCGGATAAGTGTGTCCGTGTCCGCCCGTCCCGATAAAAGGATCGACATTTCGGATATAACCGGTATTTTTCGGTGTACAAGAAATCAGAAGAAAACCCAGAAAAAAAATTGATACTATTTTCATAGTGTTCATAATAATTATTAGTTGTTTTTCAAATTTATGGCAGCAAATATAAAGAGATGTAATTAAAATTTTCTTAAAATAAAATTAATATCGAAAAAAAATTCAATTAAGTTAAAATTAATAATTTTATCCGGTAAAATATTATACCTTTGCAGCGTTTAATGGGAACGCTTATTTGTATGCTGATTACCCCCTACCCCTTCGAGGGGGAGTTTGGGCAGTGAGTATGTATGAATATGTAACTATGGTAATCCCCCCTTTAGAGGGTTGAGGAGGCGTTATATTTTGTTTATTTCACATCATTTAATATGTATAATATGGAATCAGATAATTGGGTTGCAATTCAAAAACTATTTTTATTATGAAGAAAAAGATTATTAAAACATATCGCAAATATCATCCGTTGATAATATTTGTTCTTTTTTTAGTCATAACTATTGTCTTTTATTTACTTTATAAGTAAAACGGATAAGGGGTATTTCAAACCGTCCGTTTTTTTTGATTTTAGACACCATAAAAAAGGCATTCTATAAACACAGGGTTTTGCAGCCGACACCTTATTATACATAGTATGAATAAACTAACTCTTCGAATCTAAACGAACAAGAATAAATAACGAACAAGAATAAATATTGAAAGGTGTATACTTATTATACATATTATGGCCATAAACTAACTCTTCGAGCCTTACTCAAGATCGAACCATCTTTTACTAATACGATTCAGGTTTCGAATTAAAATGTTAAATTAAAGCACAAAGTTGATTTATGCGGAAGCGACGCGATTCGAACGCGTGGTACCCTTACGAGTACGACAGTTTAGCAAACTGTTGGTTTCAGCCACTCACCCACACTTCCAAGTCTCATTTGAGACCAATTTTTTAAAATAACAATGCAAAGGTACAAATTCTTTTGATTTTTTCAAATTTTGCAATAATTTTTTTAACTTTGTATCCTATTTTAACTGGTATGAAACGTAAAACTAATCGCATATATATATCTATAATACTCATTATCATTGTTTTAGGAGGTATTTCAGGTTATTTTTACTATCGTTTAATATATCCGGGTTTTGCTATTAAAGAACCGGTGTCTGTTTATATCGGCAAGGAAAAAGATTATGATGCATTGTTATCTGATTTAGAGACAGTTGCGAACATAAAAGACCTTGCATTTTTCAAAAAGATCGCATCGCATACACATTATAAAGACCATATGCGAACGGGCAGATATGTGATTACACCTTCGATGTCGTACCCGGATGCAATCAAAATGTTTCGCAATGGTCAGCAAACACCCGTGAAAATTATGTTTAACAATGTCCGCCTGAAAACCGACTTCGCCGAAAAAGTAGGAAGTCAGCTTATGTTCGATACCGAAAGTTTATTGGAAAAAATCAACGACCCTACCCTCTGCGAAAGTTTTGGATTTGATACCATAACAATCGTAAATATGTTTATTCCAAATACTTATGAAATGTATTGGAATATATCCGCAACTAAATTTCTGGAACGGATGAAAAAAGAATACGACCGTTTTTGGACGCCGGAACGTCTGGAAAAGGCAAAAGCTATTCCTTTAACGCCTGTTCAGGTGGCTGTCCTTGCTTCCATTGTGGAAGAAGAAACGGCAAAAAAGTCAGACTATTCTATGGTAGCCGGATTGTATATCAATCGTTTACGCAAAAAGATGTTACTCCAAGCCGATCCTACCGTAAAGTTTGCAGTAGGCGATTTTTCTTTACGGCGAATTTTGTATGCTCATCTAAACGTAGATTCACCTTATAATACTTATAAATATCCGGGGCTGCCGCCGGGTCCGATACGCTTCCCTTCCATTAGCGGAATAGACGCCGTATTGAATTATACACGACACAACTATCTGTATATGACGGCCAAAGAAGATTTATCAGGGGAAACCAATTTTGCGGTTACACATGTGGAACATATTCGGAATGCAAAGAAATATCAGGCAGCGCTTAACAGATACAATATTCGTTAAACATTTCCTGCAAAAATAAAACTTTTTATGCAAAAAATAATTTTCACCGGTATCATTTTCGGAGCTATTATCTGCTGCTTGTTAAGCGCTTGTGCAACTCCATGCGGTTGTTGATAATTACAAATAAAATTGCCCGTAATTTGAAATTTGCAGTTCGTAATTTGAAAAAAAATTTGTATCTTTGCGGTCGCAAAAAGGTAAATAGTATAATTTAATTTTTTTATCAATAAAACTTATTCAAAATGATCAAAGTAGGTATTAATGGTTTTGGCCGTATCGGACGTATGGTGCTCCGCGCCGCAGTTTATAACTTTGCAAACGACGTTGAAATCGTCGGTATCAATGACTTGTTAGCTCCCGATTATCTGGCTTATATGCTTAAATTCGATTCTGTTCACGGAAGATTCAAAGGTGAGATTGCCGTTGACGGAAATACACTGATTGTAAACGGTAAAAAAATCCGTTTAACAGCTGAAAAAGACCCTGCTAATTTGAAATGGGATGAAGTAAAAGCCGAAATCGTTGTTGAATCAACCGGCTTATTCTTGACAGACGAAACTGCCCGCAAACACATCCAAGCGGGAGCGAAAAAAGTGCTCTTGTCGGGTCCTTCCAAAGACGATACCCCGATGTTTGTTTATGGCGTAAACAGCAGTAAATATGCCGGTCAGGACATTGTATCCAATGCTTCTTGTACAACCAACTGTCTGGCGCCTATCGCCAAAGTGTTGAACGATAATTTCGGAATCGTAAAAGGTTTGATGACAACCGTTCACGCAGCAACCGCGACACAAAAAACCGTCGACGGCCCTTCGTCTAAAGACTGGCGCGGCGGACGCGGAATCTTGGAAAACATCATTCCTTCTTCTACCGGCGCTGCTAAAGCGGTAGGTAAAGTGCTTCCCGAATTGAACGGAAAACTCACCGGTATGTCTCTGCGTATTCCTTCTTCCGTCGTATCGGTTGTCGATTTGACCGTAGTGCTCGAAAAAGCCGCTACAAAAGATGAAATCAGCGCTGCAATGAAAAAAGCGTCGGAAGGAGAATTAAAAGGTGTTTTGGCTTATACCGACGAAGCTGTGGTTTCTACCGACTTCCGCGGTTGTCCGGCTACATCCGTCTACGACGCCGCCGCCGGTATTTCCCTGGATGGTAACTTTGCAAAAGTGGTTTCCTGGTACGACAACGAATGGGGTTTCTCCTCCAAAATGGTGGAAATGATTAAAGTGATGGCCGCTAAATAATTGGGGCGAAAGACGAATGGCAAAAGGCGAAAGAGGCGGAATATCCGCTATCTTTCGCCTTTTTTCTTACCCCCCTTCAGTGGGTTAGGGAGTAGTGTTATTCATTTTCAAAGTTTCATCCACAAGGTAATAAACATCGGTATCCAAATGTCCTCGCCGGGGATTGACGGAGTCTTTCTCTTTTCCCAGACGAACAATCACTAAATTTTCGTCCGGCACGACAATAATCCGTTGCCCTAAATGTCCCATCATCCCGTAAAAAGGCGGATTATGTTCTTCATCAACCCAAAGAGAACCTGCATACGTTCTCGGTTTATCCGGCTCAAACGCCGCAGGGTCCGGCGTAATCATCCAATCGACAAATGTAGAATCCAAAATTTGCCGGCCGTTCCAATTTCCTTTTTGAAGTAATAACAGACCCAGTTTGGCATAATCACGAACATCGCTATAAATACAGCAAAACGACTTTTCAATGTCGCCGCTTAAGGCCCACAGAGCGTCATGTTCCATACCCACCGGTTGCCAAAATTCTTCCGAAAAATACTGTGCAAGACTTTTTCCGGTTGCCCGTTTCAAAACCATGGCCAATAACTGTGTATTTGCCGACAGATATTTGAACTTTCCGCCCGGCTGCGTGTCGAAATGCAACTTTAGTAATTGTTTTTCAACATCATCGCCGAAATAAGCCTCAGTCGTCATATTAATCGGGGTATAATATTCTTCTTCCCAAGCGAATCCCGAACGCATACTCGCCAAATCGCCGACAGTCGCTAACCTACCCAAGGAATCATTCAAAAATTCGGGCAGAAAATCCGTAAGCGGCTGATCGACGCTTTTAACATAAGCCTGTTCGATGGCTTTTCCCAAAAGCATGACGGTCATTGTTTTAGCCATTGAAAAAGAGTTTGTCAGGCTGCTGTCGGAATAACCATCCCAATATTCTTCGTACAGCAATTTTCCGTCCTTAACGATTGCAAAAGCAACGGAATGAAAATCTTCCAATTCTTTCCGCAAAGTATCCGTAAGCCGGATTTTGTTGTAATTTTCGTGTAATTCCCATGCTTGGGGCGTTCCCGCGCGAATCACGTTGTTGTTGAAATCGACATAATCGTCGATGTAAGTTGTGGGATATCCTTTCAGGATAGTTGTCCGGAAAGCCTTCACCACATAACCGTTTCCCGAAACATATAAACAGGCGATTGCCAACAGGATAACTGCAAGAATACCGATGCAGATTCCCAATAAAATTTTAATTGCTTTTTTCATTTGTGAATAATTTGTTTTTTTTATGACAAAGATAAGAGGATATTATTAATTTTGCAGAATAAAAAATCGTTAAATATATGTTTAGCATAAGAAAAGCAACAAAAAAAGATGCGGAATTGATTTATTCGCTTGCATTACAAGTATTTCCCGCCACCTATAAAGAGATTTTGACGCCCGAACAATTGGAGTATATGCTGGAATGGATGTACGCTCCTGCAAATACCCTCCGGATAATGGACGAAGGGCAAGTATATCTGATTATGTCGAAAGACGGGGAAAATTGCGGTTATGCATCTATCGAACAGCATGATATGGACTTATTTCACTTGCAGAAAATATATGTTCTCCCTGCATTTCAGGGGTGTGGCGCCGGAAAATTTTTGTTTGAGGAAGTCCTGAAATACATTCATGACATTCACCCTTCGCCATTCACGATGGAACTGAATGTAAACCGGTACAACAAAGCCGTTCATTTTTACAAACAAATGGGTATGACGATTGACCGGGAAGGGGATTTTCCCATTGGAAACGGGTATTATATGAATGATTATATTATGAAAATTGAAAATTAATAAGTGAGGTGAAGCAGTCTATATATCATTTGGCATACTCCCGAATATTCCGTACATTTGCACCCAAAATTCAAAAAAATCAATGAACGAACTGACAACCGAATTACAGCGCCGAAGGACTTTTGCCATCATCAGCCACCCCGATGCGGGAAAAACAACGTTGACGGAAAAATTGCTACTTTTCGGCGGCGCTATTCACGTGGCCGGCGCCGTCAAATCCAATAAAATCCGCAAAACGGCTACTTCCGATTGGATGGAAATTGAAAAACAACGCGGTATTTCCGTAGCCACATCAGTCATGGGATTTGATTATGAGGACTATAAAATTAACATCCTGGATACGCCCGGACACCAGGATTTTGCCGAAGATACTTACCGCACCCTGACCGCCGTCGATAGCGTAATCATCGTCGTGGATATTGCCAAAGGCGTGGAAGCGCAAACCCGCAAACTGATGGAAGTCTGCCGGATGCGGAAAACGCCGGTCATGATTTTTGTCAATAAAATGGATCGCGACGGGATTGATCCTTTTGATTTGTTGGACGAATTGGAACAGGAATTGCGTATTCATGTCCGTCCCCTGTCCTGGCCTATCGAAATGGGAATCAAGTTTAAAGGGGTTTATAATATTTATGAAAAGAAATTGGATTTATATACGCCAAGCAAACAGATTATTACAGAATCCGTTCAGTTCAAAGACCTTAGCAGTCCCGAACTGGAACGGTATATCGGCGAAAAAGAGGCAGAAAAATTGCGTACGGATTTAGATCTGATCGAAGGCGTTTATCCTGCATTTGATGCGGAAACGTATTTACAAGGCGATTTAGCGCCGGTTTTTTTCGGTTCGGCTTTGAATAATTTCGGGGTAAAAGAATTGTTGGATTGTTTTGTCCGAATTGCGCCGTCGCCGCGTCCGGTACAGGCAGAGGAAAGAATGGTTGTTCCCGAAGACCCGTTTTCCGGTTTTGTTTTTAAGATTCATGCCAATATGGATCCCAATCACCGGAGTTGCATTGCTTTCCTGAAAATTTGTTCGGGACGTTTCGACCGGAATGTCAATTACAAGCACGTGCGTTTCGAAAAAATGATGAAATTTACATCGGCAACCGCTTTTATGGCGCAGAAAAAGGAAACCGTCGACGAGGCTTTTGCGGGCGACATCATCGGCTTGCCGGACACCGGAAATTTCAAGATCGGCGATACAATTACCGCCGGCGAAATCCTGCATTTCAAAGGTTTACCGAGTTTTTCGCCGGAAATGTTCAAATACATCGAAAATGCTGATCCTTTGAAGAGCAAACAGTTGAACAAAGGCGTTGATCAACTGATGGGCGAAGGCGTTGCACAACTATTCATCAATCAGTACACCGGACGAAAAATCATCGGAACGGTCGGACAGTTGCAGTTTGAAGTCATCCAATACCGTTTGCTGCACGAATACGGCGCTCAATGCAAATGGGAGTCGCTGAATCTGTACAAAGCCTGTTGGATTGAAAGCGATTCGGCCGAAGCATTGGATAATTTCAAGAAACGGAAATATCAGTATATGGCTGTAGACAAGGAAGGTAGGGATGTTTTTCTGGCCGATTCGGCTTATGTGTTGCAGATGGCGCAGCAGGATTTTAAGGATATCCGGTTTCATTTTAGTTCGGAGTTTTCGTAATTAACCAATTAAATACCTCGCCAAGCGTTTCCATGAAAAAAAGACGGTTTTATTATCTAATTTTTCATTTCGCGAAATAAATTCCGGATGTTTCAGTGGGAAGCATATAGACGAAGCCGGCCAAGAGTGTTTATTGTTCTTTTTTGACGTATGCGCCGCGTTCACGTCGCCGATTCCTATATTTTTCACCATATTAACCGCAGGATAAACGGCTAACTGATTTTGCAGCCGTAAGCCAAAATAATATTGCACATCCCAAGTATTGATTCCGTTTTTATTATTCAATGCATCAGGGATAAAGGACGAAAAATAAATTTCTTCCTTTTTGTTGTAAAACAGAAACGAACGTTTATCTTTTTGTTCTTCCCAAAAAGGGAAATTGACGTCGTAATTTTTCCAAACTCTTCGCCAACTTGCCCATCCCCAAATATGGACAACGGAACTGAAATCGTAACTGAGTCCTTCTTCGATAATACCCGGTAAATAATTATTTCCGCTGATATGTCCTATTCGCTTATCATCTTTATACCGGATAAGCAACTCTTCGCAATAAGGAAAAAACGAAAGGTCAGGCAAACAATCATGTTCCAAAACAACACCCATTTCTTCCTGTTCAAAAAACCAGGTGATAGCAGTGGACACAGCTATTTTAGGGCCTAAATTCCTGTCTTGGAAAAGCGTTTTTACTTCGCAGTCCCAATCAATGCGGCGGATAATATTCCGTGTTTCGATGCTGCGTTGCGCTTCGCCCTGTTTGTTGGGACGCGGGGCGTCGGCTGCGACGTACAACTTTTTCGGTTGAATTTGCCGGATGCGCTCGAATACTTGCGCGGTTGTGTCCGGGTTGGCGAAGATGATGAATAAAATGGGGGTGTTGTACTGTGTTTTCATTTTTTTTGACCGATTATATAAATATTGTGGTAATCTTTTTCACAAAACAGGACGTCAATAGATAAGAATTTATATATCTCTATCAAACATTCTTTTGAGAATACATGATGATGTAAATCCCTTCCTTG
>JAISWH010000193.1 GCA_031271125.1 Dysgonamonadaceae bacterium
CAATTCGCTTAAAATGCTTATTTTTGTGCTCATAAGTGGTGATAGTTTTTATTACTTGTTTTTGTATTGTAACTATCACAAAATTAGTAATTTATATCCAATTATCACCACTTTTCCCCATTTTTTTTTCTCTGTTTTTCAAGTATTTAACAAGGTGGGAAACTTAAAGTGGTAATACTTCCGGTTACGAGATCAAGCCTGGAGGTGCTGCCAAGCCTACTTCTCTTTTCCTTCCAGCCGCCGGGTACCGTCAACGTGCTGGAGGCGGGCAGTTCAATGTGGTTTCCTACGGCCTCTATTGGAGTAGTACGGTTGTAGGTAGTAATTCGTACAACATGTACTTTAGTAACTCGAGCAATGATACAATGTACCCGTACAATCGCTCGAACGGCTTATCGATCCGCTGTGTTTCAGAATATTGATCCGAAGATTTAACAATTTGACTGTTTTTTTTACGGCTAAATCTTTTTTTGAGGTGCTATTGCCTTTTTCAATGTATTTAAAAAGGCGATAGCACCTCAAAAAAAGATTTAGCCCATTTTTATTCGTTTGTGTGTAATCGAAATTTTTGCTAACTTTGCTGTACATTATCCTGTTTTTATTATAAACGAACAGGAATTTAATCAATTGCGAAAAACATGAAAACAAACAGAAGAACATTTCTAAAGACAATGGGTTGTCTCACAGCCCTGTGCATTGTCCCGCGCCACGTACTGGGCAGGGGATACCTTGCTCCCAGCGACCAGTTGACCAAAGGCATCATCGGCACAGGAGTCATGGGAGTAGGTCACTTGGATTATGCCGGCACACGTCTTGTCGCCGTTTGCGATGTAGATAAAAAGCATTTGGAAGCAGGTCAAAGACTTGTGTCGGAAAAAATCGCCGCCTACCATGATTTCAGGGATTTAATTCTTGACAAAAACGTCGACATCGTACATATTGCTACCCCTCCGCACTGGCATGGAATCATGTCCGTCGAAGCCGCCAAAGCCGGTAAAGACATCTGGTGCGAAAAACCGATGACCCGCACCATCGGCGAAGGCAAACGGGTGATGGAAGCCGTCAGGCAATACGGAAGCATGTTCCGTCTCAATACCTGGTTTCGCTTCACCGACAACTTTTTTGGTCTTGGAACACCCGTCAAACCATTAAAAAAATTAGTACAAAGCGGCTTGCTCGGATGGCCGCTCAAAGTGACCGTCAGCAAGCATACCGGCTTCGACTGGAAGTTTTACTGGACAGGAAAAGACTACCTCGAACCGCAACCTGTCCCCGCCGAACTCGACTACGATATGTGGCTCGGACCTGCCCCTTACAAACCTTATAATGCCCACCGCGTTCACAGGACTTTCCGTGGTTATTGGGATTACGACGGCGGCGGACTCGGCGACATGGGACAGCATTATATTGATCCCGTACAATACATTCTCGGCAAAGACTACACCAGTCCCGTCAAAGTAGAAGTCGACGCTCCGCAACAACATCCCGATGCTATCGGTGTCTGGCGTTCCATTACCTACACCTACGACGACGGTTGCCAAATCGTACTCTGGGGCGGCGATTTAGGCAAACCGAATACGCCTTATATTGCAGGTACGCAAGGCAATGTTTATAAAAACTTTGTGTGCGACATTCCCGATTGGGAAAAGAAATTAGCCGGGTATCCCGACCCGGAACCGCAAGTAACCGATTTCATGGAAAGCGTTAAAACGCGCCGCCCCTTCGCTTTGAACGAACAAAACGGCTTCCGTTCGGCGACTATTGTCAACCTGGGCGTTGTGGCTTTGCGCCTCAACCGGACATTGCATTTTGATCCGGTCAAACTCGAATTTATTAACGATGACGCTGCCAACCGGCTCTTAAATCAACCCATGCGTTCGCCGTGGAGTATTTAATATTTATGCCATTAATACACGAATAAATTTGTAATAATTAGTGCATTAGTGGCAATAACTAAAAAAATAAACAAATGAAACGAATCTATTTTCTTTTAATAATAATATTATGCGGCTTACCGGTTTCCGTTGAAGCACAGTCGCCGGTCAACAGAACAACAGAAACCATTATCGCCGACGTTTTGGCGCAAACACCGGCGCGCAACAAAGCGCAATTCGAAAATCAGCAGACCGATTTACTCTCAATGGGAGAAGACGGGATTGTTCGGTTAATCGAGATGCTTACTCCGGCAAGTGAAAACAGTGTAAAAGTTGAATACGCCTTAAGCGGAATGACCGCTTATGTTTCGCAGAAAGGAAAAGCGGACGCGCTCCGTACCTTAGTCAATGCTTACCTGAAAGCGTTGGACGAAATAAGCGACAACAATGCAAAAACGTTCATCATCCGGCAACTATCCATCATTGGGAAAGACGAGTCGGTCGAAAAGCTCGCTACTTGTTTATCGGATAAATCCTTAATCGACCCGGCTGCCACAGCTTTGGTCGCCATTCATACGCCCGCCTCCGGGCAAGCCTTGCTGAAAGCGCTGGAAACGGCAACCGGCGACAAGTCGAAAGAAATCCTTGTTCAAGCCATTGCCGCCGCACAAATACCGGAAGCAGAGGCAACCCTGCTTACCCTTTTGAAAACCGGCAATTCCGGTTTACGCCCTTTGATATTGGCGGCGCTGGGAAATTCTGCTTCCCCAAAAGCGTTACCGGCGCTGGCGCAAGCGGCAGCCGACGTCAATTATACGCAGGAAAAGACGGGCGCTGTGAGCGCATACCTGGCGCTAATTCGGCGGCTACTGTCGCAGGGAGACAGGGACGAAGCGGTTAGGGCGGCTTCCGATCTGATGAAAAAGGCTGAAAAAGCAAAACAATTGCAAGTCAGGGAAGCCGCATTGCAAATCCTTTTTGCGGCAAATCCTGCCGGCGCTTCCGGCTTACTGCAAAAAGCGCTGAAAGATAAAAACAGAGACTACCGGAACGCCGCACTCAATTACGCTTTGGCTGTTGCCGACGCTTCTTTGCTCAGACGCTTGGCGGATAACTTGAAAAAGGCCTCCCCCGAACTTAAAACCGACATTCTGAACGCACTGGCACAACTATACGACGATCCTCAAAGAAAAGAATTAATTGATATGAAACAGTATATACCTGTTTTTACCGGTCTTTTAACGGATAAAAATCCGGACGTGCAACAGGCAGCCGCTTTTCTTCTGGCGAAAACAGGCGGTAACGAGGCTATTGCCGCTCTCGCAAAGTTATTGGGGACGGACGATGCCGGTATTGATTTGGCAAAAAATGCTTTATCCGTTACTCATGGAGATATTGCATCCGCTGTTGTCCCGTATCTTTCTTCAACCGGCGACAAGGGGAAAATTGCGATTCTCCAACTGCTTTCCGATAGAAAAGCCGACAAACAGGGAAAATATGTCTTTGAACAGTTAAAGGCAACATCTCCCGACGTGCAAAAAGCAGCATACGCAGCCCTCAAAAACATTGTCGTCTTCAATGATCTTGCCGCTTTGTACTCGCTGTTGGAAGCAGAAAACAACAGGGAAAACATCCCTTCGATTCAACAGGCTATCATTGCAGTATTGAAGCCGTTGTCGAAGGAAGAGCAGTCGGGAACAGTCTTCGATCGAATCAAAAAAACGCCCAAACAGCGCCTGTATTACCGTATCCTGGCAGAAACAGGCGTTGACGAGGCACGCAATTTCATCGTAGAGCGTTTCAAAAAGGGTGATGCAAACGACAAGCCCGACGCTTTCCTCGCCCTGTTGTCCTGTCCGGGAATCGTCGAAACGGCAAATGAGCTGTTGGCCGTATGCAAAGACGCCGCCAACGCTCCTTATTTCGACCGCGCGCTCGACGGATATATCGACCGGGTATCTTCTCCGGAACTGACGGGAGAAAATCGACGGATTTTCCTTGCCAATGCCATGGAAATGGCAAAGATCGATGCTCAGAAAAACAAAATATTGAAGCAACTCGGACAAACCGGCTCTTATCTCGGTCTGTTGCTCGCCGGCGAATACCTTGATAATTCGGCTGTGCAGCAGGAGGCTGCCAATGCGGTAATGAAGATCGCGTTGAACAACAAGCATTTTACCGGTGAAAATGTCCGTAAACTGCTCGAACGAACAGCGAACGTCCTGGATAATCCCGACGCCGGTTATCAGCGCGAAGCCATCCGGAAACATTTGGACGAAATGCCGCAAGAAAAAGGATTTATTGCTGTTTTCAACGGAAAAGACCTGAGCGGCTGGAAAGGTCTGGTGGAAAATCCCATTTCCCGCGCCAAAATGAAACCGAAAGAGCTGGCGCAGAAACAGGCAACCGCCGACGAAGAAGCCCGCAAACATTGGATTCCTGCCGATGGCGTCCTGACTTTCGACGGTAAAGGCGGCGACAACCTTTGCACAACCCATTCGTATGGCGACTTTGAGATGTATGTAGATTGGAAGTTGGAACCTTCTCCCGATGCGGATGCCGGTATTTATCTGCGCGGCGCTCCGCAAGTACAAATCTGGAATACCGCCCGCACCGGCGTCGGCGCTCAGGTAGGTTCCGGAGGTTTATACAACAACGCAGTTCATCCGAAAGACCCGCTCGAAAAGGCGGATAATCTCTTGGGCGAATGGAATACTTTCTACATTAAAATGATTGGCGACCGGGTAACGGTACTTCTCAACGGCCGGTTGGTCGTCGACAACGTAATCATGGAAAACTACTGGGATCGTTCCCAACCGATTTTCCCCGCCGAACAGATTGAATTGCAGGCACATGGCAGCAAAGTTTATTACCGCAATATTTACATCAAAGAATTGGACCGTCCCCAACCCTACCAACTGACCCCGGAAGAAAAAAAGGAAGGCTACCGGATTTTATTCGACGGAACCAACATGTATCAATGGACGGGAAACACGGTCGATTATATACTGGAAGATGGTTGTATTTCCGTACATCCGCGCCAAAGTTACGGGGGAAATTTATATACAAAGGAAGCGTTTCAAGATTTTGTCTTCCGTTTTGAATTTCAATTAACGCCCGGAGCAAACAACGGTCTTGGTATCCGCACGCCGATGGAAGGTGACGCCGCATACGTGGGAATGGAATTGCAGATATTAGACAACGAGGCGTCCATATATAAGAATCTGGAACCGTATCAATATCATGGCTCCGTTTACGGAATTATTCCCGCCCAAAGAGGTTATCTGAAACCTGTCGGCGAATGGAATTACCAGGAAGTCACCGCTCGCGGCGACCACATCCGCGTAGTCCTGAACGGAACGGTTATCCTGGACGGAAATATCCGTGAGGCCGTCAAGAACGGTACACCGGACGGGAAAGAACATCCGGGACTGTTCAACAAAAAAGGTCATATCGGTTTTCTGGGACACGGTAGCCCTCTTAAATTCAGGAATATCCGGATCAAGGAATTATAGATGCATTTTATGCGCGGCACGGTTTTGTGCATCAAATGAGTAAACGAGTTGACGAGTAAACGAGTAAACAGGGTATAAAGAGCTGTAACTCGTTTACTCGTCAACTCGTCTACTTGTCAACTCGCTTATTACCGCGTAAAGTATAACCAGGCAATAGCGCCTCAAAAAAAAGATTTAGCTTTTTTCCCCTTTATCTTAAAACTCCGGAACAATTGTCTAAACGTTTTCCCCTGCCGCTTATACACGATTCCGACACCTTGTGTCATTTTTGCTTTTTCGTAATACTGATTGTTGGTAATATTAAAAAAACGCAACAGGACATTCCCTTCGGGCGATAATTTGTATTCCAAATCGAAATCGCCGGTGAAATTATCCGTTTGACCGCTCGGATTCAGGTCGTTGTGGTAACCTAAAGTGCTGTTTACGACCAGACGATCGTCGAACAACCGCGTAGAAATATTCACGTCCATATCCATTTTCGACATGCTTCCGTCGCTGCTGTACAAGTCTGTTCCAATCGACCAATTGTCACTCAAAACGCCGGTCAATAAACTGTTTAACTGTGACGTGACGGACGACGAAGCGATAGAAGTCCAGACGCCGGAACTGCCGGCCGTTTGACCGCCGGAATTGGCCGGCATAAACGATCCGAGCGCCAACAGATAAGCTATTTCCTTGATCTTGACCTCGTCGGTGTAGAGCAAGCCATCCAATTTTCGTTGGACTTCAAGCGATTCATTCGGTAAAAGTATTTGGTAATTCAGTTGCATTTTTTTCATACTGCCGCTGGCCGTCAAAAGGCAATTCACCGGAATTTTGCCCGGCGAAGTTATTTCGGCGAAACTTGGGTCGAGGGAAGTCAGGGACGCTTTCAAATAATATATAGCCGTCAAATCGAAAGAAGTGTTCATCGGGTCGCCCCTGAAAACTAATTTGCCACCGTTCCGGATGCGAAAGTTTTTCCGGGTGATGTTTTTCAACGAAAGGGAACAATCCCCTTCTTCCACCGTATAAGTCCCTTGCAAATTCATGTTCCCATTGTTCAAATCATACGACAAAGCAATATTTCCGTTGCCTTGTACTTGCGCAACATCGCCGGTCTCTGGATTGAGGATGACGCCGACATTCAACCCGGGATGGGTCGAAAGCGTAAGATTAAGTTTCATAGGGAAAGAAAAACCGGACGTTTCTTTTGATTTGGGATTTTGCCTGGTATTGCCGGCTTCTTCTTTTTCGCCGTCGACAAAGGTAATCCAACCGTAACGTTGTGCTGCAGCCGCTTCGGGAATATTGGCCATGAGCAAATTAAGTTTCCCGTGAGTCAAATTTCCTCCTACGAGCCAATTTTTATTTTGCATACTCACGTTGAGCCGTCCGTTTACATTGAGCCGTCCGAAAAATAAACTGTCGGTTTGATGCGCGTTGTTCAGCACCGAGAAATTATTGAAATCCAGCGTCAATTTAGGATGCAAATTCAAAAACTGTTTATGGCTGATGAATCCGTTGATTTTCCCCGTATGCCGGTTTTCATCATAAATGGTAAAATCATTGAAAACAATTTTATCCGCCTGTAAATCAATGGAATCCGAAACCCGGTATACCGTATGGAGCTTGGCGACGCCGGCTTTTACATTTTTCAAAAACGCCGTTCCGGTCAGAATGGGCTTGGAAATTGCGCCGTCGACACGGATTTTAGCGCCCAATTCGCCGTCCAAACCATCTATGCTTCCCGCCAAATAATCGTCAAACCAACGCAATTGAATCCCTTGAATATTGCCGGATAAAGCAATCGAGTCTTTTCCGGGAAGCAAAAGTCCCGAAACAACCGACTCCTGCGTATACGGATTGTTCCATACCGCCCTTAAAAACAATCCTTGCCGGACAGAACTCCATCCGCTTGTCAGGCTGAGGTTTCCGATGGAATCTTGGTTGAATAAAATATGATTGACCGAGAAATTCCGTGTTATGATGTGCGGCTCGCTTGTTAACCGTGAAAACGAAATTTCACCCGATGCGTATCCCGACAGGGGAATATCATATTTCAAAGCGTCCAAAACAGTCTTGATTTCAAGGCGGTTAATCTCAACCAGCAGCGAATCGTTGCGATTTTCCGAAACGACGCCGTTAATTTTCAAGTATTCCGAAGTAGAATGGCGCAAGGCGAAATTATGAATTTCATAGCGTTTGTCGCGGATATCTATTTGCGCGGGATAAATATGGAAAGCCGATTCGTTCAGGGAAACAGAACCCGAATTCAATGCTATGTGCATGTTGGGAAATGTATTTTTCGCATGGGGAATAAACTCAATTTCAGCGCCGGTATTACCGGTCAAATTGTATTGCGCCGAGCGGTTATTGACGTCAAAAAGAACTGCTAACTTGTTTTGGTTGTTCGACATATTCAGATGCAGTTTACAGGTATCCGTCGGGCTGAAGAAGTAAAACGCCGTTGCGTCGAAATGCACAAGCGAGTCGCCCGAATGGTATTTCCCGATCATTAGAGCCGAATCGGGGATTTCGGTTTTCATTCCCAACAAACGCGAAACCGCATTGGCCCGGCGAACGGCAATAACTAAATAGAAATCCTCCTCCGGCAGTTGGATTTTTTTCTTTTTTGAAACCTCTTTCGAAAACAAAGTTGGAAACGCTTGCCGGATCGATCGGTCGACGCCGGCAAAGCTAAGCTCCCCCAGTCCTCTTAAATTCAATGTTTTGGAACGGACGTTCAGATGTTTCTGCTTATTCGGTCCGGCCGTGTAATCTATCGTAACCGGCGAATCGTTAAAAACGCCGTTGTGCGTCGAAAACCGCAAACTGTCTATTGTCGCAGACGCCGACATCGCTTCGGGATTAAAACCTTTGACGCGAATGTCAACCACGCCGGCTAACTCTGCTCCGAGATTTGCCGGCAATACGTTCAAAGCATCCAAACGAAGTCCGTGCAAATCGGCATGTAGCGTCGCTTCCTGATTGTTTTTGTTCAGATTAGCGTTTCCCCGCAACGCCAACGGTAGATTTTCGTCTTCGGAATGAATATCAATCGCTACGCTATCGCTGATATAACTTGCTTTGACTGAAACATTCCGGCATGAATAATCGTTGTACCTCAGCTGGTCGACGCCGGCCTCCAACCGGGCGTTGCCCGAAGCCGGAACGTATTCGCCTTTCCCTTGCAGAGTCCAATCGCTTTCTTTGCTTTTCCCTTGCAAGTTGAAATGCAAATCAGGCAAAGCGCCTTTCACTTCTCCGGTTAAATCAATCCGGGTTAAAACGAACGGAGATGCTATCCTATCTATCAGGCAGCTATCTATTTTTACGGCAAAAACGGATTGTTCCCATTGGTATACATCGGACATTCCGGCCTTGGCAAGCAAAGAAAAATTTTCGCCGTAGCGCAGTTCCAAAAAAGGAATATTCAATTCGGGAAACGTTCCCTTCAATTCGCCGGAAAAGCTCAATATATCGGGAAATGCGCTTAATGGTGGATAAAAATAAATCAAATCTCCGGCGCTGATTTTTCCCGAAGGAATCCGGAAAGAATAGGCCGCTTTCGCAAAAATATCCCGGATTTCCAAACCGGTATAATCCAATTCCGCGTCGCTTAATTTTAGTTCCGAATGGGGCAAACGGACGGCAAAATCATTCAGGGAAACGACTTTTTGCTTCGATTGCAGATTGAAATGCAAATCATCCAACTTGAACCCGCTTTTTTCCGTGAATGAAAGACTTGTTATGCCGGTTTTCAGATTTTCCAAATCAATGGATTGCAGACGAATCTTAGCTTCGAGATTTTGAATTGAAATATGATTAACATCAAATAAACTATCGGCTAAATACGGTTTGGACAGCATGTCGTATGACAATTTCCCGTTTTTCAGGATTATTTGATCTATTTCAATCCGCACGGGACTGTCGGACGCCGGCGAATCGGAAGCAAAAGCATCAACCAGGAATTGAAAATTAAACGCCGAACCGGCGCTGTCTTGGGAAATCCGGATATTGAAATCAGCTGCTTCGACGGAGTGAATTAATAATTGATTTTTTAGTAATCTGAACAAATCGAAACCGGCGTCGAGTTTTTGGGCATAAAGCAATGTATCGCCCCGTAAATCGGAAATATAAACATCTTCCAACAGGATATGGTTGAACGGCGAAAACCGGAGATGGCCGATGTGCATCCGGTTTTTGGTTTTTTTTATCACTTCCTGCAAGGCAAAATCTTTTATCTTTTGTTGGACGGGAGGGAGCTGCAACAAGAGGTAGATGAGCAGTAGCAATCCGAAAATGGAAAGAATTACTTTCGAGAATAAGAGAAGAAACTTTTGGGGGCTGAATCGCAATGCGATAAGTAAATTCTTATAATCCATAATTCTCTTGATTTCGTTACAGAGTTAGAAAAATTTTCCGTAATAAAAAAGGTAACGATTTTGTTGAATCAACAACTTCAACGCTAAACTTTCTCAATCCGAACCCTCGCATCAACGGCAACGATTCCCTTTTCCGTAGCCAACAAAGGATTAATATCCAATTCTTTCACTTCGGACGCAAACCTTAACAGCGCCGAAAGTTGGACAATGATTCTTGCAAATTGTTGTTCGTCGATACCTTTTTGCCCGCGGGCGCCCTGGAAAATTTTATACCCTTTCAGGGAGCGAATCATCGACAAGGCCTCTTCCATCGCCAATGGCGCCAAACCGGAAGCAACGTCCTTGAAAATTTCTACAAAAATACCGCCTAATCCGCAAAGCACAATGTGTCCGAATTTTTCCTCGTACTTGGCGCCGGCAAACAATTCGACGCCTTTCAACATCGGTTGAACCATGACGGCCGTCGCGTCGGGTATTTCCATCAGGCGCAAAAATTCAAACTGCAAATGCTCCTGCGACCGAACGTTCAGCACTACGCCTCCCACATCCGATTTATGAATCGGGCCGACTACTTTGGCTACAACCGGATACCCTACTTTTTCGGCAAAAGCACAAATCTCGTCCCAATTATCCGAAACCGTTTCTTCGACCATCGGAATACTTGCCGCCTTAAACAATTCCTGGATGGACCGGGAAGGAATGTATCCCGAACTGTCAATGCCGTCGATAATCCTCCTGATTTGCGGAACATCGACTCCTTTCAGCTCCAGATTATTAGCCAAAGGTTTCGGCGTTTTCAACACGCGAATCAAAGCATTGGCCAAACCGCCTTCGTCGCTGAAATTCACATGCCCTTTTTTGACAAAGAAATCGGTTTCGTCCCAAGCCGTACTCACCGATGGAAGAATGGGGAAAATCGGTTTGGAGCATGTTCTCATCTTATGGTCAAGCACTTCGTAGGCCTCATAGACGCGGGTCAAACCGGGACTGCCGAAAATAACCGCAATCCCGTTAATATCGGTAAATTTGTGTTCGCAATAATCAATAGCAGTGGCCAAATGTTCCGGGCCGCCTGTTCCGATTATGTCGATCGGATTGCTGACGGACGAACCGGGAAGCAGCTGCGCTTTCAACTTATTAGCCAAAGTTGTCCCCGACAGTTGGGGAATTTCCATGCCGCCTTTAGCCAAAGCATCCGTCAGGATGACTGCCGGGCCTCCGGCGTGGGTAACGATACCGATATTGTTTCCTTTCAACTCTTTCAAAGTGAATACCGCGCCTACGGTTGCCAATTCTTCGCGGCTGTAACAGCGCACAACTCCGGCTTTGCGGAACAAGGCTTCGACGGCCAAATCGGGATTAGCCATAGCGCCGGTGTGAGACGAGGCCGCCCTCATGCCCGATTCGGAAGTCCCCGATTTGATGGCTGCAATCCGGCAACCCTTGCGAATCAGCGAACTTGTATGTTCAAGGAGTTTATCCGGATCTTTGACGCTCTCTATGTACAACAGTTTGATTAAAGAATCTTTTCCGGATTCAAACGTTTCGTCCATGTATTCCAAAACGTCTTCGACGGAAACCTGAGAGCCGTTGCCGATCGACCAAACGGAATTGAAACGAAGACCCATCCGAATCGAAGATTCCATGATGAACAGCGCGGTACCTCCCGAACTGGATATCATATCTACACCTTTAGTATCCATCGTCGGAATCGGTAATGTAAACAAACTGTGGTGGTTACGGTTTAGCATCCCGATACAGTTCGGGCCTATCAGACAAGCGCCGGCATCGGTGATGGTTTTTACAATTTGTTTTTCCAAAGCGCCTCCTTCCGGGGTTTCTTCCCCGAATCCGGCTGTGAACATGATAAACGCTTTTACTCCTTTTTCCTGCGACAATACCGTCACAGCTTCCAGACAAGCGCTTGCCGGTATGGCTATAACGGCCAAATCGGTCTGCGGAATATCGTGAACACTCGGATAGCTTTTCAGGCCTTGTACTTCGCTTTCTCTTGCGTTTACAACGTACAATTCACCCTGGTATTTACCGTTCAAAAGATTGCGGACACAGTTGCCGCCGGGCTTGGAAGTCTTATTGGAGCCGCCTACGACTACAATACTTTTTGGGTTTATTAGTTCTTGATTAATCATAAATTCTTAAATCTTTGAATTTTATATATTCTCATAAACAAAGCCCGCGGCTTTCAGTTCATTTTTATCATAAATATTCCGTCCATCGACAATTACCGGATTCTTCATCAGTTTTTTCAAAACTTCCCAAGCCGGAAGACGGAACTCTTTCCATTCGGTCAGAAGCAATAGGGAGTCGGCGTTTAAAACCGCATCGTACATATCGTGCGCATACATCACCCGATCGCCCAATCTTCGTTTACATTCTTCCATCGCAATCGGATCATAAACCTTTATGTTACAACCGGCTTTCAGGAGCAAATCAATCAGTACCAACGACGGCGCTTCCCGCATATCGTCGGTTTCCGGTTTGAAAGCCAATCCCCACAAAGCAATCGTTTTCCCGGAAAGTTCGTTGTTAAATATCTTTTGTAACTTCCGGAACAGAATGGTTTTCTGGTATTCGTTCACCGCTTCCACGGATTTCAGCACTTGCATTTCGTAACCGTTTTGAGCGGCGGTTTTTATCAGCGCTTTCACGTCTTTTGGGAAACAGGAACCGCCATAACCGCATCCCGGATATAAAAACTTGCTGCCTATCCGGGAATCCGAACCAATCCCGCTTCGAACCATATTGACGTCTGCGCCGACCAGTCGGCATAAATTGGCAATGTCGTTCATAAAAGAAATGCGGGTTGCCAGCATGGCGTTGGCGGCGTATTTGATCATTTCGGCGGAAGGAATATCGGTAAAAATCATCCGGTAATGATTCAAAGTGAACGGTTTATATAGACGCTCCATCAGGTTTTTCGCTTTTTCGCTTTCCGTACCGACAACCACCCTGTCGGGTCCCATGAAATCTTTGATGGCCGTACCTTCTTTCAGAAATTCGGGATTGGAAGCCACGTCAAAAGGAACGGATACGCCTCTTTTGTCTAATTCTTCCCGAATCGCGGTTTTCACTTTGGCTGCCGTACCGACGGGCACTGTGCTTTTAGTGACCACTAAGAGATATTTGTTGATGTTTTGTCCGACAGTGCGCGCAACGTCCAAGACATACCGTAAATCGGCGCTTCCGTCTTCGTCGGGCGGAGTTCCCACAGCATTGAAAAGCACCTCGATTTCGTTAATACAAGACTTCAAATCGGTCGTGAATTTTAACCGTCCGGCGCCGGCATTTTTTTTAACTAAAGCTTCCAAACCCGGTTCATAAATGGGAATGACGCCTTGGTTAAGATTTTGTATTTTAGCGGCGTCCACATCTACACACGTTACGTTAATCCCCATTTCGGAAAAGCAGGTTCCTGTAACTAAACCGACATAACCGGTTCCAACAATTGCTATATTCATAGAAAGTCCGTAAGAATTTATTTTGCAAAGTTACATGAAATTTTTCAATTACACACAGACAGGTAAAAATTATTCACATTCAGACCTGCGCTCTATCGCCTCATTTATTTCGAATCCCTCAAACTTTTCGGCTGTGCCTCGTAAAAAAATCATTTCCCTTATCATCAACCAGGATAAAAGCCGGAAAATCAACAACTTCAATTTTCCAAATCGCTTCCATCCCCAATTCGGGATAAGCCAGACACGCGATACTCTTGATGTTATCCTGCGCCAAAATAGCCGCAGGACCGCCGATGGAACCCAAATAAAATCCGCCATGCTTTTTACAGGCATCCGTTACTTGTTGGCTTCGATTTCCTTTGGCAAGCATGACCATACTTCCGCCATGCGATTGGAATAAATCCACATACGAATCCATCCGGCCGGCAGTTGTCGGGCCCATAGAGCCACATGCCATACCTTTCGGCGTTTTGGCCGGCCCCGCATAATAAATAGGATGATTTTTGATGTAATCCGGCAAATCTTCCCCTTTATCCAAAAGCTCTTTTAACCGGGCATGAGCAATATCCCGGCCGACAACAATTGTTCCGTTCAACGACAGACGAGTCGATACCGGATATTTGGTCAATTCGGCCAAAATTTCTTTCATCGGACGGTTCAGGTCAATTTTCACGACTTTGCCTTCTTGATTTTTACGATATTCTTCGGGAATATATTGTGCGGGATGCGTTTCCAATTTTTCAATCCAAACGCCGTCCGTGTTGATTTTCGCTTTGATATTGCGGTCGGCCGAACAGGAAACCGCCATGCCGACAAAGCAGGAAGCGCCGTGACGAGGCAAACGGATAATCCGAACATCGTGAGCCAGATACTTCCCGCCGAATTGTGCGCCCAAACCTATTTCCTGAGCGGCCATCAATATTTTGTTTTCCAGTTCAACATCGCGGAAAGCCTGACCTCCCTCATTTCCTTCCGTCGGAAGGTGGTCGTAATACTTAGTCGAAGCCAATTTCACGGTTTTCAGGCAAGCATCGGCAGAAGTTCCCCCGACGACGAAAGCGATATGATACGGCGGACAAGCGGCAGTCCCCAAAGTTTTCATTTTTTCGACTAAAAATCTTTCCAAAGCAACCGGATTCAAAAGCGCTTTTGTTTCCTGATACAAATAGGTTTTATTGGAAGAACCGCCCCCTTTGGCAATGCAAAGAAATTTGTACTCGGCGCCGGCAACGGCTTGAATATCAATTTGCGCCGGCAAATTCGTTCCCGAATTTTTTTCGGTATACATATCCAAAGGAATGGTCTGCGAATACCGAAGGTTTTCTTCGGTATACGTTTTGTAAACGCCCTTTGAAAGCGCTTCTTCATCGCCGCCGCCGGTCCACACTTGTTGGCCTTTTTTGGCAATAATGGTAGCTGTGCCTGTATCCTGGCAGAACGGCAAAACGCCTTTGGCAGAGACCTCTGCATTCCGCAACATGGTCAGAGCCACATACTTATCATTTTCTCCGGCTTCCGGATCAGACAGGATTTTCGCTACTTGTTTCTGGTGTTCGGGACGCAGGTAAAAAGAGCAATCGTGAAAACACGCATTTGCCAATTTTGTTAATACTTCCGGTTCAATTTTGAGGATTTCTTTTCCTTCAAATGAAGAAACGGAAATGCCTTCGTCGGTTAATTTGTAATATTCCGTACTGTCTTTTCCCAATGGAAAAGGTTCTTGATACTTAAAAGGAGGTGTTGACATATAATATTATTAATATTTTTAATTTCAGATACCGATAGGCATTCCCTTGTTATTTATACTATGTGCGGCATAGTTTTGTGTATAAACGAGTTGACAAGTAAACGAGTTAACAAGTTAACAAGTTGACGAGTAAACAGGGTATAAAGAGCCGTAACTCGTCTACTTGTCAACTCGTCTACTTGTTAACTTGTTTACTTGTTAACTCGTTTACTTGTTAACTAATTTTGCTTATGCACAAAACCATACCACGTGAAGTATAACATAATTTTGCTTTGTAATGATTTAGTTCGTAAAGGTATGAATTTTTTGGAAATATTTGGCAATTTAGGAAGAAATTTGATTATCTTTCCTCTAACCCTCCCCTACAAACCCGTTTTTCATCCCTCAAAACCCTAAAACAACCCTTTTCTTCCTCCGCTCTTCCTCCGCTCTTTCTCCGCTCTTTCTCCGCTCTCCCTTCGCTCTCCCTTCGCTCTCCCTCCGCTCTTTCTCCGCTCTCCCTCCGCTCTTTCTCCGCTCTCCCTCCGCTCTTTCTCCGCTCTCCCTCCGCTCAAATTTTACTCCAATCCCTCGCCCCACATTTTCTCCACTCAAATTAAGGTTCTTTTAACATAACTCTTACCCCGCACGCACCTCCGCTCGGCGAAGGCTCCAGCCTTCGTCGTG
>JAISWH010000044.1 GCA_031271125.1 Dysgonamonadaceae bacterium
AAAAATCACATGTTGAACCTCATACTTTGCATTATCTTTCAACCGGCAAACGAAAAATATGCCTTCCTGTGTCCATTTTGCAAATTGCAAATAATAATTGTACGCCTTATCGAAAACTGTCATACAGCCCACAGCAAGCGTGAGATATTGCAAAAACTTCCTGTCGTGCATTCGCGCCTCGCTCATTTTCACAAATCTGGCACAGTCTGCGTGAATGTCAGTCAGCATATGCACTTTCATGCCGCCTTTTTGTTTGCCCGTTCCTTTAAGTTTGCGGCCTACTCCTTTCAAAACTTCTGAAAAAAGACGTATCGTGGTCGAATCGAAAGCTAAAAACTGTAGAAAGCTCACCTCTTCTTTTCGGCTGGCCGACAAAACGGGTGCAAAATATGACAGCAAGGCATAATAAATTTTCTCAAAGACCTTTTCGCTCCGTTTGTTCAACGCATCGTTGAAAGTGCTTTGGGCCGGAGCACAATCCATGCCTAAATAATTCAACTTCCCGCTCAATGCCGATTTTATGGACTAAAATTTTTGTCGGTCAGTAGTGATAGTTTTTAGAATTTTACCCCTGCCGTCAAACTGAAACAGTTGTTTTCAAAATAGGCGTAGCTTTCGTCTGTATTGGTAGCAATTAATCCTATATCGTAACCTGCTCGCAAAAAGAAACGGTTGATATGAAAACCTGCCAAAAGGTTTAACCCTGTATCAAAACGATTTAAAATTTGGTCGTCTTCGCTGAACACATCAAATTCTTTTTCCTCGTTGGCGAGATAAAAAGTAATGCCTTCTTTGCTCGGATTGTAAGTTAATTTACCCGACAATGCGTAAGCAAAAGACGGACCGCCGCCAAGAAAAATGGCTCTGTTTTTTCCTATGGGTATATTGAAAAGCAGATTGAACGGCATTTCTAAATAATTGATTTTCATTGTTGCCTCAACAAGCACATTAGGGATATAATTGCCCGATTCCATGTAAAGATACATATCGCTTGTGTATGCCTGTCCGTTGCAACCTTTCTGCACATAAAGCAATTCAGGTTGAAAAGACACATATTTGCCAAACTTAAACTCAAACAGCATACCTGCCGTGAAATTTAATCGTGCCGATTGGGAATCTTCGTAATACCACGCATCGGAATTTTGATTTGCTACGCTTAACCCTCCAAAAATCCCGAAACAGAATTTTCTACCAGTTTCACTGTATCCGCTTGTATTTGTTTGTGTTATAGGTTTAAGTTTGTACAGAAAAACACCTTGCTTGTTGCCCGGAGTAACAGTGATTTCTTTTTCGTCTGAATACAATCGGTGCGAAACGATAAGTGTTGTGGCGCGGGAACTTGGCAATTCTACTTTGGCAATGCCTTTATTGTCGGTACGCGCTTCATAATTGCTGCCTTTTATGCCGACTTTGGCACTTGTAAGCGGATTTCTGTTTTTGTCATAAACACTGATTTCAACCGTGTTATCAACAATTTTCGGATTGATTTTGAAATACTGCGTTTCGCCTGCACGAACTTCTCGCACATCAATTATGGTGCTTTTATAACCTGCTGTGGAAATATCAATGGAGTATTTGGTATAACCGCCAATTTCAGTATCGGTAGGTTGAAGGCAAAGCACATAGCGGCTGTTTGCCTTGTCGAAAGCGGATACAGTGCGCAAACGGCGCGGCGCATCGGGCATTGAGAATTGCAGATTTGGAATTGTTGTATTGAACACAATCACACCATCGTTGGGAGTACAACCCTGACTTTTGTAAAACACTTGCGGGCTGTTGCCTTTTTCGATAACAAACTCGTTGAGAACGCCTCTCGTTTGAGAGAATAAACTGCCTGATAAGAAAGTAACTATTGCTAAAATTGTAATTTTGAGTTTCATAATATTGTATTACCTGAATTTAAAATCGGATAAATTAAAAATGTTTTCGTTGGAATAGCGAACGGGATTACCATTGCCGTCTTGCAAAGGTTGCCAAGTGCGCACCCAAATTTGCGGGTTTTCTTTGTCCTCAAAATCGAAAATCAGAAACAGCCAACCTTCGTCGTGATAACCGTGTGGCGAATTTTTTGTCGGTTTAGTATTCCAATCCTGCTTTAAGGTAACGCCGTAAATACTCGGATTCCCTTCGTGGCGAGTTACAACCACATCGGTAAATTTGATATTGATATAAGAGTTGTTATTAAAAACTCTTTGCAAATTAGTTAGATATGACTTTTTGCTTTGAACGGAATACTGTATCTTTTGGCTGTTTGATGCCATTGGCATATCACCGCGTTTTTGTTGCGTAACCACTTTTCCTGTGATAATCAGTGCGTCGTCGCTGTAAATCTTTTGCAGAAACGACATATCCTTTGTATTGTAAGCAGTACGAAACTGTTCCACTATATCTGCAACGATTGTGCGCTCTTCAAAATCTTCGACGGTGTTTGAATTGCCCATAATTTTTGCGTACTGGTGCGGCGCAATGGCGATATACATATCGCTGATTTTTCCACTTGTGGTAAATTCAAGCACAACATCCTGATATTTGTCCTCGTCAGTTTTACCTTCGGCGAAAAATACCGGTACATTGCGCACCTGATAACTGTTCGTTGATTTCAAAACCCGCGTGGTAATGCCTGTTTCGGTACAATAGAAATGACTTGTTGCCCACAGGGTTTGAATACGATTGATTGCCTCTGCCGTCGCATTGACGGTTGAAAGAGAAAGCCCTGATTTGTTGGCATCGTAGGCGCGGTTGATTTCTGCAAACACGACGCGGGCGTTGGTTTGCATTGTCTTGCGTGTGTAATCGGGTGCGGTTTCCGAAAACAAAAACTCTGTTGTATGCTGCGCATACGCTTGAGTGCAAAGCAGGCAACCCAAAAGAACGGAAGCAAAATGCCTGATAAAATTGTTATGTATCATATTTTCAATTATTTATTTCTGTTGTAAATACCATAAAGAATACTGTTTTTTATTATAATGTTGTTCGGGATTTTGAACAGTTTTGCCCGAAAGTACATCTACTCGCGAATTGCTTCCTGTGTCGAGCAATGCCGACAATGTGCCATCTGTGGTAAAAACCGCAATTATACATTTTGCGGGGTTGGTAAAACCTTCGGAACTGTTGATTTTGCTACCGCGAACAAGTCCTTTGATTGTGGCTACACGACGGACTTCCTTGTAGTTTTTGCAGGCGGCGAGTTCTTGCAAAATAGGGTTGTCAGTGGGGAGTATCGTTGCTTGGGATTTTGGGGACATCGGGGACGATTGAGCAGGGACAGGTGCGGGTTGCGGCTGCGGTTTTTTCTCAACAACAGGTTGCGCGACAGGCGTGGGTGTTGGCGCAAGTGTGCGTGTGATTGTTTTTTGTGAGGTTACAAACACGCTATCTTTGGCTATCCACGCAAGAATTTTGATTTTGCCTTTCTGCTCCAAACGGTCGAAGTGTGCGCCCATATCTATGGCTTTGAGCGCCTCATCCTGCTGAATTGACTGCTTTACGGCATCGCCGATTACTCGCTCTTTCAAATCGTCGAAAGCACACACGCGGGCATTGTCTTCCTGAAAATCGGAACATTCGCCCCAATAGTAGTGTTCCGAAGTTTTTATTTCGTTTTCTCGCTCTTTTGATAGAAAATTCTGTGCCGAAAGGCTGGTTGAAAATGCTGCGATTAGCGTAAACAACAGAATGTATTTAAGTTTATTCATTTTTATTTTCCAAATAATGTTTTAAGATTGTGTGTCGGAATGTTGGAATACAACTGCATTTCCATTGTTCCGCCTGTTAATAAATCGTCCAATAACACCGATACCGAAACCAAATGAACACATCCTGCATTGCGGTCGGAAAGTATCAAAGTACCAGTAAGTTTGTTCTGCTCGGTGGTTTTTATGCCGAAATAGCGGTCGTAGTTGCGGCTGAAATAATCGTCAAAATCACGACTGCTTACGGTGTATTGCTTTTTTAGATTTCCGTACATCCGGTGCGTAATATTGATTGTGTATTCGCGGTCGGCGGGTACAACCAATATGTTTGAGAATGTTTCGGTGACGAGACAACTGTCGAAAACCAGACTGTATGTGCTGTCAATTTTTGTATAGAAAACATCGTTGTTGATTTGTGGAATCATAAACGAACTGCCTTTTTCTACATAAACCGAATCGCCCAATGATTGTAAGTAACTGTAATCGGGCTTAACTATGCTGTCAGGTTTTGCCTTATGATTTTTCAACTGAACGGCAAGGCGAATATCGCGTTCTTTCTTATTCATACCTGTCAAAAGTTCGGCATCGGCAGGAAAGTTGAACGATATTTTTTGTTCGTTGGCAAACAAAAGCGTAACATCGTAGTTTTTGCCATCATAATTGATTGCTATTCCCTGATTGGTTTTCAGTAAATTCAAAAAGCCATACTTGTTTTGTATTACACTTTGTTTTAACGGTTTATCATTCAACGAAACAGACACACCGTTTTCGCGATACGATACAAATGTCTGGTTTATATCGGTTGTAAGCAAAAGCGATAGCAACTCCCTTTCGACAAAACGGACAATGACATTGTTATTAAAGGCAGAAGAATCGCCTGTTTGCAAAAACAGTAAGCCGATATGTTCTAAAACGCGGGTTTCGTCAAAACGGAAAATAATCGGCACGGTATCGCCCTGCACCACATCGTGGCACAGGACGAGCGTGTCGGTTGTTACCGTATCAATACGGCAAGTTTCAGGTATCTGCCAATATAGTTTTTGCAAAACATTCTGCGAATAGAATACCTGCTGCGCATTGACTTTCAACGACACCAATATTAACAACAATAATATGACAAACGGTTTTCGCATTTTGTACAATTTAATCGTTTGCAATATTGTAGGGTTCGGGACGCTTGGAAGTAAAAATCTTCTCCTTGACAACTCCGTTGCGGTCGTAAAGCGTACCGCTGACAATATCGCCGTTGCCCCACGAGCCGACGAAACAATCGCCTGCTTCGGCAAAGCGCACCACAGGTTTGAGGTTTTTATCTTTGTCGTGTTTAGCAATCTGAACTCGCTTTGAGTAAGTCAGTTTTCCGTCGCCTTCGGGGTAGCCGTTTTTCAAGCCACCAACATATTTACCAAAAGAGTAGGATTTTGGCGAGCTTAAACCATTGTTGCTGCTTTTGCCTTCCTTCGTTACGGTTGTTACTGTTTCTTTTACAGTTTCCTTTTCTTTTACCACAGTATCGGTTTTGTATATAACCGTGTCTTTGGTAATATAGACGGTATCTTTTTGAACAACAGGCGGAACGGGAGTATCAACAATATTTACTTTAACCCAAATACATTTTGACACAGTTTTTCCGTCTTCCCAACGTCCATAATAGGTGGTTGTTTTTTGCGGAGTTACCTTTATTTTATCGCCTTTCCCCACAAGCGTACCGCCACAACTGCCCGAATACCAATGAACAGTTTTGCCTCTGCCGCCGACCATTGTTAAAGTTGCAGATTCTCCCTTTTGTTTGGTTACTTCTTTTTGGGAGTATGCAAGGTTTGCCACTATAAGCAAACTCATTATTAATGCTACTTTTTTCATCTATTTTTAATTTTAAATTATTCAACATTAATATCTATCGGGTCAGTTACAAGCGGTGCATTATCGCCTGCAAGCAACAGCAACGCCGCAATTCCGCCGATTACGAGAACGGCAGCAACGATACTCAAAAGCAATTTATGCTCTTTGAGCCACGCGATAAATGGATTTTCTTTATCTGAAACTTCGTGCAAATTATGTCCACATTCGGGGCAAATAAAATCTTCGCCGTCAGAAATATCAAAAACAACTCCCTGTTCTGTTTTTGGACAATCTAAATTTATACATCTTCCTTTCATATTTATATAAATTTTAAGCGGTTAAACGGTCTTCATCTTTTTTCAAAATTGCAAACGCAAACTGTTTGGCATCGACAAATTTACCCCAATCGGCTTTGTTTTTGCCACACTCCTTTTCAATTGCCTTGTAAATATTGCCATCAATCTCGGCTTTCAACGCTTCGCGTTTTGCCTTTGACAGATATTCGCCTGTATTCAACTTGCTCTCAACCATTTCTTTTATTTTTTCCGCCTCGTCTTCTGTAATATTTTCAATTACATTGCGGAAAGTTTGGTGTTTGAGCGAAGTTTTTTTGTCGTCGTCGATATAATACACTTTTTGGTTGCCAAAACCTTCGCCGCGGAAACCGTATTTGATTATACCTATTGCCATTGCAAGCATCAAGTAGGGCGAAACTTCCTCTTTCTTGTCGTCGTCCCACTTATCTGCATAAAGCGGAGAAAATAGCGACCCGTCGCCTTCTGTATGGAGAAGAAGTTTGTGCTGACTTTCGTTAATATCCGACATTTTCGCATCGTAATCCTTTTTGAGGCGTTCTACATCGGCAAGGAAACGAAGCGGGAAACCCGAAGTCATCGAAAGGATAATGATTTCGTTTGACTTGTAGTTTTCTGCCACTTCTACACTGCCCGAAACACTGCGGAATTTTTCAATAAATGTATCGCGGAAATTGGACGTGTCCTCGTATTTCGGCAAAAGCAAAGCGTATTCGGTGCGCAATCCGTCGCTGCCGTAACCCGCTGTAATTTCTTTTGCGTTTTTCTGAATCAACACGCCTGCAAGTTTGAGTTTGTCTTCGATAAATTTGCCGAGATTTTCCTCATCGTTGCGGTATTCGTTGGCAATTTTTTCGAGAATATTTACGCGGACGTGTTTTTCCTGCTCGCGCTCCATTGCGGCAGTGGCACTGTCGGCGCACACATCTTCAAACACATTTATAAATGTAAGTGTGTTTGTTACTTTCTTTTGCATTTTGGTAAAATCGGACGCATCATCGTGAATTTCCTCAATCAGTTTTTTACGGACATTCATTGCGTTTTCCTTATTGGTACGGTCGTCGCGAATAATTTTCTTTGTCTTTTCTTTGATTTCGTCCGGCTCGTACATTTTGAAAGTAATGGTGCTTTCACCTGTGGAAATGTTGTTGCCTGTTTTGCAACGGCTACTGATTGCAACATCAATTTTTTCCAAAGAATCCGTAATTGTTGTTTTCAGCGACTTTACCACATCGCGCAGTTCACGCAACTGTTCATTTACTTTGCGGAGCAACTCCTGCGCATACTCGTAACCTGTTTCTTCGGTCAAAGTCAGATATTTGCGATTAAGCAGGTCGCAGTGTGTTCCAAGCAGTTTGTCGAGGTTTGTCAATAAGCCACGTTTGTTCCATTTCTCGCGGTTTTCGGCAATTTTCGGCTCAATTTTATCTTTGAGTTCCTGCCGTTTTTTCTGCTGTTTTTCGCCAAGTTTTTCAAGACGCTTTTCATTTACATCAATGAGCGTTTGCAGAAATTTTTCAATTTCAACGATTGATTTGTCGCCGTTTTCCCAATCTTTGAACAAATCTCGTTCAACAAGTCCGCGAATGTGGCTTGCATAACCTTTGATTTCTTCTTTTTGATTGCGAAAAAACTCCAAAACACCTACACCTCTGTAATTTTCCTTGTAGCGTTTGGCACAAAGGGCTTCGAGTTCGTTAATCCATTCGGTTTTCGGTTTTTCTTTTGCCACCCTTTTATATTGATTGACTTTGTTCCAATCCTCGCTGAAAGTAAGCCACGGATTGCGAGTATCATCAACAACTTTTTGCGACAGCATCAGGTGTTCGTCGTCAATGCGCCATTTTGGGAAAACTCCGTTGCGGTCATTGCGCAGGTCGGCGGCATAACCCAAACCAATTTCGTCGTCAAGTTTTTCGATAAAGCCCAAATCGCTCCAATTGTTGTATTTGAATTGCAGCATCGCCTGTTTTTCAAAATTATACTGCACATACTCGCGGATTTCCTGTTCGGGATATTCAATCCTGCCCATACCGAAACTGATAAAACGCTTGCTGCGTGTACCGTCTTCGTGGCTGGCATCGCCGTTTTCGTTTTGTTCCAAACGCTGCAATTGCGTGTTGCCAACCCGCCTGATTGTAACGATTTTATGATACAGAAAATCGGCAACCACTTCAAACAGTTCGCCGCCTGCAACATCTAAAAAGCCGCCGTTGGTATTGGCATTGGCGTAAATATATGCGCTTGCAAACGCCTCTGTGCCTCTGTCGGTCATCATTCGTTTTACTTTTCCTGTTTTTGCCTCTTTTCTGCCTTGTACATCGAATGGTTGATACGCTTTTACGCTCAACGCATTAAGTTCGAGTAGAGCAGCGTAGCCGTTTGGTTTGTAATAACCTGTGTTTGCAACCCAGCCGTGGGGAGGTGGCGTAGCCGTTTCGGGCAATTTGGCGTAAAGAATAATTTTATCGTTTGGAAATTCCTCGCGAATTTGCGAAATAACATCAACAATACAACCGCTACCTGTGCCGCCTGCCAAGCCGCAGCAAATATGGAAAGTCATATTGGCATTTTTGGAAGTTTTTTGCAGATTGGCAACGTGGCTACTCAAACGGTTGCGAAATTCGGCAATGTTCCACGCAAAGAGCAATCTGCCGAGCCGACGGCGTTGTCCGCCCGCCTCGTCGGTAATTCCGCCTTTAATGTGGTCCCAAGTTTTTTTGTCGCCAATCCAAGGGCTGATACCCGGATAATCTTCTATCCTGTCGAGAATAGACGCAGTTGTGGCGTTGATTTTTACTTTGTCGCCCGGGTCAAGGGCAACGCTTTTGCCCATTGTGCGCCACGACTGTGTTTCGTTCAAATCTTTTTCGGACGAATCCACCCAAAGATACGATACGCACACATCGTTCATTTTTTCATTCGGAACTTTGTTTGTTCTGAACTCTTCATAAACTCTTTTGCGGAAAGCGCGGATAATATGTCCGCCTGTGCCTCCCAAACCGATAATTAAATGATTTTCCATTTGATTCAGTATTTATGTTTATTCTTTATTGTTATTTGTTATAAATATTGCCGCTAAAATCCTGAATATCACAGATAAAGCAATGAAAGTTGTGCCAATTTTCAACTGCATTACCATAACATTCGACTGCATTTTAAAATTTAGCAACAGCAAAGCCACCAAAAACACATCGAGCATATTCCATTTATCTAAATATTGCAGAAATTGATTGGTTTTTCCTGAAAAAATCCTCACAATCAAATTGATAAACTCCACTATCGGCATTAAAAATGTAAAAAGCAAAATAATTATTGCCAAAAAATATTCGTTGCTGTCGAAAAACAGTTTTGCCGACTGAAAAACATTGAGTTCCGTATATCCGAACTTAAACACAATTTGCGTGTGTGTTGAAAGCATCGGAAAATACATTCCCAACGCGAAAAATGTAATAGAGAATGTGAACACAACAACGCCAAGTATTTTTCTACTTTCGGGTGTCATTTCTGTAAATCTTCAATTTTTACATTCAGTTCGTTCAGAATTTCTTCGGCGGCTACTTGTGCGTCCTTGCCTGCTTTTTGAGCATCGTTGTAAAATTTTTGCAAGTCGTCCAGCATATTGTTGTCAATATAGTATTGTACCTTTTGTTTCATACCTTTAATATCAACAGCATCAAGTAGTTGCTTGACGGTGGAAGTTGCATCGTCGAGATTGCGGTAATAATACCACTTCGCCTGATTTGCCTTGATAGAAATTTCGTCTTTCAAGGTAAATTCATCTTTGAACTTGCTGTACCACTCGTCTAAAAACTTGTTGTATTTTTCAGACTGTTTAGCCCACGCCTTGCTGTCGTAGGTTTTATAATTATCCGAAACTTCGGACACGAACTCGTCGAAGCGTTCAAGATACGCTTCTTTCGACATTGGCGAACAAGCCGACAAACAAACTACTGCAATGCCTGCAATAAGGGCTTTCACTACTTTATTCATTTGAATATAAACTCTTTATGTTTTATTTGATTTTTTCCTGTTTTTCTGAAATTTTCTGCATAAAAATAGCGTAGAACTTCCTGTTTGCTACTCAGGTTCCTACGCCTATTAACTCGAACAAGTTGTTCTACGCCGTATGTACGGCGTCGCAACTTATCTTTATGAGTTAATGCTAATAGGTGTAGGAAACGAGTAGCACTCAAGATAAATAGCATCGCTATTTTTCTTATATATATGTCTGTGTGCTGTTTAGCACGGTTTCTTATATTTCTATTTCATTGCTATAAAAAATTATGTTTATAATAAGCGACGCAAAAATACAAATTAAATCGCAATTAACAATCAAAAAAGTTGTATTTTTCAGAAATTTTATTACTGCGGGTTACTGACAGTTACCAAAAACAGCTCTACGACTACTCAAATCCCCCAATCCTCATTTTGAGGATATTGGGGAAAACCTCACCCCCCGCCCTCTCCAAAATGGAGAGGGGGCTTACTTTTTTCGGTAATTTCCGTGTGTAATGCGTTCTATCAGGTGGCTTTGCAGGTATTTTTCAATCTGTTTTTCGGCAGTTTTGTCGGGAATGTTGAGCGTTTTTGCGATTTCTAAATACTTTTTGCGGTCAAATTCGGGCGGCAGGGCTTGTAATAATCGTTGTTGAGGCGCAATGTTTGGGGAGTGTTCGGGCTTTTCGGTGGGCAGTTGTTGGAAAATCAGAGCGGCGTGGTGGATTAGGGTTTGGGTGATTTGCATTGCGGCGGTGAAATCGGTGTCGGAACAGATTAGGACTTTGAAGACATTGGGGAGTGTTGGGATAATCCGCAACACTGTGAAAATCATTGCAATGCGGAAAGTTGAAAGCCCTAATCTTCTGACCGTGCCAATGAAAGAATCGCTGAATTGCGCGTGATATTCCTGTTGGGTGCTGTCGAAACAGGCGTTAAACTCTGCTTGCTGCTTGGCGGAGAGCGAAAAACGCAGGCGTTGCGGCTGTTGCTGCAAATGGTGGAAAAGGGTTTGAAAATCATTTGCAATTTTGTCAAACTGAAATTCGAGCGGGGCGTTTTCGTTGCCTGCAAAAACATTTTTCCACACAGGTTGCAGGTTTATGTAATAAAACAAAAACCTGCTAAACAAGCCGTTTTCGGCATCGGGAATTAACGACAACACTTGTTTTGGAGTGCCTGACAAAAGGGCGGAAAGTTGAGGGTGCGCGAGTTCTACAAATTCGCGGTCTTTTCGGCGGTTGTAAGAAATCGGCTCGTAGTGGAACGCTTTGCGGAAACCATCGGAATAGTTGCCGTGTTCGGATTTGAAAGTTTGGGAAAGGGTATTGCCTTCGGTTTCAAAAATCAAGCCCTTTTCTTCGTTTTCTTTGAGCAACTGAAAAAGTCCGGTTGTGCTGTTGTTTGCGGGGATAAAGAGAGTGCGCAAGGGCGGCTCTTGCGGTTTAGTAATGTCTTCCTTGTTTTTGGTGGTGGAATATCGCTGTAAATCAGTTTCGTACTGCTCTTTTTCGGCGGCGTAAAGTTCGCGCAAATGCTTGTGAATGGGTGCGACAAGGCGGCGGCAAAGGGACAATCGACCTTTACCCGCAGAGGCTTTGGCTACGACAAAAAGAAACAGGTTAGGATATACTTCGCACTGATTATATAAGCCGTAAATATTTGGCAAACAGACGGAAAAGACGGTTATTGAGCCGAGCAAAAGCAAGTCGGCATCTTCGGACGAATCGGCTTTTGATACGATTTGCTGCAAGAGGTCGGGCAGGTTGGCGAAAACGGATTGGGGGATTGTGGGCAGACAAATCCCCAATATCCCCGTTTTGGGGATTTGGGGAACTCGGTTTTCCATTTGACCCCTAATATATTACCTTTAAAATAAAATTACCTGCTATCTAATTGATATACAGGCAATTATTTTTGCAAAAAGTGGTCCCACAAGGGCTTGAACCTTGGACTCCCTGATTATGAGTCAGGTGCTCTAACCAACTGAGCTATGGGACCCGCTTCCTCAAAAGCGCTGCAAAATTACTACATTTTTTGAATATTACAAACAAAACAGCTTTATTTTTTTCCGAAATCCGGAATCTACTTATAACTGAGGATAAATAATGGAAAAGATCAACACCAATAACCCAATTATCAAAACGGTAATGGTCGCCTTTCCCGTTCCTTTCCACTCTTTGAGAAGAATGCCCCACACATTACTGAATGTTACGTTCAACGACATCAGGATACTCCACGAAAATGCCAGTAGCACAGGATTTTCAATTAAGAAACTTTTCCCCATTTCTAATCCGAAGAATTGAGAATACCACAGTCCGCCGGCTAATGCGCAGAACAATATATTGTTCAATAAGACATTGCTTTTCACCGAGAAATATTCCCTGCCCGTATGGTTTTTGATGTTTTGTTGAATGCAATAAGAAGCGTTTGTCAGGAATCCGCCGAAAGTGACTAAGGCAACCACGGGAAGGCCTGCAAACAAAGCATCAACGCCTTTCGACAAAAGAAAATCTTTTATCGGTTTGCCGGCGTCCAGTCCAAGTGCAAAACAGGCGCTCATCACACCGGCTAACAAGGCGATAATCAACCCTTTCTTCAAAGCAAAATCTTTGATAGCCGCTTTCCGCTCTTCTTCTGGCATGTTTTTGGAACGCAAACCTCCGGCGTAACCGATGATGGCGATGCCTGCAATGGCAATGGACACACCGATCAACAAAACCAATCCTTCGCCTGCAAAAAGGTTTTCACCTTTTAGAAGGGCGGGAATTAAAGTGCCGAACGCCGAACAGGTTCCTAAAGCCAGAGATTGTCCTAAAGCAACGCCTAAGAATCTCATACTCAAACCGAAAGTCAATCCGCCAATGCCCCAAAGCACGCCAAACAAAATGGCTTTCCAGGTTCCGTCCGTACTCAGGATTTCGCAAATATTCACGCCGGAAGGAAGGGCTAAAAAAGCGCCCGCAATCGGGAATACCAACCACGCAAAAATACCTTGCGTCAACCAAAAGGATTCCCACGACCATTCTTTTACTTTCTTAATCGGAACGTAAGAGCTTGATTGTCCTAAACTTCCGACTGCTATAATCAATAAACCGATTAATGTATTCATTTTCTTTTCAATGTTACATCTTTCTCATACTGTTGGATTTCGCCGATATAATCGTAGCCTGCGGCAACATTGTTTTTCAAGCAGAAATAGTCCCAAACTGCATTCCAAGGCAAACCTTTTGCTTCTTCGAGTAAAGCGAGGCGTTCAAAATATTGTCCGTTCGCTTCATAGCGGCGCAATTGCGCAATCGGTTCGAGTAAAGCCTGCAACAGCGCTTTTTGCGTTGAACGGATGCCAATCACGTAAGCGCCGATGCGGTTAATGGACGCATCGAAGAAATCAAGTCCGATGTGAACGCGGTTGAGTGCGTCGGAACGGGTGATTTCTTTGGCCAAATCGGCAATATCGTCGTTGAGAATAACCACATGGTCGGAATCCCAACGAATCGGACGGCTGACGTGAAGCATGATTTCAGGCGTAAACAGCAACAAAGAGGATATTTTGTCGGCGATGTTTTCCGTCAGATGGAAATGGCCGGTATCCAAAGTAACAATCTTTTGTTTCTTAGCGCCATAGCCCAGATAAAAATCATACGAACCTACCGTATAACTTTCGAGAGCGATGCCGAACAATTTTGCTTCGATACAGTCTTTCATGTTTTTATAATCTTTAGCGAAAATATCGTCCAAAGATTTTTCAAGGATTTGACGATATGTGTACCGGTTGACGGTTGCATCTTTCGAACCGTCATGAACCCAAAGATTCATGATACATGGATCGTTCTGGAACTTACCCATTTCTTCCGAAATCGCGCGACAACGTTTGGTATGTTCAATCCAGAAATTGCGAATATCGCCGTTTGGATTTGCCAAAGTCAAATCGCCGCTTTTAGGATGTCCGAAAGAAGTTGAATTGAAATCCAGTTTCAGGCCTTTTTCTTTTGCCCATTGCATCCATGATTGGAAATGCGTCGGTTCAACCTGGTCGCGATCAATCACTTTCCCGCCGAAATCGCCGTAAATGGCGTGAAGACTCAAACGGTGTTTACCGGCAACGAGCGTTAATACTTTTTCGACGTCGCGACGTAACTCTTCGATATTCCGCGCTTTACCGGGATAATTTCCTGTTGCCTGAATACCGCCTCCGCCCAGATTGCCGAGGTTTTCAAAGCCGGTTACATCATCGGCTTGCCAGCACTGAATGGAAATAGGTATTTCCTGTAATTCACTCAATGCAGATTCTACATCCACTCCTATTGCCGCGTATCTTTCCTTGGCAATTTCAAAACTTTTTAAAATTAATTCGTCCTTCATGATAAAATAATATATTAATAATTTTTGTAAAAAAATTCGTATGCTTTATCCCAATCTCCCGTATTCCGGGGTTCAAAAATTTCGGGCGAGCATGAATTTCGGATCATTTCCCGCATTTCCCATAAAGAATTGACAATACCCAATCCCTTCGCCTGAATCATTACATTCCCAATGGCCGTCGCTTCCGAAGGACCTGCGACTACCGTCACGCCTATTGCATCGGCAGTAAACTGGTTAAGTAATTTATTCTGCGAACCGCCTCCGATAACATGCAACTTATCAATCTCGAAAGGAGCAATCCGTCGCAAACAGTTGAAAACATATCTGTATTTCATGGCGAGGCTGTCGAAAATACAACGGATAAAAGCGGCATGGCTGTCCGGCGTGGGTTGGCCGGTCTTTTGGCAATATGCGGCAATAGCTTCCGTCATGCTTTCGGGATTGGCAAAATCAGGAGCGTCGGGGTCGATCAACGAACGGAAAGCAGTTGCTTTCTGCGCCATTTCGACAATTTCCGGATACGAATAGTTGATTCCCTGCGCTTCCCATTCCTTCCGGGATTGTTCCAGCAACCACATGCCGGTAATATTTTTCAGGAAACGAATAGTTCCATCCACACCGCCTTCGTTGGTAAAGTTCATTTGGTAAGACACTTCCGTAACGACCGGTTCTTTCAGTTCTATCCCCATCAACGACCAGGTTCCCGAACTCAAATAGGCAAACCGCTCGTTTTCGGCTGGTACGGCGGCAACAGCCGAAGCCGTATCGTGACCGGCAACGGCAATCACCGGGACAGCTTGATCCAATCCGGTTTCCTTGACTATATAATCTGCCAGCGTACCGATTATTTTACCCGGCATGACCGTTTCGGCAAACATTTCGAGATTGATTCCTATCTTTTCGGCCAAAGCAGGTTCGATATTTTTCGTCCACGGATTAATCAGTTGCGAAGTGGACGCGATAGTGTATTCGCATACTTTTTTGCCTGTCAGCAAGAAAGATAGCGCATCGGGCATAAAAAGAATACCTTTGGCGGCCGTTAACGCGGAATTATTTTCCTTTTTTGCGGCATACAACTGATACAGACTGTTGAAATTCATAATTTGAATACCCGTCAATCCATACACTTTTTCTTTAGAAAGTAATTTGAAAAACTCTTCCGGCGCCCCGTTGGTATAAGGATCGCGGTAAGAGCGCGGCAATCCCAAAATAGCATCATCATCGCCGATATAAGCAAAATCGACGCCCCAGGTATCAATCCCGATAGAACTGATTGCTACTTTTTCCGCAACTGCGGCACGCAAACCATCTTTGAGCGCTTCATACAAAGCGAATATTTCCCAATAATAGCGATCTTTGATACGAATAATCTTATTCGGAAATCGCGTTAATTCTTTCAAAAACAGTTTCCCGTCTTCAATCTTTGCTAAAATGGTACGCCCACTCGTAGCCCCAATATCAAATGAAATAAAATGTTGTGTCTCCATGTAAAAATTCTTAACTCTTAGTTCTTAGTTCATAACTCTTAATTCTTAATTCTTAATGCTTAATTCTCCATTAAATAAGCCTTAATAAACCCATCCAAATCGCCATCCATCACCGCCCCGACATTAGAAGTCTGGTAATCCGTCCGGTGGTCTTTCACCCTCCGGTCGTCGAAAACGTATGAACGGATTTGCGAACCCCATTCGATTTTCTTTTTCCCGGCTTCGATTTTTGCGGAAGCCTTCCGGCGCCGTTCCAGTTCCAACTCGTACAATTGCGATTTCAACAAGCGGATGGCATTATCTTTATTCCCGAACTGCGAACGCGATTCCGTGTTTTCAATCACGATTTCCTTCACTTCGCCGGTATCCGGATCTTTATAGTTGTAATGCAAGCGAACGCCCGTTTCCACCTTATTAACGTTCTGACCTCCGGCCCCGCTCGACCGGAAAGTATCCCAGGTGAGATCGCCCGGATTGACGTCGATTTCAATAGTATCGTCCACCAATGGAACGACCGACACAGACGAAAAAGAAGTCATCCGTTTACCTTGGGCATTGTATGGCGAAACGCGAACCAAGCGGTGCACGCCGTTTTCGCTTTTCAGATATCCGAAAGCATAATCCCCTTCAACTTGTAAAGTGACGGTTTTAATACCCGCGTCATCACCATCCAACCAGTTGGTTACGGCAACTTTATACCCTTTGCTTTCACACCAGCGGCTATACATGCGGTAGAGCATTTCCGCCCAATCCTGCGCTTCCGTTCCGCCGGCGCCGGCATTGATTTTCAGGACGGCTCCAAGATGGTCTTCTTCCGAACGAAGCATATTTTTCATTTCCAGATTTTCCAGCAAACCGATAGCTTTCCGGTAAACTTCATCTACTTCTTCTTCGGTCGTGACGCCTTCTTTCTGAAAATCGAAAGCCAGTTGCAGTTCTTCCGTTATTGATTTGATTTCGTCATAAGCGACAATCCACGATTTGATTTCGCGGACTTTTCGCATTTGTTCTTCCGCACGTTTAGGATCTTCCCAAAAATCAGGCGCTTGCGTGCGAAGTTCTTCTTCTTCTAATTGGATTATTTTCGCATCGACGTCAAAGGTACCCCCTCAACGCCGACTCGCGTTCCATTACATCGTGTAACTGGTCTGTTGTTATCATATTAAAATTAATCGCTATAATTATTTGGGAAACAAAGGTAAATAATAATTTCCATTTTGCCAAAATTACAGCGCACCAGCCATTCTTGAAATGGGAGAGATACGGGCTTACCGTCGCTACCGTTACCCTGCCCAAAGCGCCCAACACATACAGCAGGCTTGCTGCCGTCAGAAAAAACTTTCTTTTCATTTGTCGAATCTTTCTAAAATGTGAATACTGAAATTGATTTCGACGACAAAAGTATGGGAATAAAAAATCGGAAAATCAAGCCGGTGTAGATGCGTCATCGTATGTCGTCATACGTCATCGGGAAGAAGGAAAAAGTGGGAGCAAATGTAACCGGAACGGAAGATATTTTGCCCCGAAAGAAGAAAAATACGGAAAAGTGTGTAAATTTGCAGTTTTAGATACAACTCTATGGATTTTATATTCAGAAAAGCGGAAAAGACAGATATAGAACGTGTTTGGCAGATTATCCTGCAAGCCAAAGAGCAACTGCGCCGGATGAACAGCCGTCAATGGCAGGACGGTTATCCGACGATGGGAAATATTGAAAACGATATTGCAAACGGTTACGGTTATGTATTGTGCAAGGATAAGGGGGTAATTGCTTATGGTGCGGTTATTCTTGATGGCGAACCTGCTTATAACAATATTCAAGGTAAGTGGCTGAGCGATTTGCCGTATGTGGTTGTACACCGCTTAGCGGTTGCCGATGAAGTAAAGAACAAGGGAATGGCAACCCTTTTCATGCAAAAGGTGCAGGAATTAAGCAAGCAAAAGGGAGTTAACAGTTTCCGGGTAGATACGAATTTCGATAACCTGTATATGCAGAAAATCCTGTTTGTTTTGGACTTTAC
>JAISWH010000097.1 GCA_031271125.1 Dysgonamonadaceae bacterium
TTCTTTCCTAAAGTTTCAGCCAACCATTTCCCTGTCTTATTCTGTTCTACAAGAACAACTTTCAATCTGTTTATCTGTTTCATTCATCAAATTTTTGATACACGGTGCAAATGTATTGATAAAACTCGAATTATACAAAACAAATTTCGCTGTATTTTCTATATCTCTATGAATCAAAAATTTATCATTCTTTCTTTATCAAATGCTGCAATTCTGGGTCGCTTTCTATTCGAGCCAGTTCATCGGCTACAATCTGTTTCACGTCTGCTTTGATTTGATTGTAATTGTGTTCGATGACCTGCTGCATCACATCGTTTCCTTCGTCGTCCGTAAACTCGGCAATCACGGGGATTTTCCTGTAAGCTTTTGTTTCACGGGCGACTGCTTCGTTATCGACAACTATTTCAGCATGGAAAATTTTTTGTTCAATGCGTTCATCGAAATTATCAGACACAGCTCCGACAAACATGCCTTGCGTAAGATTACTTATCTTGGATGCCGGAATAAGGCTGTCCAACTGGGTAGAAATGGATGTTGATGTATCCTGCCGGTTAATCGTCATCGACTGCCGTTTTTGCAACACCTTCCCGAAGCGTTCCGAAAGCGTTTTTGCCGATTCGCCCACGACCTGACCGGAAAAGATGTTCCCTACCGTGTTCATTACTACAGCGGCTTCTTTATCACCATAATCTCTTTTTAGTTGCGAAAAGTCCTGAAAGCCCAGACAAACGGCAACTTTATTGCTTCGGGCGGTCGCTATCAGGTTATCCAGTCCGCGAAAATAGATTGTCGGCAACTCGTCGATAATCACACTGCTTTTTAGCTGTCCCTTTTTGTTTATGAGTTTCACAATACGGCTGTTATACAAGCCTAAAGCTGCCGAATAAATGTTCTGGCGGTCGGGATTATTGCCCACGCAAAGGATTTTCGGCTCGTTGGGATTGTTGATGTCCAAAGTAAAATCATTTCCGGTCATCACCCAGTAAAGCTGCGGCGAAATCATCCTGGACAGAGGGATTTTAGCAGATGCGATCTGCCCCTGTAACTGTTCCTGCGCACCGCCTTCCCATGCGTCCATGAAAGGAGATAAGTAGTTTTCCAACTGCGGATAAGAAGTGAGTATCGGGAAAATATCGGCATATTTCCGGTTCAAAAATTCAATGGCATGAGGGAAAGTACAATATTTACCCTCTTTATAGATTTTTAAGTACCAAATTATTGCTGCTAAGAGGATTATGGGTGATTCCACGAAAAAATCGCCCTGCTTGGTAATCCAGGTTTTATTCAAATTTAACATTATTGTGTAAGAACTCTCGTATGCGTCCGATATGTCGGTAAGGAACTCAGGTGCAATCGGATTGCAGCGATGCGACTTGCGTGGATTGTCGAAATTGATTACATAGAATTTTGGTTTTACCTTATACTTATCCATATTGCGAAGCATAGTATTGTAGGCTATTACGGATAAATCATCAAATTTGTAATCATAACAATAAAGCGCAAACCCTTTCTGTATCTGTTGTTTAATGTAATTGTTTACGACAGCATACGACTTTCCTGAACCCGGCGTTCCGAGTACAATGCTTGCCCGGAACGGATTGACAATATTTATCCAACCCTTGTTCCACTTCTTTTTGTAGAAAAACCGTGTCGGCAAATTGACCGAATATTCATTTTCAATCAGCCTTGTTTCCTGCATAAACGATTCATTTTCAATGTTAAAAACATCATCAAGCAGGCTGTTTTTGAGTAAACGGCTCATCCACAATCCGGCAACGAGCAAAAGGATGTAGCCCAGTGTCAATGTGAACACATAAAACGCCGTATTTGCCACCAGCGGAAGCGGCAGATACAGCAGCCACCAGTTCAGGAAAAACAGGATAAAGCCGAAAAACAGAAACGTATTGATTTTCGACCATTTAATCTTTTCCTGCTTGACGCCTTTTGTCCCCAGGCACGACAGCGCTAAAAACACAACGGCGAACAGTTTTGTCCATAAAACAGACGAAAACAGTCCGGTTGTCCTCTGAAAATTCATCAGGATTTTATCTACAACCCCGATATTAATACCCCAGTCAACAAAGCTTTGGTAACAAAACCAGTACACATTAACGACACAAAACAAAATGCTGACAGCCCGCATGAACTCCATGACTTTGGCCAAACCTCTTAAATCATCTTCCTGTTGCATAGTATATTCAATTAAAAATTACAAATTACGAATTACGTTTCTACATGCGTCTTTGACGCTTTTGTTCCTTTTTCAGGCGGCGGACAAAATTCTGTTCCGCTATTTCATCACCTGCTGTTTCGGGAGTAAACAAATCAAACAGTCCGCCGATGCCTGAACCTTCATCCTGTTCCCTGTTCGAGGGTGTGAATGGCTCAAGGACTTGGCCGGCTTTGTGTTCATTGGGGTGTTCTGTTTTTTGACCCTTACCGTTAAAGAGGTCATTAAATACATTTGCTGAAAACTCTTTTCCTAATCGCGAACCGTTGAAAACACATTTTTGCTCGTGGTCTATGAATGTTGCACCGTAAATTCTGCCCTGTTCATTTTCCCTGAACAATACCGAAATACCCTGTTTTTCCAATGCCTTTTCAAAATCCAGACGATTATTATAGCTACGCATGGCGGCGGAAATAACCTTTTTATTGCGCTCTTTTAGTCCCTTGCTTTTGATGATTTCCGTTGATTTCTTGATGCGTTTTTCCAAGGCTTCCATACCGACACTTTTGCCAAACAGGGAGGATTTGAACGGATTGCCCACCTTTTCGCCGTTGTCATTCAGGGTCGAATAAACCAAGCCTTTATACTCTTTGCCTTTGATTTCGCCATGAATCTCCTCCATACCTATATTATATAAGGTAAGCAGGGCTTTGTATTCTTTCAAACTTTGAAAATGCCACGATTGGGAAATGGGGCGAATAACGTTGGCTATTTGATGTTTCAAGTCGCCGTCTTTGTAGCGGACAGGCTTTAACGGAAGTCCTTCCTGTCGCTGTTTTTGGTCAGCGGGGACAAGTCCGTATTTCTGTTCCAATTCGCGGCAAATGTCCATTGAGCGACGCCGTTCAAAATTGCCGTCAATCTTTTTGCCTTCTTCATCCACCCGTACCGAAACGATATGAATGTGCCTGCGCTCTATATCTTCATGCTTGTAAACAATAAACGGCTGGTCGCCGTATCCCATTTTTTGCAGGTAGATTTGTGCAATTTCCACTAACTGTTCATCACTCAAAACATCTTTCGGGTCAGGGTTGAGCGACACATGCAGTACCGGTTTTTCTGTCCGTTTGTTTGCCAAAAGGTACGGTTCA
>JAISWH010000112.1 GCA_031271125.1 Dysgonamonadaceae bacterium
GCGTACTGTTTTCAGCAAACAGCGTTATTGTACCTACGTGGATTTGTGCGAGCAGATACAGTCTGTTTTGGACGTAAAGGAACGGACAGCAAAGAGTTATATCAGGTTTATGCGGGACAGGGAAATTATCCTCAAAGACCCGTCCAACGCAAGCTATTTTATTATCGGACACATTAATAATTAACAGTCATGTTTATAGATAAGGAAGAATTTGAAAAATGGATGCGGCGCATTCTGGAAAGGCTGGACATTCTGGAAAACAAAATCACGAAAAAGAAAAAGACACGTTATACCGTCAATGGTGAATTATTGTATGATAATCAGGATATATGCGTGATGATGAATGTCAGCAAGCGAACCTTGCAGCGTTTCCGGAGTTCGGGACGGTTGCCCTATCGCCGAATAGACCAGAAGACGTTTTATCTGGAATCGGATGTGAAAAACTTCATCAGAGACCACCTGAAACCTTCAAAAGACAAGCCGGAAGACGAAACAGAAAGTGATACATGACAGTATTTATTTGCAGTAATATCGTTCATAATTGCATTTTTTAATTGTTTTGTTGGGCAAAGCCCTGTCGTGATGACAGGGTTTTGTTTTTACCGGTAATCTTCCCACTCTGTCGCTTTAAAAACCGCCTTCTGATTAACATACCACGCAAATCGCTTTTGCTCACGGGTCGGCAAAATGTTTTTGTCGTAATCGCGATATGTTTGGGCGAAAGGATTAACGCCCAATTTCTTCAATACCTTGCACCGTTCATTGGCATCGGCAACATCCTTTACAAGCAGGTAAACGAAAATCCGGTAGTTTTTTACACCGTATCTGTTCAATTTTTCAATGGCTTTCAATAATGACTCTACTGCCGCAAGCGTATCCGTAGCAAAACGTATAAATCTAATCCACTTTATTTTAGATAACAATTGTGCAACCTCGTCTGTAACCAGACGCGAATCTAATCCCTGATTGAAATCTACTTTGCATTTGAGGTCTGCAATCTTTTCGAGTTGTTGCAAACCATGTTCGGATGCCAGCACATTATTATCCATTAAAATAGCCGTTCTCCTGCCCTGCAAAACCGTTTCGACGTCGCGATAGGCTCTTATACTGCCTTCTTTTTTAGGAACGATACACCAAGGACAATGGCGTACACAGCCGCGTGTCAAAAAGCCGTAAGCGTGAGTATATTGTGGATAGATGGAATAATCCGGCTCGGTATCGTCGCAAAACAGTTCACCGTACATTTCATAACCTGTCCCGCCTTTCACTATTTCTTCCGCCTGAACAACAGTCGAAACATCGGGAGTAAAGGTAAAAACCTTGGATTGATAGACTTTGTTGTACTGTTCCAAATGGTTTATCCATTCAACGGTATCGCCCTGTTGTCGGTGATAATTAGCTAATTTCATCAAGGCAAGGTTTGGAAAATGATGTCCATCTACATCTATAAGTCCTATTTTCATGATGTTAGAATTGGATTTGCAACTGTTTATTGATACTGTCCGGGAAATCTATCCCACAGTGCTGCAAAGCCTCCCTGTATGATACTCCGTTGTTTTCCAGCCTCATAAAATACTCATAGATTTTTGGCTTGTGTTCTTTCAGAAAATAAAAGCGGCGGTCGCCTTTAATGTGACATCCGAATCCGCACACCACACATCCAGTGCGTTTTACACCCAGGTCATAAATGGGGCTGTACGGCAGATTGAATTTATGAATATAAGACCAGACATCTTTCTCTGTCCATATCGACAACGGATAGCTCGCAATTAGGTTTGTTTCAAACGAATTGCAACCATATTTGAGCCACTTTTGGAATCGCAGGCGGCTCTCGCCTGCCATTGTTCCGATGACCGGATATAAACCTGTTTGCTTATGAAATTTTTGAAAAGGTTTCTTCTTTAAAAAATCACAGCACTTTTCACTGACATTAAAAGGTGCATCAATCAAGTATTTCCAGCGTTCGGCAATTTTACCGATGCCGTTTATACTTCCATACAGTCGGATATTGCGCAGTTTTTCGCTGTTGGTGTGTTTGGCTTGCCGAATATATTGGCTCTGTTCCTTGCTTATCAGTGGAAAACCGTATTTTTCAATGATTTGCCGGATGTGCATTTCTGGACGGATAACGATTACATTGTCCGTTTGCCGGACAAATTTTACAACTTCGGGATACTCGTTACCGGTATTGCAGAAAACCGACGGAATATTTTTATCCACAAACCGACGGATAATATCAACCATTACAGTGGAGTCCTTTCCTCCGGAGTAACTTGCTGCAATATTTCCATTTACCTTTCCCATGAAAGAGGAAACAACACCCACGCTGTGGTCGATTTTCTGTTCCAAAGTCCAGCCTTGACGGTATTTTAATTCCTCATACGTCATCATATCTTAAACCCTTTCGACTGATTTTCATGCTTTGGAATACTGCCGATAACAAGCCGGTCTCCCATCGTGTCTTTGTATTCTTTCAAGCGTTCCTGTATCGGAAAAGATTGTGTGCCGTTATTATTATCGCGCTGGACAGCAATATCGCCGGGGGATATTTTGCCTGTGAATAAAGCCTGTATCTCCCGAATGGCTTTTTCTTCTTCCGTCTGTTCCGTTTTTTCCTGCGGAACGGACGGTTTTTGACTGTCCTCCGGCTGCTTCTTTTCCTGTTGGTCTTCGCCCTGGTCAACGGGTTTTAGGGACAGTTCGATTTTTCTGTTCAATGCTGCCAACTCCATTTTGAGTTCTTTCAACTCGTCTTCCCTGCGCCAGGTACCCTTTACCACCTCCTGCAATGCCGGAATGTCCTTTGCCAGCGTTTCCGCTTTGGCTTCGTGATGTTCGATTAGCGAAGGCATCTTTTCAAGGGCTTTCAGGAAATTTTGGGAAGCTAAAACAGGGTCGTTTGCTATATGACCATTGTTGTAACTGTATTTCACATTGCCTTCGCCTTCAATGAAGAAACGGTTTTCCCGCATAAACAAGCCTTCCTTTTGGGTGTTTTCCGTTTTGACCGAAAGCGTAAAGCCGTAGAGCGTACCGATTTTGAAATACTCGCCGTTCGTATTGGCTTTGTCGGCTATTTCATTCAGTTTTGCTCCGATTATTTTCGGGTCTGAACCTTCAATGTCCTTCAACCGGACGGGATTCAGGAAAGCACCGCCGGCATCCTTTTGTACCCGGCTTTGAAAATCTTTCCAGTCGTTTTTGATGCGTTCTGCCGTTTCCCGGTGTCCGTCCGCCTGCCGGACAGCGTCCTGCAATTTGTAATCGGAAGTCGCTTTATTTTGATTGAAACTTTTCCGCTCACTTTCCAGGGCAGCAACTTTCTTTTCCAGCCGCGCTTTTTCCAACAGGTCGGTATTGCCCGACAGGATGGCAACGTATTCCGAAAAGTTCATGCCGCTTTTCTCGTCCATACTGCCCTCGTCAATCGTTCGTATACCCATATTATTGGTTTTTAACTGGGTAATAAACAGTTGTTTGTTGTGAAGCAAATTGAATTTGTAACTGTCCAGCGATTTTTCTACTGCATAGATGATTACATCTACCTTATTATCAGCAAATTGTTTGGCAATTTCATTGCCTTTGCGGATGGCTCTGCCTTCCCTCTGTTCCAAATCCGACGGTCGCCAGGGCGAATCCAAATGATGAACGGCGACAGCTCTTTTCTGGGCGTTTACACCTGTGCCGAGCATTTCGGTACTGCCGAACAGTACCCGGATATGCCCGTCGTTCATCGCCTGTATCATGGCCTTGCGTGCGGTTTCCGTCTTTGCCTCCTGAATAAAGCGGATTTCATGTGCGGGGATACGGTGGTCTTCAATCAGCTTTCGCTTGATTTCGCTGTACGGATTCCATTCGCCTGGCTTGTATGTGCCGAGGTCGGAAAATACAAACTGCGTTCCCTTTTGAGTATCGTATTTTTGGTAGTATTCGGCTATTTTAGCGGCGCAATGGGAGGCTTTGTTATCAATATGGTCATCGTATCTGTTCCTGTCAATCATGCGCATGTCGAGCGACATTTTGCGGGCGTAATCAGTGGCTATCAGCATACGCGCCCGGTCTTCGCTGTCGGTCAGCGGCGCACGTCCCAAAAGGGTGGCGTCGCCTGTCTTGGCGAACTCAACTAATTTCTGTATAAATTCCTGCTGTTGTGGCGTGAGCGGGATATTGTGCAGGAGTTCATTTTTTGCCGGACGGTCTATACCAATATCCTTTGCCGTCCTGAAATCGGTTATTTCCGAATAAAAACTTGCCAGCTCCGGTACTTTGATAAAATACCGGAAACGCTCTTTCTGAACAATTTCGTTGGTTACGGAGAACTCGTAGTCCGTAGTCTTTTGGGCAAATACAGCCGCCCATGCGTCGAACGTGTTGATGTTCTGACGTTCCAGCTCCTTCGGGCGCAGGTATTTGAACAGCAGGTAGAGTTCCGTCAGTGAGTTGGAAATGGTCGTTCCCGAAAGGAAGGTTGCTCCCAAATCCTTTCCGGTGCGTTCCTGAATGGTGCGGAGGGCGAATAACATGTTTAGCGCCCGCTGGCTGCCTTCGGGATTACCCAAGCCTGCCACACGGTCGTGACGGGTGGTAAACAT
>JAISWH010000120.1 GCA_031271125.1 Dysgonamonadaceae bacterium
TCACTCTTTGTTGGCAGCGCTCTGCACGCTCAAGTCGTGGAAATTGAAGAAATGTGGCGCAATCAGCGGGATACTTCCAAGATGGATATTACACGCCCGTTCTATCTCGAAATCAATGATTTTGATAATATACTGGGACTGATAGACCGCCAACCGAGTTTCGGCATGTACAAGGATAATTATGTTATTACGGGTGTTCCTGTAAACAGGGAAATTACCAAATATGCGGCGGATATTAAATTTCAGGTGAGCGTCCGGCAGCGGTTAACCAAAACAGTCCTGCCATACAATACTTTCCTGATGCTAACTTATACGCAAAAGTCGTTCTGGGATGTTTACGTTAAATCGTCGCCTTTCAGGGACAGCAATTACAATCCCGGACTTATACTCGTAAGGCCGGTGATTCACCGTAATCATCTGTACGGAATAACAACCTTTGCTTTCGAACACGAATCGAACGGCAAAGACAGCCTTGATTCGCGCGGATGGAATTATTTTGTCCTTCGGAAGATTCAACACGCAACTCGAATTGAATTACAAATTAAATCCCAAAGCAAACCAATATCTGTTTATTCAGTGGTATAACGGTTATGGCGACAGCCTCCTGGATTATAATGAATATACTTCCATGCTGCGGATAGGTTTTTGTATCAAACCGCCGATGAGGAGTTTCTATTAAAATACTATTGATAATGAAGAATTTATTTATTCTGCGCTGGAATTTTACGCAAGCAACAATCTTTCGGCAAACTCCACCAAAGCGGTGGCAAAACTGTCCCAAGAAAGGTTTTCTCTTTCCAACCGGATATTGGCAAGGAACTTTTCCTGTCCGGTGCGGAAAATTTCCCCGATACCTTCCGCCAAAGCCTTTGCGTTGGATGAGCAAACCACTCCGGAACCTGCTTGCTCGATAGCTTCGCGGAAGCCTCCCACATCGGTGGCAACCACAGGCGTTTCGTAGTGATAAGCTACGGGCAACACGCCGCTTTGGGTGGCAGATTTATAGGGTAATACCAATACATCGGCGGCGGAAAACAAAACGGGAACGTCTTTGTCTTCGATGTAGTAATTTTTAACGATAATGCGTTCCTTGGCCGGGGAATGGTCAATCTGTTTCTGGTATTTTTGAAAGGAACCGTAAGATTCGCCGGCAATCAACAATTCGTACGAGTCATCCAGATGCGACAGGGCTTCAATCAGTAAATCCAAACCTTTATACTCGCGGATTAAGCCGAAAAACAGCAGTGTTTTCTTGCCGGCATTCAGCCCCAAACGGGATTTGGCGACGCCGGACGACAGTTTTTTTCCAAAATGATTGTAAATCGGATGTTGTTTGTGAATATAATGCGCTTCTGGCAATATGGACAGCAAATCCCGCTTTACGATTTCGCTCATCACGATAAATCCCCGGCATTGCTTGAAAAAATATTTAGACAAGGGCCTGTCGAAGAAATGCGGTTCGTGCGGAATAGCATTGTGCAGCAATCCGATGACGATAGTCCGCTTTTTCAGCCGTTTCACAATGGTTGCATAAGCCGGCGCAAAAAACGGCATCCAGTAAACGACAACCAGCACATCGGGTTGGAACCGGGCGATGGCCTTGGCGGTCTGTAAATACGAAAAAGGGTCGATACTGTCTAATCTTCGTTCGGCCACAATCGGGATGGCCTGGTCGCCCTCTTCCACCAACTGTGTTTTGCCCGGAAAAAGAAAATCGGGATACATCCGCGAAAAAGAAAACGCTTTGATTTCATGCCCCGTTTCCAAGGTTTTATACAGCATGGCGCTGAATTGCGCTATGCCTCCGCGGTAGGGATAAAAGGGCGATAAAATAGCAATTTTCATCTCTTACTTTCCTTTGATTTTTTCAGCGATTTGTTGTCCGAGGGCAACACATTCTTCGTATTTTACCGGTTTCAGGGCTTGTTTTTCTTCTACATTGCCCACGATTTCCCATTGCAACTGTTCGGCAAACGGCAGAATCTTTTTGATGGAAACGCCCGCCCAGGTAAACGAGCCGAAAGCGGCGAAAATCCGGTTTTTCACCCCGCGGGTTTCAATTTTCCGGAGCAGGGAATCGACGCCGGGCAATAAATCGTTCATATACGTGGAACTTCCGACGACCAGACCGCTGTATTTAAAAATATCGCTCAGGATAAACGAGGAATCCGTACGAGCCACATCGTAGAGTTTCACTTCCGGAACACCTCCTGCGACAACACCTTGGGCGATGGCTTCTGCCATTTGTTCGGAATTTCCGTACATGGTTCCGTAAGCAATCACTACGCCCGGAACGCCCTGGTAGAGGCTCCATTGGCGGTGTAAATCCAAGACATGTGCAATGTTTTGATGCCAAACCGGGCCGTGCGTGGAGCAGATGTATTCCATGTCGATTCCCTGCAATTTCCCCAGCGCTTTTTGAAGCGGGGAGGCGTATTTGCCGACAATGCAGGCGTAATAGCGGCGCATATCGTCCCAAAATACATTGGTATCGATTGCATCGTCCAGCACTCCGCCATTCAGTGCGCCGAACGCGCCGAAAGCATCACCCGAAAAAAGGATTTTGCCGATTTCATCGAAGGTCATCATCGTTTCGGGCCAGTGGATCATGGGCGTCAGGAAAAATTGCAAGCGCCGATTTCCCAGATCCAGTTCATCGCCATCCTTTATTTCCTGCACGCCATCGGTGATGCCGAAATAGCCGTTCAGCATGTCCAATGTTTTGGCATTTCCCACAAGGCGAATATTGGGATACCGTTCGCGAATCACACGGATAGACCCCGAATGGTCAGGCTCCATGTGATTGATAATCAGATAATCGATGGTCTTTCCATTCAAAACGCTTTCGATTTTCTTCAGGATAATATCCGCTAAACCGATATCCACCGTATCGATCAACGCTACTTTTTCGTCTACAATCAGGTATGAATTGTAAGAAACGCCGCAGGGCAGAGGCCATTGGTTTTCAAACAATGACTTGCGCCTGTCGTTGACGCCAACATAATACACACTGTCCGTAATCGAAAGGGGATGATACATATTTATTGAATTGTCTTTCATTAATACCGGTAATGTTCGGGCTTGTAAGGGCCTTCTTCCTTCACGCCGATATAGGCGGCTTGCTCCGGCGTCAGTTTCGTTAATTCTACACCGATATGCGCCAAATGCAAACGGGCGACTTCTTCGTCCAGATGCTTGGGCAAGCGGTATACATCGACCGGGTAACTGTTTTTCCATAAATCGAGTTGCGCCAGCGTCTGGTTGGTAAACGAATGGCTCATCACAAACGACGGGTGCCCGGTAGCGCAACCCAGGTTGACCAGGCGGCCTTCCGCCAAAAGGAAAACGGATTTTCCATCCGGAAAAGTATATTTATCGACTTGCGGTTTGATGTTCAGATGCTTGATGCCGGGATAATTTACCAATCGGTCTACCTGTATCTCGTTGTCGAAATGACCGATGTTGCAAACGATGGACTGGTCTTTCATCGCTTTCAAATGGTCGATGGTAATCACATCGCGGTTGCCGGTAGTGGTTACGAACAGATTGCCTTCGTTCACAGCCTTTTCCATGGTGGTTACTTCAAATCCTTCCATAGCCGCCTGTAAGGCGCAAATCGGGTCGATTTCGGTAACCAGCACCCGCGCTCCGTAAGCTCGCATCGACCGGGCGCAGCCTTTGCCCACATCGCCGTAACCGAGCACGACTGCTACCTTGCCGGCAATCATCACATCCGTAGCGCGTTTGATGCCGTCGGCCAGCGATTCGCGGCAACCGTAGAGATTGTCGAATTTCGATTTCGTAACCGAGTCGTTGACATTGATGGCGGGAATCAGCAATTCGCCTTTTTCCATCATTTGGTACAGGCGGTGCACGCCGGTGGTAGTTTCTTCCGAAACACCTTTCAGGTTGGCTACCGTGCGGTGCCAGCGAGTATTGTCTTCTTTCAGGATACGATTCAGCGTATCGAGGATTACCTGTTCTTCATGATTACCGCCTGAACGGGCGATGGTCGATGCGTCGTTTTCCGCCCGGTAGCCCCAGTGAATAAGCAGGGTGGCATCGCCGCCGTCGTCTACAATCAGGTTGGGGCCTTCACTGTTCGGGAAGTGCAAGGCCTGTTCGGTGCACCACCAGTATTCTTCGAGCGTTTCGCCTTTCCATGCAAAAACCGGAATACCGGCTGCGGCAATGGCAGCTGCGGCATGGTCTTGCGTAGAGAAAATATTGCAACTCGCCCAACGGACATCGGCGCCTAATTCGACTAATGTTTCAATCAAAACCGCTGTTTGTACGGTCATGTGCAACGAACCCATGATGCGGGCGCCCTTCAACGGCTTTTCTTTTCCATACTTGGCGCGCAAGGCCATTAATCCCGGCATTTCGTGTTCGGCGATTGTGATTTCTTTCCTTCCGAAACCGGCCAGGCCGATATCGGCTACTTTATACGATACTTTTTCTGACATAAAAAATGAATTGTAATCTGAATTTTTTTGCAAAGGTAATGATTATTTATTATATATGTGCCATTGAAGTTCAAAACGGTAGTTTACAGAAGCTAAAATCATGCCTGTTTCTTGCTACTCCGTAAATTGTAAAATATTTTACTGTATTTTGTTTGTTATCAGTAGTTTTGTTAAGCAAAAGTAATTGTTAATTTTATTATTTTTGCAAAATTTCCTGAATTCTTTGTTCATTAGCAACACTTTTTATTAATTTTGCGTCATGACTATCACAATTTATGCAGCTTCGAGTCCCCAGGTAGCCCCGATTTATACGCAGGCAGCCAAAGAATTAGGACGATTCATCGGCCAAAAAGGCTTTACTTGTATCAATGGTGCAGGTAAACGGGGATTGATGGCGCAGGTAACAGACGCTGTGTTGGAAAACGGTGGTTCCGTTATCGGTATTATTCCTCAATTTATGGTAGATAAGCAATGGTGTCATCCGTCGTTGACCGAATGTATTGTTACGCCCGATATGCACACCCGCAAGCAATTGATGGCGCAACGTTCGGATGCCTGTATCGCCCTTCCCGGAGGCATCGGCACGTTAGAAGAATTACTCGAAATCATTACATGGAAACAATTGGGTTTGCATTCCAAGCCGGTGGTTATCCTGAACACGAACGGTTTTTTCGACGATTTGCTGCGGATGTTGGCCCGAGCCGAACGTGAACTGTTTATCCATCATCCCCATCCTCCGTTGTGGACGGTGGCGGAAACGCCCGAAGAGGCTCTCAAACAAACCGGCTTATGAAAGAAGAACTCCTTTCGGAATGGCCGGCGGCGCAAAACGGATTGTTTTTCCTGTTTCTGTTTTGTTTTTTCACCGATATGCTGTTATTAGGAAATAGTCGTAATCTGTTTATGTCTATGATTCACAGTTTATTCCGGAAACAAGACCGGCAAAGTATTTTTTTTGGAACGATTCATAATGAATTTATCAGCAAATTGCTCTTGTGCTTGCAGATGATTCTGATGTTGTCTGTTTTTATTTATTGCAGTTTTTCCAGAATAGAGAATATCCCGTTTGAATCGACTACCCGCTTTCTTTATCTATTGAGAGGCACGGTATTAATCAATCTGGTTTTCCTGTTATATAAATTCCTGACCAATCTATGGGTAGGATACGTTTTCTTTCCCCGGGAAAATGCACAATTATGGAACAATCAGTATTTCACAATTATTTCCCTTAGCGGAATGGTTTTGTTTATCCCTGCCTTATTGATTTTTTATTTGCCGGAAGCGTATTACCCTTGTTTCTATTTGGGCATACTTTATTTCATATTTGTCAAAATACTAATGTTTTACAAGATTTTCGTAATATTTTTTCAGTATAAAAGTTCTTTACTTTATTTTATTTTGTACCTTTGCATCCAAGAATTAGTGCCTCTGTTTTTTGTTTCAAAAGCATTGGTTTGTTTTTATGGTATGTAAAAAGGGTATGTTATGGCTTCAAATGTACAAAAAATATTAGTTTCCCAACCCAAGCCCACAACAGAAAAATCGCCCTATTATGATATAGCGGAAAAGTATGGCGTTCAGATTGTTTTCAGGCCTTTTATTAAGGTCGATGCAGTCAATGCCAAGGAGTTTAGAATGCAGCGTGTCAATATCTTAGACTATACGGCTGTCATCTTCACAGCCAAAACAGCTATCGACCATTTTTTTCGTTTGGCTGAAGAATTACGAATACAGATTCCGGAAAGTATGAAATATTTCTGTGTAACGGAATCCATCGCTGTTTACCTTCAAAAATACATTGTTTACCGTAAACGGAAGATTTTTTATCCGGCATCCGGTAAATTGGAAGATTTGATTACCCCTGTTGCCAAGCACAACAAAGAATCGTATTTGGTTCCGGCTTCGGATGTGCATAAAAACGATTTAATCCGTTTGCTGGATGAGAAAAAAATTCGCTATATGATGGCGATTATGTACCGGACGGTCAGCAATGATTTCAGGCCGGATGAGGAGTTCAATTACGATGTATTGTTGTTTTTTTCTCCTGCCGGCATCGCTTCTCTCTTGAAGAATTTTCCGAACTTCAAACAAGGCAATATTGTTATCGGCACTTTCGGCCCGACTACGGCTAAAGCAGTACGCGATGCGGGATTACGCTTGGATATCGAAGCGCCCAGTCCGGAAATTCCGTCTATGACCGGCGCTTTGGAAAATTATTTAAAAGCGCTAAAAAACAAAAAGAAATAACTATATCTTTGATTCGTGCAAACTTTCACCAAAGCGGAACGGATTTCCCTTCAAAGGGAAATTGACCTTTTATTCAAAGAGGGAAAGGCGTTTACGGTTTATCCTTTGCGGGTGATTTATATAAAGCAAAAGCCTTTTTCGGGTGTTCCGGTTTCCATCCTCATCAGTGTTCCGAAAAAGCGGTTCAAGCGAGCGGTGAAGCGGAATCGTGTGAAAAGACTTATCCGTGAAACGTATCGATTGAATAAAAATCCTTTGTGGGAATCGCTGGCTTCTTCTGAGAAAGGGTTGCTGATAGCTTTTATCTATATCGGCAACGGGGTTTGCCGTTTTCCGGTAATGGAGGGGGCGATGAAGAAAGTGATTTCCTCCTTTTCCCTTTGAGAGATATCCTCTATAACTAGGCACCTTCGCTAAACAGGTAAAATTAAGAACCGGAGAACGGATAAAAGTCGGACTTTTTTTTGTTTTCCGGTTCTCTTTTGTTTTTTGCCGTCATTGAAGTGTAAAAGTGTAGATTACCCCGTTTTTGGCCTCTAAACCGTTTTTTCGGGGTTTTCCATAAAGATACGAAAATCCCAACTATTTGTTTGTAAAATAGTTGGGATAATTTTTGTAATTAACGAACGTGCCTAA
>JAISWH010000147.1 GCA_031271125.1 Dysgonamonadaceae bacterium
ACGATTTCGTCCAATACGTTTTGTTCCGGCTTGAGGCTTATATTATAAACATTTTGACTTTCGCTCGCCGTAAAGGTTTGCGTTTCGTATCCGAGGTATGAAACCCGCAGTTGAATAGACTTGGCTTCGCCGATATTCAGAACGTAATTTCCGTCGATATCCGCCGTAGTGCCGATAGACTTTGCATTGACCACATAAATAACGGCTCCGGGAAGCGGAGCGTCATTTCCCGAATCGGTGATCGTTCCTTTTATTTGTCGCGATTGCGCAAAAACGCCCACTGCAAACAAATAAAACAGGATAGTTGTAACTACTGTCTTTTTCATTTGATGTTTTTTAAATTGATGATTATATGTATAATATGGTATAGTTAAAGAAAATGGTTGTCGAATGGTTTGAAAACAGGCTTTCAGCAACACATTCGCATACAGTCCGGGCGGCTTTGCATGCAATACATTGAGTATCCTAATGGAAACGATACTCCATTAAAGGGAATGACTTGTAAATAACCGATTACAAAATCTGATTTGTAATCGGTCGGTTTGATAACGGTTTTCACAATCTTTTTGCTTTTATTAAAAAACTATTAAATACGGGAACAAAGTTACAAACAAGTGTTAATATAAAACAATACCATAAATAAGGTATTTTTTATGCTTTTCATATCGGTTTTTATTGCCCGGCAAATTTTAACCCATTTGCCTCAGATTTGAAAGTAAAAAAACACGGATATTCGTAAAAATTTTATTACTTTTGTGGCCGGTAACTTAATTATTAATCAAATAGAGTTATATGTATGAAGTCTTTGAACGTTTTATTATTATTGCTATTATTTACCTTTACGCCTTTGGCGGCGCAAACCAAAGTTATCAAAATGAGTGCAACCAAAAGCGCCGGCTATGGGGTAGAATATTTTTTACCTAAAACTGTTTTGACCGTAAACGTAGAATATAGCAAAATTACCCAAAAAGCAGGAATTTACGCCAAATATGCCGGAAAATTTTTAGGTTTGGATGAAAAATCCATCATTCCGGAAGACCGGATTTATTACCGTTTAGACAAAATAAACGTTGAAAGTAAAGGCATTCCCGATAAGAAAGAGTCTTATTTAGTGGAATTTAAGGCAAAAACAACTGCTCCTTTTGTCTATTTGACCGAAGACGGATTGATTTGCACCATTAATGCTGAATACGAGACGCCGAAATCCGCTCCTCAGAACGTTAAGACGGGGAATATTGAAAAACTTCCGGTTGTAAATGTACAGTCCCTGTTCACCGAAGAATATCTGCGCGCCGGCTCTACGCTCAAAATGGCCGAAATCGCCGCCAAACAAATCTACAAATTGCGCGAAAGCCGCAACGATATGCTAACGGGCGATGCGGAAAACGCCCCCCGCGACGGCGAAGGAATGAAATTAGTCCTTGCCACGCTCGAAGCCCAGGAAAAAGCAATGGCAGAATTATTTATGGGAACCACTTCCGTTGAAAAATTTGATTCCGAGTTTGAAGTCGAACCTGTATCCGACCTCAACAAGGAAGTGCTTTTCCGCTTTTCAAAATACTTAGGCCTTGTCGATGCAAATGATTTGAGCGGAAATCCCGTCTATATCAACGTGATAAAAACGGATGAGGAAAACCTCGACGTCGAACCGGATCCCAAAAAGAAAGCCAAAGAACCGGAAAGTATCGTTTACAATGTACCGGAAAAAGCTTCCGTTGAAATACTTTACGAATCAAATTCGTTGTATAAAAACACGATTCAAGTCGCACAATTCGGGAAAAAACAGATTCTTGCCACTTCCTTGTTTGATGATAAGAAAGCGCCTGTAAAAGTTTATTTTTATCCTTCTACCGGAGCCATTAAGCAAATCATACAGTGAATAAGATAGGATTAATAAAAAAGGTCTCCCGGATATTTCCCGTGTCGATTTTATCGTGTGAAAGTGCATAAATATAATTTGTATTTTAAAGAATACAATTTTACAGCCTTCCATCTGTAAACCGCCTATCCACCACAGCCTTTACATCAAAAACAACCGCCCCTCCGGCCCGGTATTTTTCAAAATCAAACGTTTTAAATGCATCGTGAGCTACCGCAAGGATAACGGCTTCATAGCGTTTGGCCGCATCAAAAGTTTTAACGGTCGAAATGCCGTATTCACTTGCCAATTCTTCGGCGTTCGCCCAAGGATCGTAAATATCCACATTCAACCCAAATTCGGTCAGTTCCCTGTAAATATCCACTACTTTGGTATTCCGGATGTCCGGACAGTTTTCTTTGAATGTCACGCCCAATATCAACACATTGGCTCCGTTGATTTTATGGTTTTCCCGGATCATCAGTTTCAAGACTTTGTTGGCAATAAAGGGCGCAATACTGTTATTGACATGCCGTCCCGACAAAATGACCTGCGGGACATAACCCAATGTTTCCGCTTTGGTTGCCAGGTAGTAAGGATCGACACTGATGCAATGTCCGCCAACCAGTCCCGGACGGTATTTCAGGAAATTCCATTTGGTGCCTGCCGCTTCCAGCACTTCGGTCGTATCAATACCTATCTTGTCGAAAATCAATGCCAGCTCATTGACAAACGAAATATTTACATCGCGTTGGGCGTTTTCTATGATTTTGGAAGCTTCCGCTACCTTGATGCAGGAGGCTTTGTGCGTCCCGGCCGTAATAATTGAAGCGTACAAAGCGTCTATTTTATCGGCGATTTCCGGCGTGGAACCGGAAGTCACTTTCTTTATCTTTGTCAGCGTATTGATTTTATCGCCCGGGTTAATCCGTTCGGGACTGTAACCGGCAAAGAAATCCGCATTGAATTTTAGGCCTGAAACCCGTTCAATGACCGGAACACAATCTTCTTCCGTACAACCCGGATAAGTCGTTGATTCGTAAATCACTATGTCTCCTTTGGAAATTACGCGGCCCAACATTCCGGACGCTTCCGTCAGCGGTCGCAAGTCGGGTTTATTAAAACGGTCGATAGGCGTCGGAACCGTTACAATATAAATATTGCATGATTTTAGGTCATTTTCATCGAACGAGAAGGAAAGTCCCTTTTCCGGATTATCCACATGCAATTTCATGACATTCAGCATGTTATCAATATCAGCTTCCAAAGTATGATCGTTGCCGACATTCAATTCTTCCACACGCGACTTATTAATGTCGTAGCCGACAACGCGGTACTTTTTGGCAAATTCAATGGCTAACGGTAAACCGACATAACCTAATCCAATAATTGCTATTTTAATCATAAATATATTCCTTCTTTTTGTACGTTTTGCGGTTCAAATATACATCATTTTCCTATCCGTTCCAAATAAGAAGGAGGAATATAAGTCGTTGCCAACGAAAACAATCCTTCCAAACGCACAACAACTCTTTTATGTCCCATAATACTTCCAACCCGGTTTTCCATTTGACCCTTTATTTAGACGAACAAAATAATTGAAACGTAAATTACGCGACAATTTGAAATTCACCCTTTTACCGGTAAATTCTTATTGGGTGCATTTATAAACCGGAAAATATCACGTATATTTGCATAAAAATAAATTATTTGCCAGGTCAAGTTCAAAAAACAGATAACATTAAATTTTAAATATACGAACATGAAAACAATTAGATTTTTTTTGATGGCGACGGTATTCCTGCCGTTTATCTCTTGCAACAAACCGATTAACAGTCAAAACGGGACAAACTCTCCCGTTGTTGATTATAAACACTTAGTCGACAACTTTCAATCGCCGGACGCATTATACGGAGTAGATTGCTGGTGGTGGTGGCTGAATGGAAACGTAACAAAAGAGGCGATTACCAAAGACCTGGAAGCAATGAAATCCCGGAATTTCTACGGAGCAATGATCTTCGACGCCGGAGGACACAACCAGGGCGGCAATAAGGAAATACCGTCCGGACCGCTGTTCGGTTCGGAGGCGTGGAACGAATTATTTGTTTTCGCCCTCGACGAAGCCAAAAGACTGGGTCTGGAAATGGGCTTTAACATACAAAGCGGATGGAATCTGGGCGGCCCCCGCGTCACGCCACAATATGCGGCCAAACAGCTTACTTATTCGGAAACAAAACTTACCGGCGGTTCCACCGTAAACATCTCCCTGGAAACGCCGCCCACAAACAGTAATTTTTATAAAGATGTCGCCGTACTTGCGCTTCCTTTGAAAAAAGAAAACATTACGGATGAAGGGATTACCTTCCTCGATCTCAAACTGGTTCTGCACGAGTTGGGAATGTCGACCCCCGACTGCCGTTTCCTGCTTGACAACACCCTGCCCGACAAAAACATGACCGGCAAAACGACTTACAGGATAAAGAAAGACGACGTCATTGACATCAGCCGGTATATGGACGCCAGCGGACGTCTTGTGTGGGATGCACCGGAAGGCGAGTGGAGCGTCATGCGCACAGGTTACACATGCACCAACGCGAAAGTATCAACATCAAGCAACGAATGGCAGGGCCATGTGATTGACTACATGAACCGGGACGCTTTTGATGTTTACTGGAACGATGTGGTCGAGCCTATCCTGAAAGTTTCGGGCGATCATGTCGGGACAACCCTCAAATACATGGAAACAGACAGTTGGGAATGTGGAGGCATGAACTGGACGGACGATTTCCGGCAGGAGTTCATCTCATACCGCGGTTATGACCCGTTAGAATATTTGCCGGTGACGGGAGGATATATTATTGAGGACGTGAATACATCCAACGCTTTCCTCGCCGATTTCCGAAAGACAATAGCAGACCTGGTTGCAGACAAGCATTACGCCCGGTTTGCGGAACTCGCCCACAAATACGGCATAGGCATACAGCCCGAATCGGCTGGCCCCCATGCAGGGCCGCTCGACGGAATAAAAAATTACAGTTTCAGCGATATTGTCATGAGCGAATTTTGGTCTCCCTCACCCCACCGTCCCCGCCCGCAAGACCGTTTCTTTTTGAAACAGGCGTCTTCGGCCGCGCACATCTACGGCAAACGGATTGTCGGAGCAGAATCTTTTACAACAATCGGCCTGCATTGGAACGACGAGTTATGGCGCGACCAGAAGTCGTCGTTTGACCATGAGATTTGCGCCGGACTGAACCGCCTGTATTTCCACACCTTCACCTGCTCTCCTTCCGAAATGGGCTTGCCGGGGCAAGAATATTTCGCCGGTACGCACGTCAATCCGCAGGTCACATGGTGGAATGAATCCGGACCTTTCATCGATTACTTAAACCGCACGCAAGTCATTGTCCAAAACGGGCGTTTTATTGCCGATGTGCTTTATTATTACGGCGATCATGTACCGAACGTTTTTCCCTATAAACATTCCGATCCGGCAGGTGTTATGCCCGGTTTCGATTACGACGTTACAAATGAGGAAATACTGCTGAAGTTGAAAGTTAAAGACGGGAAATTAGTCGTGCCGGGAGGCGTCGAATACCGTGTTCTCGTTCTTCCCGACCATAAGGTATTGTCGTTTGAGGTGTTGAAAAAGATTGACGGACTGCTGCAAAAAGGAGCTTCCGTCATCGGCGGCAAGCCGGAATATTATATCAGCCTGAGCGGAGGCGACAAAGCGCAAAAACAGTTCCGGGAATTGGCGGATAAAATATGGGGAAAAGAGGTTGCAGGAAAAGGACGGAAGACATACGGCAAAGGCTCCGTCGCATGGGGCGTTTCAGCCCGTGAATTTCTGATGGACACAGGCGTTAACCCTGATTTTACGGTTATGGACACGGATAGCAAAACCGATTTTGACTATATTCATTACACGGTAGGAGGAAAAGATGTGTATTTTGTCAGCAACCAGACGGAGGAAAGGCAAAAGATAACCTGTTCCTTCCGCGTTTCCGGCTTCCGTCCCGAATTATGGGATGCGCTGACGAGCGCTGTAAGAGAAGCGAAAGCTTTTACGCAAAAAGACGGACTTACCTCCATCCCCCTGACCCTTGAGCCTTACGGATCTGTGTTTGTGATGTTTAACGAACCAATCGCCGCAAATGAACAGGGAAGTGATGAAAACAACTATCCCGATTATCGCTCGGTAAAAGAAATCACCGGCCCGTGGGCGGTAAATTTCGACCCCCGCTGGGGCGGCCCCGAATCGGTCGTGTTCCCCAAACTCACAGACTGGTCGGAACATGCCGACGAACGTATCAAATACTATTCCGGCGCTGCCGTTTATCATAAAACCTTTTCAATTGATTTCGTTCCCGAAAAGGACAAATCATATCATCTGCAACTGGAAGATGTCAAAGATGTTGGCATTGCCGTTGTGACGATAAACGGAAAAGACAAAGGAACCGTCTGGACAAAACCATTCAGGGTCGACATAAGCGGAGATTTGAAAAAAGGAGACAATACGTTGAAAATCAAAGTCATCAACTCATGGTATAACCGGGTTACCGGAGATAAAATCTCACTCGATAACCCTTTTACGTCTACAAACGTTGTTTTGCATCACTATTGGGGCGTACACACGGAAAAAATCCGTCTTGAACCGTCGGGACTAATCGGCCCGGTCAGAATAATGGAAGAAATATAAGGAATGGGAAACTTTCACCGGGGCGCTTTCCGATAAAGATAAGCCGCCACGCCCATATACAAAAAATTGGGTATCCAGACGGCAACAAAGGAACTCATCGCCCCCGACACCGCAAATGAAGATGAAACTTGCATGAACAAAATATAGGAAAAACTTAACAGTAAGCCGATTCCAATATTAAGCCCCATCCCGCCTTTTATTTTCCGGGAACTTAACGAGGCGCCGATAATGGTCAAAATAAAAGCGGCAAAGGTCATGGCATACCGTTTATGATATTCTATTTCAAAAAGTTGAATATTTCCTATACCCCGTTTCTTCTGCCGGTCGATGTATTCTTTCAACTGCGGAGTTGTTAATTGTTCCGAATCGCCAACCGAAATCATAAAGTCGGAAGGGACAATCGTTAAGGTTGTATCTATCCGGTCGCCCCGGCTGATTTTTTCCCTCATCTCAATGAAATTCCGGATCATGTAATCGCTTATTGTCCAGTGATAGGCAGAATCCCACACGATATTTTTAGCCGTCAATCTCGAAACTAACTTTTTATCTTTAAACTTGTCCAAAGAAAAATCCCTCCCTTTTCGGGTCGTATTGTCATAACTGCCGAAATGGGCGACCACTCCCGGCTCTACTTCCAATTGGATATTCATGGCATAATCCACTTTTTTATTTCTTATGTACTTGTTTTCAAATTCGATACGTCCTACATTGGCCGGAGGAATGACATAACTGTTCAGTAAAAAAGTACCGGTCGAGATTACGGCAGCCGATATAAGATAAGGCCTGATAAGGCGGTCGAAGTTTAACCCGCTCGCCATCATGGCAATAATTTCCGAATTATCAGCCAATTTTGAAGTAAAGAAAATCACGGCGATAAATACAAAAAGCGGACTGAAAAGATTCACAAAATACGGAATAAAATTCAAATAATAATCAAAAACAATGGCATGTAAAGACGGTGAAGTTTTGATGAAATTATCTATTTTGCTATTGACGTCGATCATGACGGTAATCGCAATGATTAAAACAATGGTAAACACGTATGTACCAAGGAATTTCTTAATAATGTACCAATCTAAGATTGTAAATATTTTTTTCATTTTTATAATCTATTTTGGATTTTAGGCGTCATGGCAATTTTCCATGCCGTAAAATCCCCTTCGATAATATGTTTCCTTGCTTCTTTCACCAACCACAGGTAAAATGCCAGGTTGTGGACGGAAGCGATTTGCAGGCCTAAAATTTCATCCGCGGTAAACAGATGACGAAGATAGGCTTTTGTATGGAAACGGTCAATAGCAGAGGCTCCATTTTCTTCTATCGGACTAAAATCATTTTCCCATTTTTTATTGCGTATATTTATAATTCCCTCTTTTGTAAACAATTGGCCGTTTCGCCCGTTTCGGGTCGGCATGATGCAATCAAACATATCCACGCCCCGTTCGATGGCTTCCAACAGATTGGCCGGCGTGCCGACGCCCATCAGGTAACGTGGTTTATCGCGGGGAAGGATTTCGTTGACCAATTCAATCATTTCGTACATTTTTTCCACAGGCTCGCCGACAGCCAATCCGCCAATGGCATTTCCATCGGCATTTTTTGAGGCGGCGTTTTCGGCGGCCTTTTGCCGTAAATCCCTGTAAACACAACCCTGTACGATGGGAAACAGGCTTTGCTCATAACCATATCGGGCCTCTGTTTCGTTCAAACGACGGATGCAACGGTCGAGCCAGCGTCCGGTCAATTCAAGGGATTTCCGGGCGTATTCATAATCGGCGTCACCCGGCGTACATTCGTCGAAGGCCATGATAATATCGGCCCCGATACTTCGCTGAATATCCATCACCTTTTCAGGGGTAAAGAGGTGTTTGGAGCCGTCGATATGGGAACGGAATTCGGCGCCTTCTTCCCGAAGCTTCCGGTTTTCGGCCAAAGAAAAAACCTGAAACCCTCCGCTGTCGGTCAGAATCGGTCGGTCCCAACCGTTGAAGCGATGCAGACCGCCGGCTTGTTCGAGTATTTCAACGCCCGGCCGCAAATACAGATGATAGGTATTTCCCAAGATAATTTCAGCCCCGACGTCTTCTTTTAATTCGTTGAAATGTACTGCTTTGACGGCTCCCTGCGTGCCGACAGGCATGAAAACCGGCGTTTCGATTGTCCCATGTCCGGTGGTAATCAGACCGGCGCGGGCGTTGGAGGATTTATCGGTGTATTGTAATTGAAAGTGCATTGAATAATGATTGGTAATTATGCTTCATTGCTTATATCGTGCGCAAATATAACACATATTTATTACATAAATCGAATTTCATTTGAACAAATCGTCGGTATCACTTCTAATGAATAAAAATCTTTCACTTTAATGAAAATAATACAAAAAACATTTTGCTAATAAAATTATTAGCATTATTTTTGCGTGTATTAATCAAAGATTCGGGAGTTATAATTTATACTTCACGCGGTATGGTTTTTTGCATAAGCAAAATTAGTAAACAAGTAGACGAGTTGACGAGTTGACAAGTTGACGAGTTGACAAGTTGACGAGTTGACAAGTTGACAAGTAAACGAGTTACTGTTCTTTATACCCTGTTTACTCGTCAACTTGTTTACTCGTCAACTTGTTTACTCGTCAACTTGTTTACTCGTCAACTTGTTTACTTATTTGCCGCGCATAGTATAACTCCTAAAAAACAATGGCAGGAAAATTAATCGTCATAGAAGGCTTGGACGGATCAGGAAAATCAACACAAATTGAACTGTTAAAATCCAAATTGAATGTAAAAGGGATTCGGCATCAGTATATTCATTTTCCCATGCTCAATAAAGGAATATACGGGGAACTGATTGCAGAATTTTTACGGGGAGAATACGGCTCGGTAAAAGAAGTGGCTCCCAAGTTGGTTGCACTGCTGTTTGCAAACGACAGAAAGGAACACATCAGCCGGATCATTGAGTGGTTAAATAATGATTATTTTGTTTTAGCCGATAGGTACGTAAATTCCAATATCGCTTTTCAATGTGCCAAAGTAGAAGACCAATCCGAAAAAGAAAAACTTAAACAATGGATTTGGGAGTTTGAATATGACTACAATCAATTGCCTTTGCCATTCCTTTCTTTCTTTTTAGATGTCCCTTTCGATTTTATTACCCAGTCGCTATCTGGTGAGAGAAAAGGGGATGAAAGGAATTATTTAAAAGGAAAGCAAGACATTCACGAGGAGTCGTTTACCCTTCAAAAAAACGTTTATGACGAATACAAACAACTGTTGCGGGAACAAAGTAACTTCGTCCGTATTGATTGCAGCATAGCTCCTTTGCCCCTAAAGGGGGGGATTGAAAACAAGGGAATACACAATCCGGAATATATCAATGAGCTTATTATGTGTAATTTGGACTTAAAAAGGCATCTGTTGTGAAATATAAAAATAATTATGTAATCATATTTTTCCAACCGGTCAATTTCATGGGAAAAACTTGTATAAGATTTATAAATGGAAATGTAAGGTATGAAATCATTCCACGAAATTCGCATGATTATCAGACCGGCTAAAGTTGCAAAACAACCGAATCCGACCGGAATGACAAACTGTCGGAAATGTAAACTGATTGAATGTTGTATCGCTGTTATCGCCAAAAGCGAAATAAACAGTTTGCAAAAGAACATAAATATGGCTGAATCAACATTATAATCATGGAATGAATATTTCGGAATCATTATTTCAAATATGTAACCGCTTCAAAAAAAACCAAAATAAGCGATAAGTGTCGAAAGTAAACCGCTTTTTTGCTCTAAAAATAATAGTCGGGATTAAACCTGTAATGCTTTCCGTCTTTGACTGAAATTGTCTATGCTTTGGCGCAAATTGTCCAAGTGACGGAAAAGAAAGTTTTTTGAGCGTGTTTTTTGTTCGCGATTGGCTTGTGTTTGTCCTGACGTATAGGCTGTTTATGAAACGAGAAAATCTCTATATTAAATTTGCTATGAGCCTCACGCCAAAAGTATTTTTTGGTAGTAAACTTTTTCCACACCAAACAACTCCTTGCTACACAAAAATATACCATATTTTCGCACTACCTTGAAAACTTTTCGTATCTTTGCACCTTAATTTTAAACACTTTTATACAAAACAGAAAATAATAAATATTTGAAAATTAAATAATTATGAGCTAACGCTCTTTATTCTCTCGTTTTCGAAATCTACCAATTACGCTTTTGCGGCTCTCAAAAAAGAGTTGGAAAAGATTGATGAACTGCAATTTATCTTTACCGGCGAGGTTTTTACCAAAGAAAAAGGACAAAAAGAAGCCCGCGAATTCTTTATTCCACGCATGGAACGCGAGAGAATGTTGTATGGCGCCGACTTTGAGATAAAACTTCGTAACAAACTGAATCAGAAGGTAATAGCACGCGAGTGTGCCGAGTGGATTCGTAAAAAAGTGCATTTTCGCGCCAACGTGTCCGGCGAATTGATGTCGCCCATTGTTACTGTGAAAAACGAAAATGAAGAGGTAGCTTACCTCAATTTCAACAATTTCACTACCGCAGACTTGGGACTTGATAGAGGAAAGCCATAATTTCCGCAATGGAGGCAAAGAATACGAAGACGATGAGGGCAATATCAAAGAAAACCGTTACTTAAAACTTCTCAATCGCGTTATCCGCAAAGGTGTAAAAACAAAAGTATTGATGCTGTCGGCAACGCCCGTGAATATTGACTTTAAGGACTTGCGCAACCAACTCGAAATTGCCACCGAAGGCGAAATTGACTGCCTCAACGATGCCGTAAAATCCGACAAAAGCATTACGCAAGTTTTTGCGCAGGTAACTTACGCTTTCAATGTGTGGTCGAAAATGCCCGCAACCGAACGCACCGCCCAAACATTGCTCGACAGTATTTCTTTCGATTTCTTTGAACTCTTGGACAGCGTTACTATCGCCCGAAGTCGCAAGCATATCGAGTTCTACAAAGATGAAAATCTCGGCAAATTCCCCGAACGCCTCAAACCGCTCAACAAACGCCTCAAACTGACTGATATACAGAATATTGACTACAAAACGCTCTATTTCTACATTGACCAACTCAACCTCTCTATCTATAATCCGCTGAACTTTGTACAGCTAAGCAAATTGAATAAATATGTCGATTTGGATACGGCAAGCGGAAAATCGTGGGAAAACCGTGAAAAAGGGCGTAATATTATTGATGTTGATTAACTTGTTGAAACGTGCAGAGAGTTCCATTCACGCCTTCCGCCTTACTTCGCAGCGACTTTTCGACCTCATTGACAGCGCATTAGACGATATTGACAAACATATTCAGGGACGAGATATTGACAAAGTGGGTTACGAAATTCTTGAAGACCTTCAAAGTGAAGACGAAGAAATAAGTTTCGGGAAAGATATTAAGATTGACATTAACGATATGGACTATCTTTCGTGGCAGGAAAGATTGCAGGCGGATAAAGATATTCTTTCGGCACTGCTCGAAACCATTAAAGTGATAACGCCCGAACACGATACTAAATTACAGGAAATCAAAGCGTTAATTAAGCATAAAACAGAAAATCCTATCAATGTGGAAAATAAAAAACTGCTGATTTTTACCGCTTTTGCCGATACTGCAAAATATTTGTACGATGCTCTTGTAGAGATGCGACACGACTCGTCTGCACTATTGCATTTCGCCATAATTACCGGACAGGACAATCCCCGAACAACACTGAAACTCGACCGTGCCGATTTCAACAAAATCAGGCAAACCGGCGAGGCGTTTATCGACCACCTCAACCCAAAGATGCTGCTCGACAAACTCCGTTTTGCCTGCAAAGGAAAAGACGAGATTTTCAAGCCGCTTGTCCGCGATTTCAACACGCAGACAAACAACGGCAAAAATATGAGCCTCTATTCCCACCTCCTCAACGCCGCCATTGCAAGCGTTATCAGCGCCAAGCAGGAACGCGATATTGACAGTTTGTTTTCAAATGGCGAGACAACCACCCTGACAAACGAAATAAAAGGATTGAACGATTTTGAACTAATTGATTTTCTCGTAATAAGTCCACAGATTTCACGGACTAACACAGATTATTAAATGTAAAAATAATGAAATACAAATTTGAAGAAGAAACATATAAAATTATCGGGGCGGCAATGGAAGTACACCGCGAACTCGGTTGTGGCTTTTTAGAAGCAGTTTATCAGGAAGCACTCGAACTCGAATTTCAGACAAAAAATATTCCTTATGAGCGAGAAAAACGGTTGAAAATCTATTACAAAGGCAAAGAATTATCAAAGTTTTATGTCGCAGATTTTGTTTGCTTTGATAGTATAATTGTAGAAACAAAAGCACTATCCGGTATTACCAATGAACATTATTCGCAAATAATCAATTACCTTAAAGCAACAAAAATAGAAATAGGTCTGCTCATAAATTTTGGAGAAAAAAGTTTAACCAACAAAAGAGTAATCTTAGATAAATAATCAAAATAAATCAGTGTAATCAGTGGACAATGAACATTCCAAAAGAAATATTAGTTAAGCGTAATATCCCGCAGATGAACTCATATTACACAGAAAATAATCAGCGAAATCTGCATGTCAAATCCAAATACGGAAACAAAATGTAGCCAAATACGGAAACAAAATGTAGCCAAATGCGGAAATAAAATGATGACAAATTTAGAAATTAAGTGTATCTTTGCAGCGTAAATTAATATTTAAGATGGCTAAAATAGATTATATACCAAGAATTTGCGATAAAGAACTGCAAGAAGTCCTTTTGACCACCGGCGCTGTACTTATTGAAGGCGCTAAATGGTGCGGAAAAACAAGCACAGCCGAGCATGTTGCCAAGAGCAAATTGCTAATGCAAGACCCTGATAAAACCAAGGAGTATCAGAAAATTGCAGACACAAAACCATCTTTTTTGCTCAAAGGCGGCACGCCTCGCCTGCTCGACGAATGGCAAATTGCGCCTGTTCTCTGGGATGCTGTCCGTTTTGAAGTGGATAACAGGCAAGAAACAGGACAGTTTATTTTGACCGGTTCTGCCGTCCCTGCCGACAATGTTACCGAACATACCGGCACAGGTCGTATTGCAAGAATGTTGATGCGAACAATGAGTTTGTACGAATCCGGCGAATCTAATGGCTCTATTTCGCTTATGGATTTGTTCAACAACACGCCCGATATGGAAAGTATGTCGGATTTGAGCATCGAACAAATTGCTTTTTGCATTTGCCGAGGCGGATTTCCTGCCTCAATCGGCAAACCGGACAAAACTGCGCTCGGAATGTCGCTAAAATATGTGGAAGCAGTTATAAATCAAGATATTTCGCGTGTTGATGGAGTAGAGAAAAATCCTAATAAAGTGCGTCTGCTTATGCGTTCCCTTGCTCGAAATATTACTACTATGGCTTCATTTCAAACCATATTAAACGATGTGGAGGCAACCGAAGAAAGCATTTCCGACAAGACAGTCTATTCGTATTACAACGCATTGCGCCGCATCTTTGTAGTCGAACCTTTGCCTGCGTGGTCGCCAAAACTTCGCTCAAAAACGGCAATTCGCAGCTCCCCAAAACACCATTTTGTTGACCCCGCTATTGCTACTTCGGTAATGAGAATTAACCCTGAAGCACTCTTGCAGGATTTCAACTATTTTGGATTCTTGTTTGAGGCGCTTTGTACTCGCGATGTTCGTATTTATGTACAAGCCAACGATGGCGATGTTTTCCATTATCGCGACAAAAGCGGTTTGGAAGCCGATTTGATTGTACAACTTCGCGACGGACGGTGGGGCGCTGTTGAAGTAAAAATGGGTAACAAAGAAATTGAAGAAGCCGCAAACCATTTAATTGCCTTAAAAAACAAGATAAATACTGACTCTGTGAGAGAACCGTCGTTTTTAATGGTTTTGACAGGCGGACAATTTGCTTACCAACGCTCCGACAGTGTGTATGTAGTGCCTATTGGATGCTTAAAACCGTGATTTCAATTAAAAAATAAAAATTAAGAATTAAAAGAAAAATAAATTACCATTATGGCAGATAATAAAGAAATAATCAGTGAAAATCCGTGTAATCAGTGGACTTGCAACGCTGAAAACCTCTTCATCACCGGCGACAACCTCGAAGCCCTCAAACTCCTCCAAGAGTCCTATCTCGGCAAGGTGGATATGATTTACATTGACCCGCCCTACAATACCGGCAAGGACTTCGTCTATCACGACAATTTTCATAAATCTGCCAAATTTGCCGCCAAGGAAGCTGGCGAGATTGACGACGAGGGCAACCGCCTTGTGAAGAACGAAAAAAGCAACGGGAATCGCCGTTTTATGGTTGATATGGGAAGCGACAGCAGCAGTTTGGGCGCAGAATTTAACACTTTCGGTTTCGCCAACCTCGAAATAAAAATATCAGAAAGCGACTTGCTGAAAAATCTGCAAACGGTGCAAAAAAGCAATGGTCTGTTGCCAAGTCAGAAGATAGAACGCCTGAACGGTCGCCCTGTTTTCACCGTCGAGAATGAAGAATAAAGAACGCCTTTTGAGTTTCGACGAGCCGGTGCGGTTTATTTTTTCTCATTCTGCGTTGCGCGAGGGTTGGGACAATCCTAATGTGTTTCAAATCTGCGCGTTGCGAATGTCGAACAGCGAAATCAAGAAACGGCAGGAAGTAGGACGCGGCTTGCGTTTGGCGGTTGACCAAACAGGCGAGCGGCAGGACAGCGAACTGCTTGGTGCTCACGGCGTTCACGATGTCAATGCCCTTACTGTCATAGCCAACGAGAGTTACGAAACCTTTGCTCGCGGCTTGCAGGACGAGTTTTATGAAGTAATCAAGAGCCGTCCGAAAGAAGTTAGTGAAAAACTATTTGAAAATACTGTTTTGTTTGATAATCAGTTACTATTTAGCACGTGTCTTAAGCTTCCTTTCCATTCCGCTCAATTTTTCGGCAAGCATATCCATATCGCTGCCAATCTTGCTGTTAATCACTTTGGCGTAAATCTGCATCGTCTTGATGCTGGTGTGTCCGAGCATTTTTGATACGGTTTAATCGGTACGCCTTCTGTCAGGGCGATTGTTGTGGCGAATGTGTGCCTTGCAACGTGCAAACTGATATTTTTCTCAATCCCACAAGCTTTTGCAACTTTTTTCAACCGCAGATTGTACGTTACCATATCGGGAACAGGCAGCACTTTTTCTGATTGTTGGCTTTTTGCATACTTTTCTAAAATCAAATGCGGAATGTTCAACAGCGGGATATTATACTCAATATCAGTCTTTTACCGTTTTCCCTTAATCCACAATTTGCCATTGAAGGATTGTTGAATTTGCTGTCGTGTCAAGCCGAAAACATCGGAGTAGGAAAGCCCTGTGAAACAGCAAAACAGGAAAATATCCTTTGCCTGTTCGGTTTTTTCGTTATCAATCCGCGTGGCAATCATTCTTTCCACTTCTTCCTGCGAAAGAAACGCCCTGTCGGGATTTTTGACCTGCAAAGGGAAATTAGCAAACGGATTTTTGTAATGTATTCAGCATCAATGGCTAAAGGAATGGTGTGCCGCAAATTTTGCAGATAGTGCGTCAGCGTATTGTGTGCATATCTATAATTTTCAGTAAGATACACCTCGAAATTGCGGATAAACTGTTGGTCAACGTCCCGAACAGGAATATCAGAAACATTGTACCGCTGATAGAGAAAATCAGCCAAATAGTTGCGCATTCTTGTATAAGAGCCGTGTTGCCACGCGCTAATGCTAATGCCAATCAGTGGTTTGCGCTCTTGATTGTGCTTGTCGCAGAGTTGCAAAAGTGTCTGCTGTTTGGTCGTTGCGCCGAGAAACACGTTGCGCACCGTTTCGGCAGTAACGTAATTATCGCGTTCCTGCAAGTCGCGATAAATCTTGAAAATCGTCGTTTTGATGTTTTCAATCAGCGAATTAATCATTGTCGCCTCTATTGTCCGTCCGCCTGCTTTGCCCGCTTTCACATCCCAAAACTTCGGATTCACGTCGCATTTCATTCCGAAACGCACTTCCTGCCCATCTACAGTAATCCGGCAAAACAGCGGAATCATACCGTTGGCTTTTTGCATGTCCCTTTTCAAGAAAAAAAGAACCTTAAATGTACGTCTTGCCATAAACTCATTTTTTAAGTTACAAAATTACTTACTTATTTTCAAAATGAGTTCTATATAACATAGACAATATCAGACAGTTACGATCCAATTTCAGACTTTGTGCAACTTTTTTCGACCATCCGTTTCAGGGGGTACGATTTGGGTTGCAAACTCTGTCCCAACCTGTCCTTTTAATGTCCTTCTTTCCATCCCGAACTAAAAGAAAAACCTCTCTAATCTACTGAATTTGAGAAGTTTTTCCTGTTTTTGTACCTCTTTGTCCTAATGGGAAGTTTCTGTATTTGAAACTGTTCAATTTCAATAAGATACAATATTTTAGCCGAATAGAGGTTGATTTCACGAACCGGCAGCGTAAACAATAATTTGTAATTGTCATTCCTGTATTCCATACTGCAAAGTGAATAATATAAAATGGAAATGACTATCGGATAGAAAAAATGCTCAATCTCGGAAATCTTTTCAGGGATTTGCTCCGGGAACGAATTATTCATTTGAGCGCTAACCGAATAAGAATAATACCAATAATCAATATGTCGATAAGTTTTTTCATCTTTTTTATTCGTCAGTACATAATTGAAAAATTTCATGTATCTTTGTGATGTCAAATTCAATTAAACCGATTGTTCAATGAAATTTATTTTATTTATCATTTTGTTTCTTTTCCTGATAGGAGCTTTTTTCGGATTTTCCGTATTCCGTTTCCTTTTCGGAGGCAGGCCTACCCCAAAGCAAGGCCGGCAATTCCAAAACAGAACGAAACAAAATCAATCTTCATCCAAGTCCAAACAAGCGAAAAAAATTATCAGTCGCGATGAAGGTGAATATGTTGATTTTGAGGAAATAAAAGATCAAAATAGCAGATCATGATTTCATTTCCCGCCCCTGATAAGCGATATAAATTCTTCCCGCGTTTTCGCCTGATTGAAAACACCCGTAAAATCGGAAGTCGTCGTAATGGAATTTTGCTTTTCGACGCCCCGCATCTGCATACAAAGATGTTGGGCTTCAATGATTACCATAACTCCCAAAGGTTTTAAAGTTTGCTGAATACAATTCTTGATTTGGGTCGTCATCCTTTCCTGAATTTGCAGGCGGCGAGCGAAAACGTCCACAATTCGCGGAATTTTACTCAATCCGGTAACAGCTTTATTGGGAATGTACGCTACATGCGCTTTTCCGAAGAAAGGCAAAATATGGTGTTCACACATCGAAAAAAAATCAATGTCTTTCACAATGACCATTTGTTGATAGTCTTCAATAAATACAGCGGAAGATAAAATTTCGGCCGGATTTTGTTCATAGCCTTTCGTCAGGAACATCAATGATTTAGCTACACGTTCGGGTGTTTTAAGCAAACCTTCCCGCGTAATGTCTTCACCCAGCAATTCCAATATTTTACTGTAATGAAATGCAATTTCTTCTTTCTTTTTGATGGTTTCGGGCGTCCAATTCATAATCTATTATTTTATTTATTACTCCCCTTCCCCCTGAAGGGGGAGTTTGGGGTTGCGAGGTTGATTATTAACGTTGCGGCAAACTCCCCTTTCAGGGAGCGGGGGAATAAGATACCGGAGAATTAATTTTGCTGGGAACAATATACATTTCCTTTCCCAATTCCGGTAAAGAACTCTGAATGGTTTGCTTAAAAATATCGGCTTCTTCCTTCGTTTGAAAATCGCCGGCGAGTACCCGCCAATTCGGAGCATTGTATCTGACATAAGTCGCTACTTCGGGAAAAGATTCGTTCATCAAGCCGACAATCCGGGAAGCCTCATTTCTTGCCATCTGGGAATTGTCCATATATACCTGTATCCGGTAGCCATTTAGTTTTACCGTCTGAGTTTCATCACTGATTTCGGGAGGAGTCGAGGAAGCAGGTATTCCCAACAGTTCAATGATTTTCGGATCGCACACGATACGGACTGTTCCTTCTCCCGCGATTGAAGTTTCCAAATCATTAATGATATTTTGCGCGTTCGCTTTTAGGCCTGTCATCCAAAAACAACAGAGAACCGCACCTCCCAGAAAAAATTTATTTCTCATCATAATCAAATAAATAACATGTAGCTACACCCCCTAAAAGGGGGACCCTCGCTCGGCGAAGGCTCCAGCCTTCGTCGTGTTAAAAGCAAGCGTCCTCGCTTGCGGCATGTCTGGATACATGCTTTTAATCCGACGCAGTCAGAGCCTACGCCGAGCGGGGGTAATCATCAAATCAAAAAGCCTCAATAATCGGTAAAAATTTATCTACTCCCAAAGAAGCGCCGCCAATCAAACCGCCATCAACGTCCGGATTGGAAAACAATTCCTTAGCATTGCCGGCATTGGCGCTCCCGCCATAAAGGATAGACGTGTTATCGGCAATTTCTTTCCCGTATTTGCCGGCTATGGTTTTACGGATGAAAGCGTGCATTTCCTGCGCTTGAGCCGACGTAGCCGTTTTGCCGGTACCGATCGCCCAAACCGGTTCGTATGCCAGAACAATTTTACCGAAATCGGCAGGAGAAAGGTCAAACAAAGATTCTTTAATCTGAGTCCCGACAACTTGTTCCTGTATTCCGGCTTCTCTTTCCGACAAAACTTCGCCAATGCAGAAGATTGGCGTCAGGTTATTAGCTAATGCCAACAACACTTTTTCTTTCAGAATCACGTTTGTTTCACCATAATAAGCACGGCGTTCGGAGTGGCCGATTATCACATATTTCGCGCCGGTCGAAGCAATCATCGCCGCCGAAACTTCTCCCGTGTAAGCGCCCGAAACTTTGTCGGCGCAATTCTGAGCGCCCAATCCGATGGTAGTGATTTCTTTCGCAACCGATGCCAAATGGATGAAAGGCGTACAGATAACTACGTCACATCGAATTGTTTTACCGTTTAAAACTTTCTGCAAATCTTTTGCTAAATCAATACCTTCTTGCAGGCTATTATTCATTTTCCAATTTCCTGCTACAATATTTTTTCTCATTTTTTATTTATTTTTTATAAAATTGTCTCAAGTTACTTATATGCTGTCGTCATTTCGTATGGAATTTTTTCTTTCCTTTCTTCTGTTGTTTTCTGTAAACAAAGAAATCAAAAAAGAACAATATGGAAAAAGGTATCAGGAAAATAAGAGGAAAAATAATCATGTTTCGCTTGTCGTGATTTTCCGGAATTTTTCCTATATTACTGTTATCCAATGATGTATTTGATTTCGAAAGATCGGGTAAAGTTTTATTCGGCCATTTATTGATAATTGTTCCGTTTTTGAGCAATAACAACCCCGGATTAGAACGGATAATTGTTTTCAAAGTAATATCGTCCATTGTGCAGAAAGGATATTCCGCTCCGGTATTTTTAGTCCATTCACTGATTTCGATAGGAAGTGAAGAGGTCAAAGCATAAAATTTATACCCGAATTTCACCGAATAATCATAGATATCATTGATTTTTTCAACATTATCATGGCCTGCTTCTTCCAATTTGTGCGCAATCAGCAGAAAAGTATAGTTTGTATCGGACAACACATCATCGGTAATATCATTACCATCTTTCGTAGTAATCGAAAAATCATGAATCGGCGGTTCATAACCTTTTTTGACGGTAATGATTTTCGAAGTGACAAAAGTCCATGTCGAATCTTCTTTCGGATAATTATTAATCGTAAATTCGCTTTGCACGCCATTTTTCGAATAAATCAATTTGGTATCAAAAACAGGAGGTTCCGCATCTTCGGGAATTTCCATTGATGCAGGTATATATGTGTCAACCTTATACGGTCTGAAATCAAATACAGGTAAATAGGAAAAGCAATACCCCCCCACGCTCAGAATAAATATGTACGCCCAAAAGGTAATCAGGTAATCGGATTTTTTAGTAAACAACGGCGTTATCAATTTATACCACGAAAACAAACAGATAGCTATGGGCAACAAAAGAATATTTTTGTAAAATGTTTGCCAATTGGAAAGCACCAGGGCATCGCCGAAACAACCGCAATCCGAAACAAGATTCGTGATCGCCGAATACAATGTCAGCGATGTCATGACCAACATAAAAAGCAGAGCAAAAATAGTATTCGTTCTCCTATAAACACCTAATAATAAACATATTCCAATACAAAATTCAATGGTAAACAGAAAAAAAGCACCAGGCAAAGCCAAAAAATCAAAAAAACTGAGATCGAAAGCATCCAGATATTCCTTAATCTTGTAAATGCTACCCCACGGATCGACCGATTTAACAAAACCGGAAAAAATAAATAACGCGCCAAAAATAATTCTACCAATTTCTACAATAATTTTCTTAAATATCAGTCCCATACTATTTATATTAATGCAAACAAAATCACTTTGTATACAGTGCGTATTTTCATCCTAATTTATGGCGGCAAAGGTACAAAAATTATATGAAACGGCGAAATATTATTTTGATTGGCTAAATCTTTTTTTGAGGTGCTATTGCCTTTTTCAATGTATTTAAAAAGCATAAAATTTTTCTACCAACATTCCGTCCCTAACGGGACGGGGGATGGTGTGCGTGGCGTACGTTTTTACCAACATTCCGTCCCTAACGGGACGAAACGTTGGCAAAACCCGTTCCTGACGGGGCATAAAGTTAATGATTCATGCGAATCACGGTTGAAATAATGTCTTTATGTCCCGTTAGGGACATTATGTCGGTAGAACAGGCAAACCGTCCTCTCCCCGTCCCGTCAGGGACGGAATGTGTTTGCATCAACATTTCTACCGACATTGTGTCCTTTCAGGACGGCGTGATATGGACCGGTGTGTAACAGGAGTGATTGAAATCGTTTTGTGTGTATACTTTGTGCAGTATAATAGCACCTCAAAAAAAGATTTAGCCTTTTGATTTGGGAATGCGACAATCTGAAATACCCCCCCCGGTAAAACGGCTAAATCTTTTTTTGAGGTGCTATTGCCTTTTTCAATGTATTTAAGAATCATAAAAATTAGTAACTCATGTTATGCATCAGTCAATGTTACGTTGTCCTGAAAGGACATTATTTTCA
>JAISWH010000149.1 GCA_031271125.1 Dysgonamonadaceae bacterium
TATATTGCTTCCTTTCAAAAGGCTTTTATCCACGGGGAACAATGTAGAACGGAACACGGGCTTGTGTCCGCCGGTCATTTCCCTTCGGAAACGCTTGCTGTCGGGCAATACCGTTTCCATTACCTGCAATCCTAACTCTTCGATAGCCTGGTCGTAAGCATGGTACAAATCGCTTTTCTCCCTGCCATCCACCATATTCCAGATAAGTTGCAAGCCTTTGATATTGCTTTTTCCAGTAGTTATCAGGTTGTCATGCAGGGTAGTGGCAAATTGCAGCGTGCTTTCCGGCACTACCCTGTCGGCGCTGATGGGTACAAAAATGTAATCCATCGAGGCAAGTGTCTTTACTACGCCCGCCGCGTTCATTGTTCCGGGCAGGTCGAAGAAGATAAAGTCTAATTCTCCTTCCGTTTGCAACTGCTCGGCCTTGCCGATGGCATCCACCGAAGAACATTCCTCTACCTGCCATGCATTTTTCCCGATAGCGGTAAACTGAATGTGAGCCATGCGCTTGTAGTGATTGTCCTTCATGACCTGTTCCACATCCCGCCGGCGCATGTCGGCAATTGAAAACTGCGGACAGTCGCAGTCAATCACCGCAACATTGTAATCGCGAACATAGTGTAAATAACTTGCAGCCAACACTGTCAGCGCAGTTTTGCCCATTCCTCCCTTTTGTGTGGAAAAGGCGATAAATAATGTTTCTTTCGTCATTTGAACATTTTTTTAATCTGTTATACATTTACTTGATTAAACCGTTAATCATTTTATTGTTATGATATGTTTTTATTTGGTTGTTATAACATTGGAACGTTATAACGTTAGAACATTCCAATATTCAAATCCTCAATTTTTTCAACAATCAAATTTTTGTTCAAACATATAATTAGCCTGCAAAGTAAGATGGAAAACTCCGTTATTTTCCCGCTGATTCCTGCGTCTGTAGCGGTTTGCCAACCAAATGTAGGGGTTTGCCACATTGCCAATATCCGAAATCTGAAAATACCGCCGTACCTTTGCAGCAAATTTTTAAAAAAGATTTTTCAATGCAAAACAGCATCAAAAATATCACGGAAAAATCAGGCTTGACTTACTCAAAAGTCAGTCCGATTAACTCGAAAGTCAGCAGGGCTGATACCCAATTCCGCTTTCAGCGGGATTTGTGTTCACTGGAACGCGGCAAGTTGTGTTTTTTGCAGCAAAATTAAAATTTGCAGCAAAAAACCACTTGCCCCGCTGCTTGTCCGCAGGGAGAGGAAACGCGCTCCAAAGTCGGCATTTCTTGAAAAAAATAAAACTAAAATAATATGGAAGCAAAGCAAAAAATGAAAGGTGGACGCAAACCCAAGAACAACCCTATAGTGTTTCGTTACTCGGTTAATTTTACAGACGCAGAAAATGCAGAGTTCCTGTCGCGCTTTGAGCAGTCGGGATTGAAAAACCGCTCGCAGTTTATTGCCGCCTGCATCTTTGAAAAACAGTTGAAAGTAGTGAAATACGATATGGCGGCAATGGAATATTATTCGCGACTGACCAATATTCACGCTCAAATTAGAGCAATAGGCGTAAATTATAATCAGGTTGTAAAGGCAATCAAAGCGACTTTTACAGAGAAAAAAGCACTTGCTTTTCTCTATAAATTGGAAAAGGCAACGCGGGAACTGGTAGAAATTCACAGGCAAATACAGCGTTTAACAGCAGAATTTGAAAAAAAATGGTTGCAAAAATAAGCGCAGGAAGTTCCATATTTGCGGCATTGTCGTACAACCAAAATAAGGTTGATGACGACCACGCAAGGGTTATTTTTACAAACAAAATGCTCGATCCAGACAATGGCGTTTATGATATGTCCGTTTGCCTGCACTCTTTTGAGTCGCGGCTTATGGCTAATCAACGGACGGAAAAACCAATCCTGCATATCTCACTAAACCCCGATCCGAATGACCGCTTGACCGACAAACAAATGTCCGATATTGCAGAGGAGTATATGCAGAAAATGGGTTACGGCGAACAGCCATACGTTGTTTTTAAGCACGAAGACATCGACCGCCATCATCTGCACATCGTTTCCGTGAGGGTGGATTGCGAAGGCAAAAAGATAAATGACAAGTTTGAGCATCGCCGCTCAATGGCAGCCTGTCGGGAGTTGGAACAGAAATACGGACTTGTTCCCGCAGACCAAAAACAGCGAGAGGAAGGTTTGCCGCTCAAAAAAGTGAATTACAAAGACGGCGACGTGAAACACCAAATCGCCAATGTTATACGTAGCGTTGCAAAGGAATACCATTTCCAAAGTTTGAAAGAATACAAGGCTTTGATTTCCTTATATAGTATCGGTGTGGAGGAAATTCGAGGCGAAGTGCGTGGAACGAAGTACAAAGGTTTGGTTTATTCGGCATTGAATGACAAGGGCGAGAAAGTCGGAACACCGTTTAAATCCTCGCTGTTCGGTAAATCGGTAGGAATAGAAGCACTGGAAAAACGCATAGAAAAATCGGCTGAAACAATCAAAAACAAACGCCTGAAAGAGCGCAGCAAAACGATTATCGCCGCCGCTATGCAAGGCACAAACAAACGCGCCGACTTTGAAAAAGCATTGGAAAAACAGGGTGTTTCAGTAATCTTTCGTGAAAATGAACAGAGTAGAATTTATGGCGTAACGTTCATTGACCACGAGCAAAAATGTGTATTCAACGGCTCGCGGCTCGGCAAAGAGTTTTCCGCAAATTTTTTCAACGATTTATTCAATGGGACAGGAAACCGCCCTGATAATACTTTCAACCCTGATGGAAAGCAACCTTTTGTGCCGTTTGAGAAACATAAAAATGATTTTGAGGAAAATTCCAACTCCGGCGGAATTTTCGACTTTTTCAACTTTGAGAGTTCGGTAAGCGACGAGATTGAGGAACAAAACCTTACCCGTCGAATGAAAAAAAAGCGGAAAAGACAGAGAAGATTATAATAACTTAAAAACTAAATAATTATGCAACAGGAAGATGATTTGAGAGGTTTGGCTAAAACGATGGATTTTATGCGAGCCGTAAGTATTCTGTTTTGTGTCGTGAACGTCTATTGGTTTTGTTATCAGGCAATTCAGGAAAGGGGCGTGAACATCGGCGTTGTTGATAAAATCCTGATGAACTTTCAACGGACAACCGGACTGTTTTCGTCTGTCGTATGGACGAAAATCTTTGCAGTAGTGTTCTTGGCTCTGTCGTGCCTGGGAACAAAAGGCGTAAAAGAGGAAAAAATCAAGTGGTCGAAAATCAACATGTTTCTGTTTTTCGGCTTTATTCTGTTTTTCCTCAACTGGTGGCTGCTTTACCTGCCTTTACCGCTTGTCGCAAACACAGGATTTTACATTTTCACGCTAACGGTCGGCTATATTCTGTTGCTGATGGCAGGCTTATGGATGAGCCGTTTACTGAAAAACAACCTGATGGACGATGTGTTTAATCTCGAAAATGAGAGTTTTATGCAGGAAACGCGGTTGATGGAAAACGAGTATTCCGTCAATCTGCCTACTCGCTTTTTCTACAAAAAGAAATGGAACAAGGGCTGGATAAATGTTGTCAATCCATTTCGTGCAAGTATAGTTTTAGGAACGCCGGGCAGCGGAAAGTCATACGCTGTTGTAAACAATTACATCAAACAGCAGATACAGAAAGGTTTTTCGATGTATATCTATGACTTTAAGTTCGATGATTTGTCGGTTATCGCCTACAATACGCTTTTAAAAAACCTTGATAAATACAGGGTTGAGCCGAATTTCTATGTCATCAACTTTGACAATCCGCGCAAGTCGCACCGCTGTAACCCAATTGCGCCGGAATTTATGACCGATATTTCGGACGCATACGAAAGCGCCCACACGATAATGCTCAATCTTAATAAAACGTGGATACAAAAGCAGGGGGATTTCTTTGTAGAAAGTCCGATAATCCTGCTTGCTGCAATCATCTGGTACTTGAAAATATACCAAGATGGTAAGTATTGCACTTTTCCTCACGCTATAGAATTTCTTAATCAGAAATATGCGGACACGTTCACTGTCCTAACCTCTTATCCGCAGTTGGAAAATTATTTAAGTCCCTTTATGGATGCTTGGGAAGGAGGCGCACAAGACCAGTTGCAGGGACAGATTGCATCTGCGAAAATACCGCTTTCGCGTATGATTAGTCCACAGTTGTATTGGGTAATGACGGGTAACGATTTTTCTTTGGATATAAACAATCCAAACGAGCCGAAAATCCTTTGCGTGGGCAATAATCCGGACCGTCAAAATATTTACTCGGCGGCTTTGGGCTTGTACAATTCCCGTATTGTCAAACTGATAAACAAGAAAGGACAATTAAAAAGCAGCGTGATTATCGACGAATTGCCGACTATTTATTTCAGGGGACTTGATAACCTTATTGCAACCGCCAGAAGTAACAAAGTGGCTGTATGTTTGGGTTTTCA
>JAISWH010000181.1 GCA_031271125.1 Dysgonamonadaceae bacterium
GGTTTTTTTGTGTTGTGACTAACGGTGCAAACTACGCGATAAGTGGAACGGGGTATGCGGTTTATGGCCCCGGCGTTCGCCTTGCCAATGGTGGTTGGATAAATATTGCCCCTGCTAATTTGGGCGCAGATCAAAGCAAGAGTGTAGAATACCAGATCGCTTATACACCGATCACTACTAACTTGACTGTCAAAGACGCAGCTTATGACCCCACTGTTTATGGGGACTGGTATCAGTGGGGACGTAAAAAAGATGGTCATGAAAAACGTGACGTAGCACCAGCCGGTACCAGTGATGCCTATTTGAACACAGAAAAAGGTGTTCCTACTGATAGTCTGGATGAAAATGGGCAAGTTAAATCAGAGTTTTCTTTTTTCAGTAAATTTATCCAGCGTAACGCCGGCACAAATGATTGGCGTCAATATCCCGAAGATGATGTCAATTCCGCAGTTTCTCCTGCAAAAGCTTGGACTTGGGATAATCCTGATTTGGATCCTTGTTCTGAATTAAATGAGGCAGGTACCGCAGGCGTCACAACTTGGCGTGTACCGACACAGAGCGAATGGGCCCAAATCCAAGGCAGTAACACTTGGGTTTGGAGTGCAGGGGGTGTAGAGGGTACTTCGGGTTACATGGTTAAGCCCGGTGGACTCAACAAACCTACGTCTCTTTTCCTTCCAGCCGCCGGGGCCCATAGCCGTAATGGAGGCGCGCAGAACAGTGTGGGTTCCAACGGCTACTATTGGAGTAGTATGATTACAAGTACTAGTTCGTACATCTTGTACTTTACTAGCGGGAGCATTGGTGCAGCGAACACGTACACTCGCTCGAGCGGCTGTACGGTTCGCTGTGTTTCAGAATATTGATCCGAAGATTTAACAATTTGACATTTTTTTTTGTGAATCGGCTTAGCCGATTCACATTTTTTTTTTACGAAAATAGAAATTTCCGAAAAAATTGTTCATCCCCCGCTCGGCGTAGCATCTCGTTACGTCGCGGTAAAAGCGTGTTTCCGGACATGCCGCAAGCGTGGACGCTTGCTTTTAACACGACGAAGGCTGGAGCTTTCGCCGAGCGGGGAATAATGCTTTGATTCAAAAAAGGCTGTCCTTAAAAAAGACAGCCTTTTTTTGATTTGAACAATGTCTGTTATTTCAATACTTTCACCGCGCTGTCGCTTCCCTTGAATCTAAGGATATAAATACCCTTAGCCCAATTGGCTGCCGGCAAAGTCTGTTGCCCGCTTTGATTCAATTTGTATTCGCCTATCTGTTGGCCGGTAACATTGTAAATGGAAACGGAGGTGGCGGATGGCGGATAGGTCAGCAGGAAGTTGTCGCCTTGGCGGACGGCGGCGGCTGATTCTGCGGATTGGGGAGCGGAAATGGAAAGCCAGCCGGCGTCGCCTTGCTTGACGTAAATAGTGTCCGTTGTGCCGTAAGAAGCTAATACTACATTGCCGGCGCGACCGGTTACGCCTTCGGGCAGAGGCTCGGTAGAGAGAAAGTAGTAAAGAACGCCATTCTCTTCATAATCTGCATTGTCAACCGAAACGGTTATCCAATAGGGAGCGTCTACCCTAACTTCGGTACTGTCATAGGTAGATTCAACCGTAACATCATTATAGTTGGTCTCCTCATAGGTAAAATAAGCATATCCCCCGTCATCGGGAGCGATAACACGTTTGGTCGCTTCATTGACAATAAGCGTAGTATAAGCGCCTTCAATCATAACGGAAACATCAAAGCCATTCGTTTCATCCGATTGACTTCGACTATACCATGAAAAATAACCGTTATCCAGGTAAACGTATGCACTGCCTTCTGCTTCAAGATTGGGTGCAAAAGGGATTCCGCAATCAACGCCGGTTTGGTCGAATCCTTCCACGACAAAAGCAAATTCATCGTCAAGAACTAAATCGACAGGCGTATATAAACCCGTTACTTCGTCTTGTTCTTCAAATGTAAATTGGGCAAAATAAACCTTTTGTCCACTTTGGTATGTCCAGGATTCGATAAGGTCTTCAGCATAAACATCGGCGCGATAGACCAGGTCTCCCAATCTCCTGAAATTATCACCGGTACTATATTTAACCTTATATATAGCACCTGTCAGTTTGGCTGTTCCCGACAGGGGAGTATTATTCTCAGAGAAAATAAACACGCCTATTGATCTGGCAAACAAAGGGGCTTGGGGCCTTTCAAAAAATTGGCCGACAGATTGTATCTTCGATCCATCCGGTCTTGTAGTTGTCCCATATCCGTAGCCATTGGTGAAACCCAAATAAAATGCGGCATATACATCCATGGGGGTAAGGACTAATTCGTTTCCCGCTACACCCAATGCATAAGGCGCCTCGCCGGATTCTACGTCCGCCTTGCCGTAATAGTACGTGTTTTCTGTTGCGCCGGATGTTACTTTCACCCTTGGAATCTCAAAATTACCGATAAATCCGGGGGTAAAAAGACCATTTCCCTGAGCATCCTGATTCAATATAAAATTATCTGCTTGGGTAGGGATATACCATTCAATGGCTGTATAATCCGTGGATTGATTCTGAAATTTCCACTCAACATTACCATGTCCGACGAACAAAGGATAATAGCCGCCCCCATTCGTCGTTATTCCTCCCAATAAGGTACCCTTCGGACGGTAATAATTCGCGTTTAAAGCGGCAGGAGCGGCAGGGGAATTGACGGGAATACCTTCTTCCGATGAAAGGGTAATTGTTTTCCCTGCTTTTAACGGAACGATTTGTTTAAAATCAGTTCTCTCTATTTTGTTTTTCTTCGGATAACCTAATTCCGAAGCTCCAATACTCGTTTTCTGTGCACTGACCATGGAGGCAAATGCAACTGCCGCCAACATTAAAAATAATCTTTTTTTCATTTTTAAAACTATTAAATTATTAAATTATTAAATTTCCACAACAAACCAAATATCCGGATTTCCCGTATGTATAAATTTTATAGACGATGGACTCAATTTAGATCCAACCGGTTCAATCCTGAAAGTACCGGACAGTACATTATCAATTAATTCTTTCACTCCATCATAATTTGTATAAAAAACCTTTCCATTCGAGTCGTAATTATTCTTGAACGTATAATTAACTCCCTCTTGCGTTGCCTCTTTATCAAAAAACAAAACGCCGGTAGTGTTTTTATTAACGGTTATTAAAATGCTCTGGGTGCTGTATCTTCCGCTGTATATATAAGCTATCTGGCTCAAGGTAATATTTTTATCGGAGAAAGATTTAACTGCCCGGTCATAAATCGCTTTCACTTGCCCTGACATTGTATTTTCACCGGTAGCTAATGACCACCGGCCTCCATTATCCGCACGTTCATTAAAAAATTGCACTACATCAGGCCCTTCTATTTTCGCATTAACATTTTCATCCGTACAAATCAAACTGCCTTTATCTTCGCTCAATTGAAATGTCTGAACCGATAAATCATTCGTTTCAAACGGCTTCGCGAAACGAATCCCATAATCCGTTATGATGAAAGACCGGTCGATACCATCGGTTACCGGATCGCCGCTCTCCGGCGTTATTTTGAAAATATGGGAAGCCCCTCCGGTCAGGGTAAACGACGAATCATTGACGGTTAACCGGAGTTGGGGGGTATTTGCACCGAAGAGGGTGGTATTCATCTCATCCAATAAATTGAAATAATCTTCCCAATTCCGCTCTTCCGGCAGCCTTGTTAAAGGAATATAAACTTTCCTTTTTAATCCTTTCAACAAAATATGATTTGTTCCGGTTTTCATGACGGTAAATTCATAGTCGCCTCCGTAACCATAACCTTGTTCCGACCCATCCGTACCGGATATATCTTCGGGGGTGGATAATTGGTGGAAAGTGTTGTTTTCGCTATAAGAATTAAACGTCAATACCGGTCCGCTAATAGACGTAAATTCAAAAAGGCATGAATCCCTTGTTAATTTATTTCCGGTTAGCGCACTTTTACTCAACATTTTCACTTCGCCGTTCTCAAGGAATTTCATTAAAAAAGTATAACCTGTTTGATCGTCTGTCGGGAAATATTCCATTACCCAACCATTGGGCGAACTGCAAAGTAATCCGGCATATTCTATTTTTGCTTTCTCTAACCTGTTTGCCGAAGAGTCGTCGAAAATATTTTCTTCTTCAAACTTGCATCCTGTGAAACATACGAATATGCCTGCCAATAATATTTGAACTGTTTTCTTCATAAAAAACTATTTTTTATCCTCAATTTGTAATAATAAAGAATCCATATCAATGTGGGATTGCCGGCGTTGAACATCGGCGCGAAGCGAATCCAA
>JAISWH010000006.1 GCA_031271125.1 Dysgonamonadaceae bacterium
CGTTTTTTCGTCATTAACTGTATATGAAACTTGATAATATTCTCGCTCGTTGTTTGGCTTTTGTACCATAAAATCAATTTCTTTGTCCTTGTTTTTGCCGACAAATATTTCGCCGCCACGCCGCAGAAGCTCAAAATAAACAACGTTTTCGAGTTTGTGTCCCATATCACGGTTGTAATGGTTTGTCTGCAAAATATTTTTCAACCCCAAATCTACAACGTAATATTTTTCGTTGGTTGTCAAAAGCTCCTTGCCCTTTATGTCGTAACGTGGTGCGGAATAAAGCAGATAACTTTCAGTAAGAAAATAAATTAACTTATTTACAGTGTTGTGAGAAATCGTTTTGTCCGAATTTTTATTCAGTACTTCAGCAATGTTTGTCGGCGAAACAAACGAACCAACCGTGTCAAATAGATATTCTATAATCCTCTGTAAATTATTGAAATTACGAAGTTTGTGTCGTCTAACAATATCTTTTACAACCACTGTATTATAAATTGACTGCAAATAGTCATTTACAATTTCGGGTGCTGTTTTCGAGAGATTAACGGCTTCCGGAAAACAGGAATTGTTCATATATTGACGAAAAATGCAAATATTTTCAGTTTTCGTCAATAATATTTTTCAGCGTGGTTGTCGCGATACTTGCAGGAAACGTGTCGGCGGCTTGGCGTTAGTGCTGGCATTTTCAGTTTCTATTTTGGCATTTTTTCTTTTTGATTTTTAAAACTTTGTTTATTTAAAATTTATTTGTAATTTTGCCCCGTTATTAAAAAAGTGAAAAGAATCATAAATATATCTTGGTGGTGGCGCTCTCAACTTCAAAAGTCGTGAGTCAGGGATATATTGGTTTTAAAATGTGGAAAAGCCTGTCGTACTCACGATGGGCTTTTTTTCTGATAATTAATTGAATATGCAACGATACAATGTAGATGAAAACGGTTTTTACGGGGAATACGGCGGCGCTTATATTCCGGAAATCCTGCATGCTAACGTCGAAAACCTAAAAAACAATTACCGGAAAATACTGGAAGATTCGCAGTTCCGGCAAGAATACCACGCCCTGTTGCGGGATTACGTGGGACGGCCGTCGCCCCTGTACTTGGCCCAACGGCTTTCCGTCCGTTATGGTTGCCGGATTTACCTGAAGCGGGAAGATTTGAACCATACCGGCGCACACAAAATCAACAATACCATCGGACAAATCCTGCTGGCGCGGCGAATGGGCAAAACCCGGATTATCGCCGAAACAGGCGCGGGACAGCACGGCGTAGCCACCGCCACAGTCTGCGCCCTGATGGGAATGCCTTGCGTGGTGTATATGGGCGCTACGGATATTGCCCGTCAACATCCGAATGTGGAGAAAATGAAAATGCTGGGCGCCGAAGTCATACCGGTTACCAGTGGCAACCAAACACTGAAGGACGCTACCAACGAAGCCATCCGCGACTGGTGCTCCCATCCTTCGGATACTTATTATATCATCGGTTCGACGGTAGGGCCGCATCCCTATCCCGACATGGTAGCCCGGCTGCAATCGGTTATCAGCGAAGAAATCCGCCGGCAGTTGCAGGAAAAAGAAGGACGGGCAACGCCCGATTACCTGATTGCCTGTGTGGGTGGCGGAAGCAATGCGGCCGGAACCATTTACCATTTTTTGAACGAACCCTCCGTTCGCATTGTGTTGGCTGAAGCGGCCGGCAAAGGCGTGGATTCGGGACAATCGGCCGCTACCATTCAATTGGGACGGTTGGGCATTATCCACGGCAGTAAAACGCTGCTGATGCAGTCGGATGACGGGCAAATCGAAGAACCGTATTCCATTTCCGCTGGCTTGGATTACCCCGGCATTGGCCCCCTGCACGCCCACTTGGCTAAAACCGGCCGCTCGGAAGTGCTGGCGATTACCGATGATGAAGCGATGGCGGCAGCCTTTGAACTGACAAAATCGGAAGGCATCATTCCCGCCATTGAATCGGCTCATGCCTTGGGCATATTAAAAAAGAAAACATTCCGGCCGGAAGAGGTGGTTGTCATCTGCCTTTCCGGTCGCGGCGACAAAGACATGGAAACCTACACAAACTTTTTGAACGCAGAAGCGCAAAGTAATTCATAATTTACAATATATAATATATGAAAAAAACCATTATTCATACGCGAAGCAAAACAATTCTCGCCGATTTGCAAACCCCGGTAAGCGCTTATTTAAAAATCAGGGATGTTTATCCGGAATCGGTATTGCTCGAGAGTTCGGATTTCCACGGGAACGAAAATTCCGTATCCTTTATCGGCTTGCACCCCATTGCGCGGTTTGAGGCGACAGACGAAACCATTCGCCTGTCCTGGCCTGACGGAACAACGGAAACCTGCTCCATTCAACCCTCGGTGGCGGAACAGTTAGACCGCTTTATCCATTCCTTTGAACTTGCCGGCGACCGAAATCCTGCCGGCTTCAACGGCTTTTTCGGATATACCGCCTACGACGCCGTCAAATATTTCGATGAAATCGACCCGGAAAAAAAGGAGTCCGTGGCAGGTTCGATTCCGAGTATCCTGTACCTTTTTTACAAATATATTGTTGTGGTCAATCATTTCAAAAATGAATTGACGATTGTGGAAAACCTGCAGGAAAACGAAGAAAGCCGGATGGACGAGGTGATGGCTATCCTGAATAACCGGAATTACGCATCTTATAATTTCAGCGCGAAAGGAGAAGAAAAATCCACCATCACCGACGAGCAATACAAAGAAATGGTGCGCCGGGGCATTGCCCATTGCAAACGCGGCGATGTGTTCCAGATTGTGCTGTCGCGCTGTTTCTCGCAGGCTTTTTCCGGCGACGATTTCAAAGTATACCGGGCGTTGCGTTCGATTAACCCCTCGCCCTATCTGTTTTACTTCGATTTCGGTTCGTTCCGTATTTTCGGCTCCAGCCCCGAAACCCATTGCCGCATTGTCAAAGGCAAGGCGTATATCGACCCTATTGCCGGCACGTTCCGCCGCACGGGCGACGACGAGAAAGACCAAATACTGGTGCGGGAATTATTGGCCGACCCCAAGGAAAACGCCGAACACGTGATGCTGGTCGATTTGGCGCGCAACGATTTGAGCCGGAATACCCGCAACGTACATCTGGACTTTTTCAAGGAAGTACAATATTATTCGCATGTCATCCATTTGGTCTCGCGCGTGGCGGGCGACGTGGAAGAAGGCAGGAACACCATTCGCGTTTACGCCGATACTTTTCCGGCAGGAACGCTTTCCGGCGCACCGAAAATCCGCGCCATGGAACTAATTCGCGACATCGAACCGCACAACCGCGGCGCCTACGGCGGCTGCATCGGCTACATCGGGCTGAACGGCGATTTGAACCAGGCAATCACCATCCGCTCATTTGTCAGCAAAAACAATGTGCTGTACTA
>JAISWH010000100.1 GCA_031271125.1 Dysgonamonadaceae bacterium
CTTCCTTCCTTATACATTTCCGAACGCGCCATTTCGGCTCCGTTCAAACGACCTGAGATTTGTATCTTGATACCTTCGGCGCCCATGCGCATCGTCGATGCGATAGCTGTTTTGATAGCACGGCGATACGCCATTTTACCTTCCAACTGGCGAGCGATATTGTTAGCCACAATAACGGCGTCCAATTCCGGCCTTTTGACTTCAAAAATATTGATTTGAACTTCCTTATCGGTAATTTTCTTCAATTCTTCTTTCAGTTTGTCGACTTCCTGGCCGCCTTTACCGATGATAATTCCCGGACGAGCCGTACAAACGGTAATAGTCACTAATTTCAATGTACGTTCAATAACAATGCGAGATACACTTGCTTTGGCCAGACGGGCATTCAAATATTTACGGATTTTGCTGTCTTCATACAAAGTATCGCCATAGTTATTACCTCCGTACCAATTCGAATCCCATCCGCGGATGATTCCCAAACGATTACTTATCGGATTTACTTTCTGTCCCATTGAGCAATTAATTTTGTTTATCTTTTGTTATTGAATCTACAAACAAAGTCACGTGGTTTGAACGTTTACGCACACGGTAACCTCTTCCCTGAGGCGCCGGACGCATCCTTTTCAACATTGACGCCGAATCCACGTTGATTGATGTTACATATAATTCACCGGTTTCTGCTTTCCGCTCGTTTTTTTCTTCCCAGTTGGCAATAGCCGAACGAAGCAATTTTCCTACTCTTAAAGCAGCTTCTTTATTCGAAGATTTTAGAACGCCAAGCGCCCGGAAAGCTTCCATTCCGCGGATCATATCGGCTACGAGGCGCATTTTACGCGGGGAAGTCGGAACATTTTGCAATTTTGCAAAATACAAGCTTTTATTTGCTTCTTTCCTATGTTCTGCTGTTATTCTTTTTCTTGCACCCATATCTTTTTATTTTTTCTTATTTCCTGCATGTCCGCGGAACTGGCGTGTAGGTGAAAATTCGCCTAACTTATGTCCAACCATATTTTCCGTGATATATACAGGAATGAATTTATTACCATTATGAACTGCAATGGTGTGACCGACAAAGTCGGGAGAAATCATTGAAGCTCTTGCCCAAGTTTTTACAACAGATTTCTTACCTGTTTCATTCATCGCCAGAACTTTCTTTTCCAGCTTGAGATTAATATAAGGGCCTTTTTTTAATGAACGACTCATATTTTATATACGCTTATTTAATCAGGTTATTTTTTTCTTCTTTCAATGATATACTGTGAAGACTGCTTCTTCGGCGCTCTTGTCTTCAAGCCTTTAGCATATAATCCTTTGCGGGATCTCGGATGTCCTCCCGAAGCGCGACCTTCGCCGCCGCCCATGGGGTGATCTACCGGGTTCATTACAACGCCACGCACACGCGGACGGCGTCCGAACCATCTGGTTCTTCCCGCTTTACCTGATTTTTCCAAAGCATGATCCGAATTGCCTACGCTACCGACGGTAGCTTTGCAAGCTGAAAGTATCTTACGTGTTTCTCCGGAAGGCATCTTGATGATTGCATAATTGCCTTCTCGCGACACGATCTGAGCAAACGCTCCTGCCGAGCGAACCATTTTAGCTCCTTGCCCGGGACGTAATTCGATGTTGTGAACTACCGTACCCATTGGGATTTTAGCTAACGGAAGCGCATTCCCGATTTCGGGCGATGCTTCGTTTCCCGACATCACTGTTTGGTTGACTTCCAAGCCGTTGGGCGCAATGATATACATTTTTTCCCCATCGGCATAAAACAACAAGGCGATACGCGCCGACCGGTTAGGGTCGTACTCTATCGTCTTGACTGTTGCAGGAATACCATCTTTATTCCTCTTGAAATCGATAAAACGGAATTTGCGTTTGTGACCGCCGCCGATTTGACGCATCGTTCTGTGTCCTTCGTTGTTGCGGCCACCTGATTTACGTTTACCGAAAACAAGGGATTTCTCCGGCACAGTAGCAGTGATTTCACTAAAAGTACCGATAATTTTGTTTCTTTGCCCCGGTGTTGTGGGCTTTAATTTACGAATTCCCATTTGTTTTTTATTTAGTAAACGAGTTTTTAGTAAACGAGTAAATGAAACTCGTCACCTTATCAACTTGTTTACTCGTTAACTTATATATTACTAAAGAAATCTATTTTCTGTCCGTCTTTCAAAGTCACGATTGCTTTTTTGAAAGCGGCTTCTTTTCCGCTAATCACTCCTGATTTGGTATACCTTGACTTGCGTTTGCCGTCGTAATTCATCGTATTGACTTTCACGACATTCACTCCATAAAGCGATTCGATAGCCGCTTTTATCTGCAACTTGTTCGCATTGGGAGTCACACGGAAGCCCACCCGATTTTCTTTCTTTTCGGTGATAAATGTTTGTTTTTCCGTTACGATAGGTTTAATTATTATTCCCATGATTTGTTCCTCCTTTTGTTAAAAGTTATTCATCGCGTTTATTGAACTTTCCAAAATAACCAAATGCGCGGCATCCAGCACTTTGTATGTATTGAGATCGGAAACGGTTATCACATTTGTCTTTCGCAGGTTGCGGGCAGACAAGTATATATTCGCATCATTCTCAGGAAGTACGACCAACAGTTTTTTACCGTCCAAGTTCAAATTTCTGGTTAATTCCAAAAATTCTTTGGTCTTAGGCGTTTCAAAAGTAAAATCTTCAACTACCGTGATAGCGTCTTCTTTTACCTTGTAAGATAAAGCCGACTTACGGGCTAAAGATTTTTCCTTTTTATTCACTTTGAAACTGTAATCTCTTGGTTTGGGGCCGAATACGCGGCCTCCGCCTACCATAACCGGCGAATTAATATCACCGTGGCGGGCGCCGCCGCCGCCTTTTTGACGTCCGAGTTTGCGGGTACTTCCCGACATTTCGCTTCTTTCTTTTGATTTAGCTGTTCCTTGACGTTTATTGGCCATGTGTTGTTTTACATCCAAGTAAATAACATGGTCGTTCGGTTCAATGCCAAATACGCCGTCTTTCAGGTTTACCTTTTTTCCGGTATCTTGTCCTTTAATGTTATATACGCTTACTTCCATTATTTTTGAACTATTACGATTGAACCTTTTGCACCCGGAACAGAACCTTTTACGAGAATCAGGTTGTGATCGGGCAATAACTTAATCACTTCAAGGTTTTGGGCAGTAACACGTTGATCGCCCATGTGACCTGCCATGCGCGTACCCTTGAATACTTTCGCAGGGTATGAACAGGCGCCGATAGAACCGGGATGGCGCTGACGGTCGCTTTGACCCAGTGTCATTTCACCTACCCCTTTGAAACCGTGGCGTTTTACAACTCCTTGGTATCCTTTACCTTTCGACGTTCCGATAACGTCTACATACACTTCGCCGTTGAAGAAATCAACGGTGATTACATCTCCGGGTTTATAACTCCCTTGTCCTTTGAACTCGGCCAAGTGTCTCTTGGGAGTTACGCCGGCTTTTTTGAAGTGTCCTAATTCGGGTTTTGTGGTATGCTTTTCTTTCTTATCCTCAAAACCTAACTGAACTGCTTCGTAACCGTCTCTTTCAACGGTTTTTACCTGAGTAACTACACAAGGACCTACTTCGATAACAGTGCATGGAAGATTTTTTCCATCAGCACTGAAAACGGATGTCATTCCGATTTTTTTTCCAATTAATCCTGGCATTTCAATTATTTTTCATTATTAATAAGCTAAACCCACTTGTACAATAATGTACAAAATGGGTCGCAAAGGTATGAATAATTCTTTATAAAACAAAGTGTTTATCTAAAAATCTTTTTTATTTTATTTTGGTTTGAAATGCATCCATTATTTATCTGACAAATTTCAAAACGGTTAAACGCTTGCTATTTCGCTTTGCCTTACCCAAATCGTTTACTTCCCACGACAGCGGATTGTTTTCCAAGAAGCCATGATATAATAGTCACGCGCCCCGGTAGCCGTAAATTTGATGTGGGTAGCGCCGGAAAAAAAAACGGGCGTATTTGACTACGCCCTCAGCTTTTTACCTTGAAAACCTCAATTACTTATACTTTTATCTCGACTTCTACGCCGCTCGGCAATTCCAATTTCATCAAGGCGTCGACGGTTTTTGCAGTGGAACTGTAAATGTCGATTAAGCGTTTGTAGGAAGATAATTCAAACTGTTCGCGCGCTTTTTTATTCACGAAAGTAGCACGGTTCACAGTAAAAATGCGTTTGTGAGTAGGTAATGGAATCGGACCGCTTACCACAGCGCCGGTTGCTTTTACCGTTTTTACGATTTTTTCGGCTGATTTGTCAACCAGGTTGTAATCGTAAGACTTCAATTTAATTCTAATTTTTTGGCTCATTTGTTTAATTTATGACTTAATAATTTTTTTTTATTTTTCGGAAAAGAGCCATTTCCTCTCCGAAAATCTTTGATTTTTGTCCGTTTTTTCATTAAAAATGCGCAAAAACGGGTTGCAAAGTTATGTATAATTTTGGGAAAAACAATAAATCATTAAGTTTTATTTTATATTTCATTAAATGACAACAAAAAAACAAGTCATCTGCAAAACTCCTGTGCCGTTAGAAAATGCAAACAACCATTTTTTCCTACCGTCCCGTTACGGGACGGCATGTGGGTAGAAATGAAAGTGTATCAAAAGTCGCTCATTCGTCCTTGAGAATTGAATATTTGAAACCAATCTCAGATAGGTATCCGAATAAATAAAGAATAAAAATACTTTTGATACACCCTCCGTATCCATGGCAGTTATTCTACTTTAGGCATGACGCAACGTACCGGCATTGGTGTGTTTTCCTGCGCAGTGCTGGTACTAAGAACGATAAGTTTAGATGTGTTGTAGTAAAAATAGGTTTTACTATCAGTTTTCCATAAGCGACCTGTCCCGCCAGATTGCAAACTTCCGGCTTCAAAGTAACCTGTTGGCGGTGCGGTTGACCATATTTTTAATTCAGCCGTAGTGGCAAACACATTCACGTAGTTGATCAATGAGATTACGTCATCTGGTGACGGTAACGCCCAGGGCGCTTTGCATGCGTTTAATGCCTGTGTGTATGTATAATACTTAGTTCCGGTTAATTCATAATCATATCTTGTATAGGTAGCAGTGCCTTCCCACGAGTTCTCTACCATCCAAATCCTATTGCCGAAAGCATACGTAAGGTACAAGCTATCCCCATTTTGTATTCTTACCATATTCGCTGGTAGTGACGGTTTCGTAACAGTGATCTGTCTGTTGGTGACCAGAGAATCCTCTCCCCAAAAAACCTTAGCCGTTATTTGAGCAAATCCTTCTTGCAGTCCGGTGACCAGGCCATCAGTATTTACCGTTGCGACCACGCCGTCTTCGTCGCGAACCTCCCACTTAACATTCTGAATCGTATTTTCCGGTTCGATTGTAGCAAGCAGTTGAAGCGAAAGACCGGCTTCCAAAGAGTATTCCCCTGTTTCTGAATAAACCTCGATATTTGATGGCGGTGCAACAGGCCGAACTGTTAAACCGAACTCCCGGTAAACGTTGGAACCATCAATAGCAGATGCGCGAACCGTAACATCACCTGATTTAATAGCGGTTACCAGTCCTGTGTCGTTGACAACCGCTTTACCGGCAGTCAATGAACTACTCACACTCCACGCCAATTTTTTGTTAGATGCATTATCCGGAAGTACGTGTGCCGTTAATTTCAGTGTTTCACCGGCTTTCACAGTATTAACATTCTCTTCGGAAGTAATAGCAATTCTACTTACAGGTATGTCTGCTCTGGGAGCGCCTCCGGAATAAATCCAGGTACCGTTCCAAGTGTAAATACCCTGGCCTCTACCGCCTTTGGTATTATCATTGGTATTGTAAACCATCATACCTTTGGCGATTGCAATGTCGCTTGGAATCGTCGATAACTGAAATACCGCCGTGTCCAAAAGCGAAACTGAGGGCAACTTCAATCCTTTGTTATCTGATTGTAAATCCAAAATCGCACCGGAATGTGGTGCATCATCCGATCCGATAGTCACCTGTGCATACAAATTTGCTGCTCCAAAAACCATCGGAAGCAGCAATAATAAAAAAATTGTTTTTTTCGTCATTCTCATCTTTTCAATTATTAATTTTCACATTTTTTAAGTTTTAATACTTTTTTCAAGAAAAACGCATAAATCACTGTAAATCAATAGATTGCCAAATCAACTTTGTGCTTCCGGTGTCTGTCACTGTATTGATGACAGACATCGTTTGTAACTTTCTGATTTTAAGATACTTAAGATGCCTAATGTTTTGCAAATGTTTAACAAATTGCTAAATTGCAAAAATGAGACTTAAAAATATTGATTATAAATTATTGATAGTAAGATAGATAAGTCCGATTTCTGTCTTTTTTACTATTTAAACAACACTAAAACAGCTATGAATCAATAAGTTAAGTGATATTCTTATTTAGATTGATTCTAAATAAGGAGGCTGAAAAAATTTGTCAGACAAAGAAAAGTTGTTGCAAGTGGATAGTAATCAATCAGATAGGTCTTAGTAATTTTGTGTTGGATTAAAATGTGAAAAATGGAGTGTCTGTCATCAATACAGTGACAGACACTTTTGTTAAAATTTTTTGGCGAGAAAAAAACCTTAATGAGATAGTTAAAATCAATCCGTTCTCTTTACGCTCTTCACACCTTTAATTTTCTGCAAACGACTAATTAAAGTATTAATATCGTTCACGTCATGAATCGTAACTTCTATGATTCCCTCAAAAAATCCGTCGTTGGAAGTGAGGTTTAATTTCCGCACATTGACCGACAAATCATTGGCAATGACTTGGGCAATTTCACTTAAAATTCCTATCCGGTCGATGCCTTTCACTTCTATACTGCCGGGGAAAGAAAAGGCTTTGTGTCCCGCCCATTCGCAGGAAATGATCCGGTCGCCGAAACGGGTTTTCAGCGTAAGCGCTACGGGACAGGATCGTTTGTGAACTTCCAGATGGCTGTCGTCGTGGATGAAACCCAACACATCGTCGCCGGGAATCGGGTTACAACAGGAAGCTGCGATGTAATTTTTCTGAAATCCTTCTTCTTCAAGGATATAGGTTTTTTTTCGGTCGATTTTACGAGTGTCCGTCAAGGGAATTTGCGCCGGTTTATTTTCCGTATTTTCTTTGGAACCCGAACCGACACTGAAAGCTTGCTTCACAAATTTCACGAGGTAATTGCTTGATTTTTCTTTGAGTATCTTTTTTAGATTTTCGGGCAATAAATCCACCTGTTTTTCGGCAAGGGAAAAATAAAAATCTTCTTTTTTAGGATAACCGTAAGAGGAAAGCAATTTATCCAAAACCTGAATGTTGATTTCTACTCCCGCTTTCAGGAAAATTTCGTCGAGTATTTGTTCTCCTTCCTTGATTTTTTCTTTTTTCCGTTTTTTTAAAAACAGTTCGATTTTGGTTTTGGCTTTGGCGGTTGTTACAAAATTAAGCCATTCGGGATGAGGCGATTGCGACCGGGAAGTCAGGATTTCCACTTGATCTCCCGAATTGAGCTTGTGGCTCAAAGGAACCAAGCGGTGATTCACTTTAGCGCCGATGCAATGGTCGCCGACATTGGTATGGATTTCGTAGCCAAAGTCCAAAGCAGTAGCTCCTTGCGGTAAAGTTTTGATTTCTCCTTTCGGCGTGAAAACGAATATTTCGGAAGCGTAGAGGTTCATTTTAATGGTGTCGAGGAAGTCCATGGCGTTGGGGCTGGGCGCTTCGAGAACATCCTGAATGCGTTCGAGCCAACGGTCTAATTCGGTTTCTTCTTCGATTTGTGCCGAATCGCCGTGTTCCTTGTATTTCCAATGGGCGGCAAAGCCTTTTTCTGCGATTTCGTCCATTTTGGAGCTTCGGATTTGCATTTCAATCCATTGCCCGTCGGGTCCCATGACGGTGAGGTGAAGCGCCTGATAACCATTGGCTTTAGGACGGCTCACCCAATCGCGGATGCGGTCGGGACGCAGTTTATAAAGGTCTGTAATTGCCGAATAAATGTCCCAACATTGTTTTTTTACGTCGATATTCGGTTTAGGTTCGAAAACAATCCGGACGGCAAAAATATCGTAAATATCTTCAAAATCTACTTTCTTTGCCTGCATTTTGTTCCAGATAGAATAAATGGATTTGACCCTTTTCTGCATCTTGTACCGGACACCTAACTCGTCTAATTTCGGATGGAGCGGAGCGGCGAAATGCTCGTAAATCTTTTCGCGGTTTTTTGCCGTAGCTTCTAATTTTTGGCTGATTTGCCGGTATTCATCGGGATGCTCGTATTTGAAACTGAGGTCTTCCAGTTCGGTTTTGATGGCAAAAAGTCCGAGCCGGTGCGCCATCGGCGCGTAAAGATACATCGTTTCGCCGGCGATTTTGTATTGTTTGGCGGGAAGAAGAGCGCCCAATGTCCGCATATTGTGCAGCCGGTCGGCTATTTTTATCAGGATTACCCGGATATCATCCGACATGGTAAGCAACAGTTTCCGCATGTTTTCGGCTTGAGCGGAAGCAGCTTCCGCAAAGATACCACCGGATATTTTCGTCAGTCCGCCAACGATTTGCGCAATTTTATTCCCGAAAAGATTCCGAATATCTTCGACCGTATAGTCGGTATCTTCAACGACGTCATGCAACAAGGCAGAACAAATGGAGGTCGAACCGAGTCCCATTTCCTCACTGACAATCAGTGCGACAGCCAATGGATGCATAATGTAAGGTTCGCCCGAACGTCTTTTCACCCCTTTATGAGCTTGGTTGGCAAACAAAAAAGCCTTGTTGATTATTTCAAATTTTTGCCGGTGGTTTGATTGGGAGTAGTTTTCGAGTAACAACTCAAAAGCGTTCTGAATCATTTTTTCTTCGCCGGTTGTGTCGGTAATTATCTCGTCCATTGGGATATTTCATATTTTAGGAACCCTGATATATTGTCCTTTTTTCAAAGCCGAACTTCTCGTGTTATTTAACCGCATCAAATCGTCCGGATCGTAGCCCGGAAATTTTCTGGAAATCGTATAGTAAGATTCTCCTGCGCTCACTTTATATTGAGACGTGTTGCTTATTGCGATTTGTTTTCCTCTTTTCGTAGAGGTTCTGCCTTTCATTGCCTGTTCTGTGGCATTTTCAACCGTTGATCGGTTTGTAAATAAACCTTCAATGTTATAATTTGCAATATCGTTTTCTTTTTCCACGAAGGCAAAAGCCAGGTTTGAAGGTAGTTTCAATGCATACGGTTTCCCATTACCGGGTATGATGTTTTTTTTATATTGCGGATTCAATGCTTTAAGTTCTTCTTTATCAATATTCAGGATGGTAGAAATTTGGTCAAAGTGCATTCGTTGGTTAATCATTACGGTATCCATTGCGGAAGGCGTTTCCATTTGAGCCGGATACAGTTGATGGTAAGCGTAATAATTCATCATATAGTTGGCGGCAATAAAGAGCGGAACGTAAGTCCGGGTTTCCCTAGGAAGAAACTGGTAAATTTTCCAGAAATCCGCTTTTCCCTTCGCCCGCCGAATAGCTTTGTTCACGTTTCCGGCGCCGCAATTATAAGCTGCAATCACTAAATTCCAGTCAGCGTAAATATCAAACAGGTCTTTTAAATGACGGCAGGCGGCATCGGTCGATTTTACAGGATCCAGTCTTTCGTCAATTAAACTATTGATTTCCAATCCATAACTCTTTCCGGTAGTCATCATAAACTGCCAAAGTCCGGAAGCGCCCCGCCGGGAACGGGCGGTCGGGTTCAAAGCCGATTCTACGATGGTTAAGTATTTCAATTCCAAGGGTAAATTGTATTTGTCTAAAGTTTCTTCAATCATCGGGAAATAAACGGGTTCGATAGCTAACAGGTATTCTACGAGAGACCGGCGATTGATATATTGTTCGATACATTTCCGAACGATATTGTTGTAAGGAAGCTCAATAATATTCGGCAGTTTCGACAGCCTTGCGATGTAAGTTGTATCGTCGGCAGGCGTATTTTCCTGATAGCCTTCATGGTTGATTTTGGTTGTATAATGTTTTACATACCAGGAATTTACCAATTTATCCCAATTGGCATCCCAATCTTCGGGAACCGAAAAAGAAATTGTGTCCGTTTCCAAATCTACAAGGGAATTATCCTGTGCCTGTGCAAATGTGTAAACTAACAAAATGCTTAATAATCCGATTATTTTTTTCATGTTTTTCTAAATTAAAAGGTGAAACTTAATTGTAGCCCCAAAGAGCGGGGATTGGCGGCAGTTTTTTCTAAAAGCACCGGCGCAACCCGCATACTTAAATCGGTACTTACATCAAAATCAAACAGTTGGGCGTCGACGTATGCATCAATAATCCAAACGGCATATACCCCAATTGTAATGATAATACTCATATCCCGATAATTCCGGTAATAGTCTTTTTTAGACTTCAAAGCCGAACTGAAGCGGTTTCTCTGCTCGCCTGACCATTCATTCAAATTTTCGGGGTAGGAACGCGGAACATAAGCTTTCCATGAATCGGTCGTTTCGTCCGCATCTTCAAATCCCATAAAAGCTGCTTTATAGCCGGTATACTGGCTGTTATTCCAGTTAATGGCATATGCACATCCGATAAAACAACCATACACAAACGGCAATTTCCAGTATTTGCGGTTGTATATTTGCCCCAAACCGGGAAAGAGCGCCGAATAAAGGATTGCTCTCGTCGAATTAGGTTTGAAAGCCATCGTATCCACCATGCTATTGTGCATCGTATTTGCATTTCGAACGCTGTCTATTTCGATAATCTGCACTTCCTGTGCTTTTATTCCCATGGAAAAAAGACAGAATCCTATCAATATCAAGCTAATACGCACTTTCAAATTCTATAAAATTACCACTTTCGGGCGTCTAAATTACGAATTATTTTTTATAGAATCAAATACTTGTTTAATTCTTGCTAATTCTTTTTCATCGGAAAAAGGAATACTGATTTTCCCTGTGCCTTTTTCATTGCGGGAAACAGTGACTTTAGCTCCGAAAAAATCCGATAATTGTTTTTTTAATTCCTCAAATCCTTCGGGCGATTTTTTTCGAGGATGGTTGGTCACCGATTCTGGTGTCAGGTTTGTTTCTTGCGGGTTATTCAGTTCTCTTACAATTTCTTCCGTACGGCGAACCGAATAACCGTATTCCTGGATTTGTTCGTAAACCATTAATTGGTCGGAAGCGTCTTCGAGTGAAAGCAGGGATTTGGCATGTCCCATGTCTATCTTTTTGTCTTTCAGTCCTATTTGAATTTCGGCGGGAAGTTTCAGCAATCGTAAGAAATTGGCGATAGTAGCTCGTTTTTTGCCGATGCGTTCGCTCAATTTTTCTTGCGTCAAGTTGTGCGTATCAATTAAAGTCTGAAATGCAAGGGAAATTTCAATGGGATTCAAATCTTCGCGTTGGATATTTTCGATGAGCGCCATTTCCATGACGTTTTCGTCGCTTGCCTTCTTGATGTACGCGGGTACGGAAGTAAGTCCGGCCATAAGCGAAGCCCTGTATCGCCGTTCACCCGAAATAATTTGGTAACGGTCGGGTCTGATTTCGCGTAAGGTAATCGGTTGTACTAATCCCAAGGCTTTGATGGAAGTAGCCAATTCTTCCAAGGATTCTTCATCAAATACGGAACGTGGTTGCTCGGGATTGGCTTCAATTTTGGATAATTCCACTTCATTGATGGACGAAGAGCCGTTTGTATTCAGGTCGTCCATAGTAATCAATGCATTCAGGCCTCTTCCCAACGCAGATTTCGTTTGTTTCGACATATTAAATTATTTATTTTTTGCAATCAATTCTTTTGCTAATTGGATATGGTTGTGCGATCCTTTCGAGTCGGCGTCGTAGAGCAATACCGGTTGTCCGTAACTCGGCGCTTCGCTCAACTTGATATTTCGTTGGATGACCGTATTGAAAACCATATCTCCAAAATGTTTTTTCACTTCCTCATAAATTTGATTGGCCAGGCGCAGGCGGGCATCGTACATGGTCAGCAGAAAACCTTCGATTTCCAAATCGGGATTCAATTTGGATTTAATGATTTTAATCGTGTTCAACAATTTGGAAATTCCTTCCAAAGCAAAATATTCGCATTGTACCGGAATCATGACCGAATCGGCTGCCGTCAAGGCATTTACGGTAATCAAACCCAAGGAGGGAGAACAATCGACCAGGACATAGTCGTATTTGTCTTTGATTTTATACAATAATTCTTTCAATACTTTTTCCCGATTCTGGAAACTCAACATTTCTATTTCGGCCCCCACCAAATCAATATGAGAAGGAAGTATGTATAAATTAGGCACTTCGGTAGACAGTACCGCTTCGCCGGGGTCGGCATTTTCAATAATACATTCGTAAATTGATTTTTTCAATTCCCGGATGTTTATTCCTAAACCGGACGATGCATTTGCTTGAGGATCAGCATCTACTATCAACACCATTTTGTCCAACGCCGCTAAGGAAGCGCCCAAATTAATGGTTGTAGTGGTTTTACCCACGCCTCCTTTTTGATTTGCCAAAGCAATTATTTTTCCCATAGGATGTCAATCAAAAGATATGAAATTATTTTCGGATACAAAAGTAATATTTTTATTGGGAGGATTGGTTGTTTTTTTGGGAAAACAAGGTGAAGTTGTTGATAACTTAGGATTTTGGTTGATAACTTATTTGCAAGGTCATCAAAGATTCAAGTCTTGATGACCTTGCTTTTATTCGGTATTTACCGGTTCAAAACAGCATTATTCACCAGGTTGCTCGCTTCATCTATCACGGAACTTTCAATGGATGCAAGATAAATCAACGTAGTCCGTTCATTATGATGTCCGAGCGCTTCACAGATGACGCTGACGGGAATATCTTGCCCGTGCGCGATTGTAGCCCATGAATGTCGCGAAGTGTGCGTCGTCAGTTTATCCCGTATCCCAAGAATTCGCGCTACTTGCCTCAGCCGGCGGTTTTGTCTCCTCAATGCGGTTTCATATTGCCGGTAGGCTAATTCTTCCGTGCCGCTCAGAAAAGGAAAAACATAAATGGAATTACGCGTTCGCCACGCAAAATGATTGATAATTTTTTGCATGGGCGGAGAAATGGCAACGCGAATACAACGGCTCGTCTTTCGCCGGTAGTACATTATGGTATTATTATCTCGAATATTTTCTTTTCTCAGGTTGATTGCATCGACAAACGACATTCCCCGGGCCGAAAAACAGAAAAGAAACAAAGCAACGGCATCCGACAAATCGTTGTTGACTTTGGTGCCATATCTGTCTAAAAAACGCCAAAGGTCTCTCATGTGTTTGGGATGCAAGGCCCGTTTGGAAGTTTGTTCAATTCCCGTGTAAACACATTTGAAAATGCTCATGTCGAAAGATGGATATAATCCCAAAGATACTGCTTTGTTGCAAATGGCGCGCAGATTCCGAAAATAAAAAGAAATCGTATTCAATTGTAGTCCCCAGCTTTTCATATATTTCTCATATTTCATCAATTTGAGCATGGTGAGTTCATCCATGTAGAGGTCTTGCCCGCCATTAAACTCAATTAATGAGTTTGCTGCCGAACGATAAGCTCTTGCTGTCCGATATTGTCCGTTTTTATATAAAGTAATAGTCAAAAAATACACAAATTCGGATAATGAGATTCTATTTTTAGCTTGAGTTGCGTTTAGCATATCAGCTATATCATCAATCGAAAAAATAGAATTCGGTTGAGATGCAATTTTCATTTTTTCATTTAAGAATAACAAATCGCGACTCAAACTTTCCTCAATATCTTCAAGATATTTTGATCTTGCCGCACGGCGGGGAATCGGCGCCATGCAATTCTTCTGAAAATCCCACTCTTCCGGGTAAATATGGTAGGGAGTTGTAATAACTCTTATTTTGCGATTGTAAATCAACCGGATACTGATGACGCCTTCATTTTTTCCTTGTCGGAGCGAAGGACGAAAAATAACTTTATATGAAAACATAAATCCAATGTGAAATTTGTTTGCAAGTTAGGGTGAAAAAAGGAAATAATCAAAACGTTACATCTTAGATTTGACTCATTGTAGACAATTAATATTTCATTTTTTCTCATTATAATACAAAATACGATAAATTATTTATAATTTATCAAAAATAACATCAAAAATTCATTTTTATGTCAAAAGATAGACTGAATCTATATGTTAATAAAAAAAAACAATACGTTATAAGTTCTATATTTTTTGTACTTTTGCGAAGAAATTAAAAAAGTATGCTTGATTTTAATAAAACGGACGGTTTAATTCCCGCCATCATACAAGACGATCAGACCAATAAAGTGTTAATGTTGGGGTTTATGAATGAAGAAGCTTTGGCAAAAACACGGGAAACCGGTAAAGTAACTTTTTTCAGTCGTTCCCGGCAACGGCTGTGGACCAAAGGTGAAGAGAGCGGAAACTTCCTGTATGTCGTTTCCGTCAGTGAAGATTGCGACGGAGATACTTTACTGATTAAGGTCAATCCGGCAGGGCCGGTTTGCCACACGGGAAATGATACTTGTTTCAACGAAACCAACGAGGAAGATATCATGTTCCTGAAATATTTGCAGGATTTTATTCTTAGCCGTCGCCGGGAAATGCCGGAAGGTTCTTATACCACCAGCCTTTTCAAAAAAGGTATCGGAAGGATTGCCCAAAAAGTCGGCGAGGAAGCCGTCGAAACCGTTATCGAAGCCATGACCGGCGATGACGACCGCTTATTGTACGAAGGTTCCGACTTGCTTTATCATTTAATTGTCCTTTTGACTTACAAAGGTTTCCGAATCGAGGATTTGGCTAAAGAATTAAAAAAGAGACATCAGGAAGAATAATGAAAAAGTATTATGGTTCTAATTGATTATAAAAATGTAGAAATTCGCAAGGAAGAAAACCTTATCCTGAAAGATGTGACTTTTCGGCAAGAGGATAGCGAATTTTTGTATATCATCGGAATAGTAGGTTCCGGCAAGAGTTCCCTGCTAAAAACCATTTATCGCGAGATACCGGTACAAAAGGGTTTCGCGCAGGTTTTTGATTACGATATGCGAAAAATCAAACGAAAACAAATTCCTTTTCTCCGTCGGAAAGTGGGCATTGTGTTCCAGGATTTTCAATTATTGACGGATCGTTCCGTACACAACAACCTCCAATTCGTGCTGAAAGCTACCGGCTGGAAAGATAAAAACAGCATCGAAACCCGCATCAATGAAGTATTGGAAAATGTGGGCATGGAACATAAAGGTTATAAATTTCCGCATGAATTATCCGGTGGCGAACAACAAAGAATCGTAATTGCCCGCGCACTGCTCAATTCTCCCCAACTGATTCTGGCCGACGAACCGACCGGGAATTTAGATCCCGAAACCGGCGCCCAAATCGTAAAACTCCTCCACGAAATCAGCGAAAGCGGCACTTCGGTCATCATGACTACCCACAATTATCATTGGGTACAGCATTTCCCGGCGAAAGTAAAAAAATGTGAAGACGGAGAATTGTTGGATATCTAAGGCAGAAGAAACGAGGAAGCAATCCATTCCTTTTCTTCTTCCGACAGAAAAGGCGAAAGGGTATCGTAAACTTTTTGATGATAGCGGTTTAACCAATCTATTTCAAACCGGCTCATCAAGGAAAAATCAATTAACTTCAGGTCAATGGGGCAAAGCGTTAAAGTCTCGAAGGTATAAAACTCGCCGAAATCCGTGGATTGATACGGCGTCGCAAGCAACAGGTTTTCGATACGGATGCCATATTTTCCGCTACGGTAAATACCCGGTTCATTGGAAGTTACCATTCCCAATTCTAAGGTTGCCGGATTGTAATTCATCCGGATGCTTTGCGGGCCTTCGTGTACATTGAGGAAATGTCCGACGCCGTGACCGGTTCCGTGCAAGTAATTCGTTCCGTCTTGCCAAAGGAATTGCCGGGCGAGGATGTCTAATTGCATTCCTACGGTTCCTTTTGGAAACCGGGCGGTTGTCAGCGCGATAAGCCCTCGCAGAATAGCCGTATAATCTTTTTTCATCTCGTCGGAAACGGGGCCAAACGCCAGGGTGCGTGTAAGGTCGGTCGTTCCGTCGAAATATTGTGCACCGGAGTCGATGAGCAGAATGCCTTCCGGAAGAATTTCCGCATCGCTTTCCGCATCGGCTTCGTAATGGACAATCGCGCCGTGCGGACCGTACCCGGCAATGGTAGCGAAACTTTCACCGGCGTAAAATTCCTGTTCGCTACGGTATTGACGGAGTTTTTCCGCAATTGTCGATTCGCTGATTTTTCTTCCCGAAGCCAAAGTTTTTTCCAAATCCATCAGGAATTTGACCATCGCGACGCCATCTTTTCGCATGGCATTGCGGATTCCTGCGATTTCCGTTTCGTTTTTAACGCTTTTCAAAGCATCGACCGGATGAACCGGCACCTCCATTTTGACGCAGTTTTCGGGAATAGCGGAATACAGGCCGTAATTGATTTTGGAAGGCGCTGTCAGAACGGCGAAAGGCGAAGGGTGCAGGGCGAAAGATTGAATGTAGCCGGTTATTTTATTGTAATCGGCAATTACAACTCCTTGAGAATGGAGGTAATCGGCAACTTCTTCCGTTACTTTTCCCGGTGGGATAAAAAGTACGGTTTCTTTTTCGGAAACAACGGCATAACTCAGGCAAACCGGATTATAAGCTACATCGTTTCCCCGGATATTGAACAGCCAGGCAATTGAATCCAAAGCGGCGAGAATCGTCGCATCCGCTTTGTTTTTCTTTAAAGCTTCCTTCACTTCTTTGATTTTTTCGCGGCATGATTTTCCCGAAAAGCGTTCCGGTAAGATAAATGCGGGATTGCCGGGCAGAGCGGGACGGTCTTCCCAAAGTTGCGAATAAGGCGCGAAGTCCGTGCGGATTTTCAGTCCTTTCCCGGTGAGATTTTCCACGAACGATTGCGCTTCCGAAGCCGCAAAAACAGCGCCTTCGATACCGGCATAATCTCCGGGTGATAATTCCCGAATAAGCCAATCAAGCAAATTAGGCGTTTCCGGCAGTCCCATTTTAAACAGTTCGATACCGGTGTTTTCCAACTGGTTTTCCGCTTGAAGAAAATAGCGCGAATCGGTCCACAAGCCGGCTTTTTCAAGCGTAACGACAACTGTTCCCGCCGAACCGGTGAAACCGGATATCCATTCGCGGGTTTTCCAATGCGCGGGCGGGTATTCACTGATATGCGGGTCGGTGGAAGGAATGATACAGGCTTTGATGTTTTCAGCTTTCATCAACGCTCTCAGCGCCTGTATTTTCTCTTTGGGACTTTTCATTTCTATGTCTTTTTACGATAACTTCTTCCCAATAAACCCATAGCAGAAAAACGATAGTGTAGTAAATGTAGCGGAATATTCCATCGTGCAACGAATCGAACCGTTCGGGATAGCCACGGGTAAAGACGGTGATCAGACCAATGCGTATAATATTATAAACGGTCAGGATAACACAACTTAAAGGAATATATGCCAATTTTTTCAGGAAAGGCCCCCTGTAAAACAGGATAATGCAGGAATAAATGAACATTTGTTTGAGTCCCAGACAGCCCCAGACAATGGAAATAGTGATTCCTCCTTGGGGAAAATACAGTAAAATGGACTCTCTGACAAGGTCTTGCATATTCGGCAAAAGGCGTATGAACCATTCTGCGCACGAAGTCAGCCATACGCAAGCAGTATAAAACCACGCCGGAGTAATGTCTTTTCCAAAAAGATACATGCGATCGCCGCCCATATCTCCGTCAATAGCTATTTTCCAGGAAAAATGGAAGAGAAACAGGAGAAACAAAAAATACTAAATTCCTTTATAAGGTTTGAGCGAAATGATGATTTGTTTGATTTTATCCATTTATATATTTACCTATGTTATTTGAGGCAAAGTTACGAATAATAAATCAATTATTCAAAAAAAACAAATGCCCGAAGTCCGGCATCATTATGTGAAATGTCCGGTAAAATTTGGAATTCCCAAGTTTTTCACGTAATTTCGCCCGCTAAAATAAATTTTGATATATTATGTTTACAGACATCAAAATTGCCCGTAGTATCGAACTGAAAAAAATCAAAAAGGTGGCGAAAGAAATCGACATTCCTACCGATGAAATCATGAATTACGGCAAATATGTGGCCAAAGTTCCCGTTCATTTAATCGACGAAGAAAAAATAAAAAAACATAATCTGATTTTAGTTACCGCTATTACGCCGACACAAGCCGGAATCGGGAAAACAACCGTTTCTATCGGTCTATCCTTAGGCCTGGTGAAAATCGGGAAGAAAGCTGTTGTCGTTTTGCGGGAACCATCGTTAGGTCCATGTTTCGGCATGAAAGGAGGAGCTGCCGGAGGCGGCTACGCACAGGTGCTTCCCATGGAAAACATCAACTTGCATTTTACCGGTGATTTTCACGCGATTACCTCCGCACACAATATGATTACAGCGCTTTTAGATAACTATCTGTACCAGAATCGAGGCATTTGCGAAGTCGGATTGAAAGAAATTCTTTGGAAAAGGGTTTTGGATGTTAATGATAGAAGCCTTCGGAAAATGGTGACCGGTTTAGGCACTTTCACCAATGGTATTCCTACCGAAACCGGGTTTGACATTACGCCCGCTTCCGAAATCATGGCAATTTTGTGTTTATCGGAAAATCTGGATGACTTGAAACGCCGGATCGGCGAAATTCTTTTAGGCTTTGATTTTCACGGCAAACCGTTCAAAGTAAAAGATTTGGGAATTGAAGGAGCAATAACCATTTTATTAAAAGATGCTATCCATCCCAACTTGGTACAGACAACCGAAAACACAGCCGCTTTTGTCCACGGCGGGCCGTTTGCCAATATTGCACATGGCTGTAATTCCATCGTAGCTACCAAAATGGCTTTGACATTCGGCGAATACGTCATTACCGAAGCCGGATTCGGAGCAGATCTCGGCGCCGAAAAATTCTTCAATATCAAATGCCGGAAAGCCGGGCTACAACCCAAACTGACGGTTATTGTCGCTACTTCCCAAGGCTTGAAAATGCACGGGAATGTCCCATTAGACAGCATCAAAAAACCGAACAGCGAAGGGCTGATCCGAGGTTTTGAAAATTTAGATAAACACCTTGAAAATCTGGCAAGTTTCGGTCAGCAAGTAGTCGTTGCATTCAATCATTATGATTTTGATACGGAAGAAGAAATCGCTTTAGTCAGAGCGCATTGTCGTGAAAAAGGCGTAGGTTTTGCGGTAAACAAAGCATTTGCCGAAGGAGGAGAAGGCGCTGAAGATCTGGCGCGTTTGGTTGCGGACACAATTGAAACATCGCCCGCTACCCCACTCCGTTTCAGTTATGATGAAAACGACGATATCAAAACAAAAATTGAGAAAATTGCTAAAAATATTTATGGCGCCGATACCGTACAATTCAGTGACCGGACTGAAAAAATGCTTCAATTTGTCAAACAAATGAATATCGAACATTTTCCGGTTTGCATTGCTAAGACACAATTTTCTTTCTCGACCAATCCGAAAGCGTTCGGGGTAGAAAAAGGCTTCAAACTGAAAATCAACGATATTGTCATCAATAACGGAGCCGGATTTATTGTCGCTATTGCCGGCGAAATCATGCGTATGCCGGGATTGCCGAAAAATCCGAATGCGATGAATATGGATATTGTGGACGGGAGGATTGAGGGATTATCTTGATAACAATTCCATACGTAATCTAGTGGAATCCAGGCTTCTTACAAAGCTGTCAGAGACAAAATGACAGCTTTATTTATTAAATTAAGGGATATTTGAAAGATTCATTTAAACAAGAAAAAATATTTCGATTTTTTGTTATACCTTTGTACCATTATTAACAAATTTCACTAAAAATCTTAATAAAATAAAATTAATTAGAATTATGGCTAAGGAAATTAAATTTAGTTTGTTATACCGTGATATGTGGCAATCTTCCGGCAAATACCAACCGAGGGTTGATCAGTTAAAACAAATTGCACCCGTAATCGTCGATATGGATTGTTTCGCAAGGGTCGAAACCAATGGCGGGGCTTTTGAACAAGTCAATTTACTATATGGAGAAAACCCCAATCATGCCGTTCGCGAATTTACGGCTCCTTTTAACAAAGCAGGAATTCAAACTCACATGCTCGACAGAGGTCTGAACGGATTGCGTATGAATCCCGTACCTTCCGACGTCAGGAAGTTAATGTACAAGGTAAAACGCGCACAAGGCGTAGACATTACCCGTATTTTCTGCGGATTAAATGATACAAGGAACATTATTCCGTCGATTCAATATGCAAAAGAAGGAGGAATGATTCCGCAAGCAGCGTTATGTATCACCTACTCGCCCGTTCATACGGTTGATTATTATGTAAATTTAGCCGATAAATTAGTCGAAGCAGGCGCCGAAGAAATTTGTTTGAAAGATATGGCCGGAATCGGTCGTCCATATAGTAATGGACAGATAATCAAAGGAATAAAAGAACGGCATCCGAAAATTCCGATTCAATATCATGGCCATTCCGGACCCGGATTTTCCGTTGCTTCCATGTTGGAAGCAGCTTACAACGGAGTTGATTATATCGACGTGGCGATGGAACCGTTGTCCTGGGGTATGGTTCATCCCGATGTAATTACTATTCAAGCCATGCTGAAAGACGCCGGTTTTTTGACGCCGGATATCAATATGGAAGCTTATATGGAAGCCCGCAGGTTAACCCAAAGCTTTATCGACGATTTTCTGGGATTTTTCATCGACCCGAGTAATAAAACCATGACTTCGCTGTTGGTTGGCTGCGGCCTTCCGGGTGGAATGATGGGTTCGATGATGGCCGACCTGAAAGGGATGCACAGCGCGATTAATCTTGCGCTTAAACAAAACGGCAAAAAGGAAGTTTCGCTTAACAATTTGGTTGTCAGACTGTTCAATGAAGTTGAATCCATTTGGCCGATGTTGGGTTATCCGCCATTGGTTACGCCGTTCAGTCAATACGTTAAGAATATCGCTTTGATGAATATTTTTGCCGAAGCCAAAAACGAACCTCGCTTCTCAATGATTGATAAAGACAGTTGGAATATGATTCTCGGAAAAACGGGAAAACTTCCCGGCGCTTTAGCCCCCGAAATCATTGAGTTGGCGAAAGCAAACCACCTGGAATTTTACGAAGGAAATCCACAAGATGCTTTCCCCGATGATTTAGACCGTTTCAGGGAAGAAATGAAAGTAAACGCTTGGGATGAAGGCCCTGACCAGGAAGAGTTATTCGAATTTGCAATGCACGAACGCCAATACAGGGACATGAAGTCGGGAGCTGCAAAAAACAGATTCAATCAGGAATTGGAACAAGCCAAAGAAAAAGCCCATGCGCCGATTATTGTCAAACGGCCGGTTATTGAAATTCCGATGTTCAGTTTTGAAGAAATCACGGCCGAATATCCTCATGCGAAACCCGTACATGCGCCCTGCAAAGGAAAAGTCCTCTGGCAATATGATATGATGGACGTTTCGACGGCGCCTTTTGAAGGGGCAAGCATTAAAAAGGGCAGCAATTTGTGTTATATCCAGAATATATACGGCATAGAACCTGTTCCGGTCGGCTACGACGGAGTCATCGTCGGCACGTATGCAAGGCAAGGCAAGGAAGTTCAAAAAGGGGAAATATTGGCTTTCATCAATTAAAACTATGACTGCCGGTTTTATCCTTCAGGAGCTTTTATCTGTCGCCAATCCTGAAAAAGCAAAGTTTCTTCAAAGGTTTTTCAAAACCGGAAAAGGGCAATATGCCGAAGGAGATGTAATGCTCGGTATTGTTGTCCCGTTGACTCGCGATATTGTCAAAAAGAGTCCGGCGTTACCTTTCAATGAAATTCAAGTCCTGTTGGATTCGGAATACCACGAAGCCCGCTTGGCCGGGCTTCTTCTTCTTATGAAACAATTCAAAAAAGCAAAGGAAGCGGAACGGAAGGAAATTTTCGATTTCTATCTGAAAAATGCTCGCAAAGCCAATAATTGGGATTTGGTTGATGTTACTTGTCGCGACATAATCGGCTTGTATTTATTAGACAAGACAGACCGAAGCATATTATACCGTTTGGCCGGAAGCGATAACCTTTGGGAACAGCGGATTGCTATCGTATCTACCTGGACATTTATCAAAAACCGGCAGTTTGACGACACGCTTGCTATTGCGGAAAAATTACTTACCCACAAACATGACCTGATGCACAAAGCTGTCGGCTGGATGTTGCGGGAAGTTGGGAAAAAAGACCGGCAAACGCTTGTCAATTTTTTGAAAACGCATTACAAAAACATGCCGCGAACTGCTTTGCGGTATGCTATTGAGCATTTTTCGCCCGAAGAGCGGGCTGAGTTTTTATTGGGTGAATGGTGAAGGATGAAAGCCGCGTTCACCGTTCACCCTTCACCAAATTTCACAGCGTCTCCTTAATAATTTCCCCAACGGTAGGATGCGGGAAAATCATCGCTTTCAAATCATCGGTTTTCATCCCTTTTTCAATAGCAATTCCCGCAATGACAATGATTTCCGAAGCCGGATTTCCCAATATATGCACTCCGAGAATTGTACCGTCTTCGCTTTCCAGAATTTTGCAAACGCCATTCCCTTGTTCGTTTTCAGCCACAAAACGACCGGAATACGCCATCGGAAGCTGTTTCACTATATATGCAACGTTCTCTGCCTGCAAGATTTCCTCTGTCTTGCCTACGCTTGCTATTTCAGGATGAGTATAAATCACTCCGGGAATAGCTTTATAGGACATTTTTTCATTCTTTCCGAGAATATGTCCGACAGCAACTTCGGCTTCCCGAACGGCAGTATGCGCCAAAAGAGAAAATCCCGTAATATCGCCGCAAGCATAGACGCCGGGACATGAGGTCTGCATATATTCATCAACTCTTAAGCCATTTTTGAACAATTCCAAATTTAATGTTTCAAGACCAAAGCCGGTTAATACCGGTTTACGCCCTACACTCAACAGTATTTTTGAAACTTCCGAAATGCTTTTTTCACCTGCTTCGTCTATTTCTATTTGCCGGTCATTCACAGAAACAACCTTAGCATTTAAATGAAATTCGATTCCTTTTTTTGACAGTTCGTTTCTTAAAAGCGCCGATAGCTCCTTATCCATACCGGTCAGAATTTCATCCATCATCTCAACGACAATTACTTTGCTGCCCAAAGTATTGAAAAACGAGGCAAACTCAATGCCGATTACGCCGCCGCCAATGATCAGTAAGGATTCGGGAACTTCTTTATTTTCCAAGGCTTCACGGCTCGTCCAAAAATTGGTTTCACTTAATCCGGGAATCGGAGGAACAACCGTTTCGGAACCCGTACAAAGCAGCAGTTTACCGGCAAGATAAATCTGCCCGTTACACTCAATTTCTTTCGCCTTTTGCCCTTCGCCTTTCGCCCGAATAATCGCTTCACCTGTAACTGTTTCCACTCCCGCTTCATTCATCTTGGCACGGATTCCCGCCGATAATTTTCTCACGATTTTACTTTTCCGGGCAATTATTTTTGGTAAATCATAAGTAACCGCTTCACAAGAGACGCCATATTTTGCGGCGTCTTTGGCGCTTTGGTAAATTTTAGCGGAATACAAGAGCGTTTTGGTCGGGATACAACCTTCATTCAGGCAAACGCCGCCGATATTGTTTTTTTCAAAAAGAATAGTTTTCAGTCCGTTTTTTCCGGCTAATTCCGCTGCGGTGTATCCGGCCGGACCGCCACCGATGATTGCTAAATCGTAGATATTCATAATTTTTTAAATTTACGCGCAAAAGAAAAACATAGAAAAAAAACATAACCACCTGATAATCAGATGGCTATTGTCGGGGTGAGACGATTCGAACGTCCGACCACACGCCCCCCAGACGCGTACTCTAACCGGGCTGAGCTACACCCCGCTCTGTAATTAGCGACGGCAAAGGTAAGACATTTTTTTTATATATCCAAGATTTTTTTTTTAGACGGGTTTGTCCGGAAATTACGATACAATCCGGCAAATATGCCATTTTGTCTGTTAAACAGCGTTAAGACTTGCGTTTTTCCGGTTAAATAGTTTAAATTATATGCGAAAAGACGGGTTCTGCACGTTATTTGTAGAGACTAAACTAAAAAAGAATAGTTACATTAAATAATTTAAAATATGAAAGTTACTTGGAAATTATTATTTGGTTTTATTCTGGTAAGTTTGCTAAGCGCTTTTATCGCCGTCGGAACTTATTCGCACCTGAATAAAAGTAAGGGAACAGTTTATGCGGAACCTTTTAATCAAGGGAATTTCCGTGCGGTAGGATTCGCTAACGCCGCCGAAAACACCGACTTTACAAAGGCCGCCGAACAAAGTATCAATGGCGTCGTCCACATCAAATCAATCGCCAATCCAAATCCTTCCGACAGGCAACAAAGAGAATATTTCGATCCTTTTGAGTTTTTCTTTGGAGGAGGTGGAAACCGGTATTATCAACGCCAACCTCGTATTGGTTTCGGTTCGGGTGTAATTATTTCTACGGACGGATATATTGTGACTAATAATCACGTGATTGACGGTGCAGACGAAATTGAAGTTACAACCAACAGCGACAAAACTTACAAAGCGAAATTGGTCGGACGCGACGAAGCAACCGACGTCGCTTTGCTGAAAATCGACGGGAAAGACCTTCCGGTTATACCGTTCGGCAATTCCGACGCTTTGAAAATCGGGGAATGGGTTTTGGCCATCGGCAATCCCTTTAACTTGAGTTCAACGGTTACGGCCGGAATTGTGAGCGCGAAAGGAAGAGGAAATATTTCGTCCGGCTCTTATCCTAATCCTTATATTGATCCCCGTAATCCCAACGGTAGTAGGTCGGGACAAGTTACCCAACAAAAAATTGAATCGTATATTCAAACCGATGCTGCCGTAAATCCGGGAAACAGCGGAGGCGCTTTAGTGAATACCCGCGGTGAATTGGTCGGAATAAACACCGCAATATACAGTGAAACAGGTAATTACATCGGCTACTCTTTTGCAATCCCTATCAGTATTGTTAAAAAAGTAGTTACCGACATCAAACAATACGGCACGGTTCAAAGGGCGTTGTTAGGCGTATTGGTCATCGAATTACCGAAATTGAAAGAATCAAATCCCGATGCATTTAATAAGCTGAAAGTAACTGAAGGCGTTTACGTTGACGGATTCTCTTCCAACAGTAGCACAAAGAAAGCGGGAATTGAAGTCGGGGATGTTATTACAGCTATCAACGATGTGAAAGTGAAAAACTTTGCCGATCTGCAAGGCCTGTTAAGTCGCTATAATCCGGGAGATAAAGTAACCGTTCAGGTTCAACGCGGAAATTCCGAAAAGACTTTCAAAGTCGAACTGAAAAATGATCAGGGAACGACGGAAATCACAAAATACCAGTCGCCCGAAGACGTCTTAGGCGCATCATTCAAAGAATTAAGCAAGGAAACCAAAATGCGTCTGGGAATTAATTTCGGAGTGGAAGTCACCGGTTTGTCGGACGGAAAACTGAAAACCGCCGGAATCAAAAACGGGTTTATCATTCTGACGGCTAATGATACACGTATCTCTACTTCCGGCGAATTGATAAAAATCGTTCAATCGATTCTGAAACAGGAACCTGACAATAGAGGTCTATTTATCCGCGGATTTTATCCGAATACCAAAAAGGTGGAATATATCGCAATAGATTTGAATTATTAAGGTTTGTTTTTTTGAAATATAAAAATTATTATTAAAAAAGTAGCTGTTTTATTTTCATATCTTAAATAAAATAGCTACTTTTGCAAGTTTTTTAGTACTCTCAGACTAAATTTTATTGAATGAGGCAGTTAAAAATTACCAAATCAATCACCAATCGGGAAAGCGCTTCTTTGGATAAGTATCTTCAAGAGATTGGACGTGAAGACCTTATTACCGTAGAGGAGGAAGTCGAATTGGCGCAAGCGATTAAGAGAGGCGACCGTGCTGCTTTGGAAAAATTGACGCGTGCAAATCTTCGTTTCGTTGTATCTGTTGCTAAACAGTATCAAAATCAAGGATTAAGCCTTCCGGATTTAATTAACGAAGGCAATCTGGGTTTGATAAAAGCAGCGGAAAAGTTTGATGAAACACGGGGTTTTAAATTTATTTCCTATGCAGTCTGGTGGATCCGACAATCTATTTTGCAAGCCTTGGCCGAACAGTCGAGGATTGTACGTTTACCGCTGAATCAAGTGGGTTCTTTGAACAAAATTACGAAGGCGTTTTCTAAGTTCGAACAGGAACACGAACGCCGCCCTTCTCCCGAAGAACTCGCTGAAGAATTGGACATTCCGGTAGACAAGATTTCGGATACGCTCAAAGTTTCGGGCCGCCACATCTCGGTAGATGCTCCTTTCGTAGAAGGCGAAGACAACAGTTTGCTCGACGTGTTGGTCAATGAAGACGCACCGATAGCCGACCGTTATCTCATCAACGAATCGCTTTCGAA
>JAISWH010000067.1 GCA_031271125.1 Dysgonamonadaceae bacterium
CAAATTTGCTGCTCCAAAAACCATCGGAAACAGCAAAAACAAAAACATCATTTTTTTCTTCATTCTCATCTTTTCAATTATTAATTTTCACATTTTTTAAGTTTTAATACTTTTTTCAATAAAACGCATAAATCACTGTAAATCAATGTCTTATCAAACCAACTTTGTGCTTCCAGTGTCTGTCACTGTATTGATGACAGACAGCGTTTGTAAATGGCTGATTTTAAGATACTTAAGAGGCTTAATGTTTTACAAGTGTTTAACAAATTGTTAAATTGCAAAAAGGAGGCTGAAAAATATAGCTTATAAATTATTGATAATAAGATAGATAAGTACAATTTTTGTCTTTTTTACTATTTAAACAAGACTAAAAGAACTATAAATCAATAAGTTAAGCGGTATTCTTATTTAGAATGATTCTAAATAAGGGAGTTGAAAAAGTTGGCGGGACAAAGAAAAGTGTTTGCAAACGGATAGTAATCAATTAGATAGGTGTTCGTAACTTTGTGTCGGATTAAAATGCGAAAAATGGAGTGTCTGTCATCAATACAGTGACAGACACTTTTGTTAAAATTTTTCGGCAAAGAAAAACGCATTATAATTTTGACTCCACCAAACTCTCGTCAGAGAGCGTAGGGAAGCCATAGCGCACACCTGGATTGCTTCACCCAGCGGGTTCGCAATGACGAAGCGACAATTTGAATTGCACCCCAAAGGAATTAAAATTTTGGATATAATGCAATTTTTGATTAATTTTGTTGCATAAATGGAAACTGGCTATTAGAAAATGAGTTTTAAAAAGGAAATTGAACAATATTTGGAAGGAATTTCCGTATTGGAAGAATCATTTCGGAAAGTGAAGGACTTAGATACTTTGCCTGTGTCATTTTTCAGCACGTCGCTGGATATTTTGAATCAATTGAAAATCGGCCTTTACGAAATGGAATCTTCACAGCTTCAACTGATGACGGCGGTCAATGATCCTGTCGAATTGACCGTTTTTCTGGGGGACAAAATAAGCAAAAAAATATATGCGGATTTGACAAAGTCGTTGACGATTAATCAACGGTTTATGTTTCTACGGGATTTGTTTAAGGGAAATGAAGCGGAAATGAATCAAGTATTTACGCATCTCAATGCATTGCAGACTTTGGAAGAAGCTTTGAATTATTTGAACGACAATCATCCGTTTCCATGGGAAACCGATGCAGGGGTTGCTTTTAAGGAACTGATGGAAAAACATTTTGCCTGAAAATGCGGGAACAAAGCAAATTGTATTTAGTGCCTACTCCGGTGGGAAATCTGGAAGATATGACTTCCAGAGCCATCCGGATATTGAAGGAAGCCGGTGTGATTTTGGCGGAAGATACGCGAACGACGGGATTTTTGCTGAAACATTTCGACATTAAAAATAAAATGTTTTCCCATCATAAATTCAATGAACATCAAACGGTTGAAGGAATTGTTTCGAGGATAAAAACCGGAGAAAATGTTGCTTTGGTTTCCGATGCGGGTACGCCGGGGATTTCCGATCCGGGATTTTTGCTGGTTCGCGAATGTGTGGGTCAAGGTGTTGAGGTAGAATGTCTTCCGGGAGCAACGGCTTTTGTTCCGGCGCTTGTGGATTCCGGTTTGCCGACAGATAGGTTTGTGTTTGAAGGTTTTCTTCCGCAAAAAAAGGGGCGTCAAACGCGTCTGAAAGAATTAGCCGGAGAAACACGGACGATGATTTTTTATGAATCCCCTTTCCGGCTGGTAAAAACGCTGACTCAGTTGGCGGAACATCTGGGAACGGACAGAAAAGCTTCCGTTTCAAGGGAAATTTCTAAATTGCATGAGCAAACTGTGCGCGGTACATTAAACGAATTGGTGAGTTATTTTACTCAAAATGAGCCGCGCGGGGAATTTGTCATTGTGGTTGCCGGTAAATGAGAATGATTTAATTATATTATAAAAATTAAAAAACAATGAAAAAGGTAGTGTTATTTTGTGGTATATTGGCTTTGATTTTGACTTCTTGCATGAAAAATTCGGCAGAATATCAAGCATTAAAAGCCCAACGAGATTCTTTGCTATTAGTCAACGCTCAAAATTCGGCGGAATTGGACGAAATTGTTATGCTTCTCAATGAAGTGGAAGATAATTTTAAAAGTATCAAATCTGCCGAAAATTATTTGACCGTTCAATCCAATGCTTCCGGTGAATTGGCGCCTGCGGTGAAGGACAAAATTCGTTCCGACATGCAATTTGTGACGGAAACCTTAAGTAAAAACAGAGAGAAAATTGCCGAATTGGAAAAGAAGCTGAAAGGTTCTGTCCATCAATCCAAACAGTTGCAACAAACCCTGAATAATCTTCGTCTGCAATTGGATGAAAAAACGATGGCTTTGGTTACCCTGAATGAGGAATTAGAACATAAAGACCGGAAAATCACCGAATTAAGTGATAACATCACTACACTTTCGAGAGATGTTCAAGATTTGAGAACTTATTCCAACTTACAACAAGAAACCATTGACGCTCAAACGAAAGAATTGAATACGGTTTATTATTGCTTCGGCACTTCTAAAGAATTGAAGAAACAAGGTATTTTGAAAGACGAGCAGTTGGGCGCTAATTTCAATAAGGATTATTTTATCAAAGTGAAAGATTTGAACAAGTTAGAAATTGTTCCTTTGTATGCTAAAAAAGGTACGCTTGTTTCGAAACATCCCGACGGATCTTATGAATTTGTTAAAACCACTAACGGTCAAGTCGAATTGAAGATTTTAGATTCGAAAAACTTTTGGAGTTTAACAAAATATTTGGTTGTTCTGGTCAATATGTAATTAAAAGTTTATATATTTGCAGCCTCAAGCGAAAATAGCTCAGTTGGTAGAGCACGACCTTCCCAAGGTCGGGGTCGCGGGTTCGAGCCCCGTTTTTCGCTCATAAAATCTTATATAATAATACAAAAGTTATCTTTATATCTAAAATATTAATTAGATAAATTATGGCAAGAATCAAACCGTTTAAAGGGATTCGTCCCCCTGAAAAATATGTAACCGAAGTCGCTTCACGTCCCTATGATGTGTTAAGTTCAACAGAAGCAAGAGCAGAGGCCAAAGGCAACGAAAAGTCTTTGTATCACATCATCAAACCGGAAATCGATTTTCCCGAAGGAAAAGATGAACATGCTCCCGAAGTGTATGACAAAGCAGTTGAAAATTTCAAACAATTTAAGGAAAAAGGATGGCTGCTTCAGGATGAAAAGGAAAACTATTATGTGTATGCTCAAACCATGAATGGCCGCACCCAATATGGATTGGTCGTTTGTTCGTATGTGGACGATTATCTGAGCGGCCTTATCAAAAAGCACGAATTGACGCGGAAAGACAAAGAAGAAGACCGGATGAAGCATGTCCGCATCAACAATGCCAATATCGAACCGGTGTTTTTTGCTTATCCCGACAATCCGTCTCTTGATGCGATTGTTGCGGATACCATCAAGCAAACGCCTGAGTATGATTTCGTTTCTGCTGATGGTATCGGCCACCATTTTTGGGTCATTAGCGATGACCCCACGATTCGGAAAATTACCGGACTTTTTGCGGAAATACCTTATTTATATATTGCCGACGGACATCACCGTTCGGCGGCGGCGGCGCTGGTCGGCGCGGAAAAAGCCAAACAAAATCCACATCATACCGGAAAGGAAGAATATAATTATTTTATGGCGGTTTGTTTTCCTGCCAATCAACTGAAAATCATGGACTACAATCGCGTAGTGAAAGATTTGAACGGCTTGACTCCCACCGAATTTTTGGCTAAACTAAGCCATGATTTTCTGATTACAGAAAAAGGTAAAACGATTTATCATCCGCAGAAATTGCATAATTTTTCCTTGTATTTGGAAGGAAATTGGTACTCTTTGGAAGCCAAAACGGGAACTTACGATGACAATGACCCGATCGGCGTACTTGATGTTACTGTTTCTTCCGATTTGATTTTGGATAAAATTTTGGGCATAAAAGATTTACGCACAGATAAACGCATTGATTTTGTCGGTGGTCTCCGTGGCTTGGAAGAACTGAAGCGCCGCGTAGACAGCGGAGAAATGGCCGTGGCTCTTGCTCTTTATCCGGTCTCTATGAAACAATTGATTGATATAGCCGATACGGGAAATATCATGCCGCCGAAAACAACTTGGTTTGAGCCGAAATTGCGGTCGGGACTGGTGATACATGAATTGAGTTAAATTACATATTAATTTTTAATTTTTAGTTTATTTATGAAACATATTGATTTAATACAACATTTTCAAACAACAGGAACCGTAGTTTCCATAGAGCCTTTAGGTGCAGGACATATTAATGATTCGTTCTTTGTAAAGACTTCGGAATCCGACAACCCCGATTATTTGCTGCAACGGATTAATCATCAAATATTTAAAGATGTGGAACTGCTGCAAAATAATATCCTGCACGTTACCAATCACATCCGTAAAAAGTTGATTGAGAAAGGCGAACAAGACATTAGCAGGAAGACATTGACCATTATTCCGGCCAAAGACGGGAAATTGTTTTATTTCGACGGTGAAAACTATTGGCGGGTATATCTTTTCATCCAAGGAGGGAAAAGTTATGACGCCATTACACCTGCCTTAGCGTATTCTGCCGGAAAAGCCTTCGGCGAGTTTCAGTCCTATTTAGCGGATATTCCGGATGCAGTTTACGAAACGATTCCCAATTTCCACAACATGGAATTTCGGTTGGAACAATTTCGCGAAGCCGTAGCCAACGATGCGGCCGGCCGGGTAAAGGACAACAAAGAAATCATCGCGGCAATCGAATCACGCGCCGACGAAATGACTAAGGTCGAACGGATAGGACGGGAAGGAAAATTGCCCAAACGCATCAATCATTGTGATACAAAAGTAAATAACGTCTTGTTTGACGAAGAAGGGCAAGTGCTTTGCGTCGTTGATCTCGACACGGTAATGCCCGGTTATGTTGTATCGGATTTCGGCGATTTTATCCGGACAGGCGCCAATACCGGTGCGGAAGATGATGCCGATTTAGATAACATAAGCGTTAATTTGGACATTTATACAAGTTATGCACAAGGTTATCTGAAAACAGCCCGTTCCTTTTTACTCCCGTTGGAAATCGAATTCTTGCCTTTTGGTGCGCGTTTATTGACTTATATGCAAACCGTTCGTTTCTTTACCGATTACTTAAATGGAGATACCTATTATAAAACACAGTTTCCGGAACATAACTTGCAACGTACTAAAGCACAGTTGAAGTTATTAGAAGATTTGGAAGATAAAGAGGAGCAACTTATTTTGAAATAATTCACGCAACAATATTTGGATAATCACATTATAAATACTACCTTTGCACCCGTCTTTAGAAAGTCTCCGTAGCTCAGTTGGTAGAGCAAATGACTCTTAATCATTGGGTCCAGGGTTCGAGTCCCTGCGGGGACACGCTAAAAAGCAACAAACGGCCGAATATTAATAAAATAATTCAGCCGTTTTTCTTTTTGCTTACAAATAAGATTTTTATTTCCGATGTTTATCCAATATTTCCCGGGCAAACTGCCGCTCAGCTTCCTGATAAAGATAAATTTTTCGAGCAGAAATTATTTCGGCAAATTTGGTTATATATTCCCGATCCAACTTGGCTACTTCCACTTCAACATTCTTAATGCGCATTATTAACTCCAGATATTCTTCCTCCGTGTGGGTCTTACCTTCGTTTTCGGCGTTCTTAAACTCACGCGTTAATTTTCTTATCTGTTGATTCAGAACAAATTTTTTTTCTTGTAACTCGTTACAGATAGGCCAAAAAGTTTTGGCTTCATTATCGGTAAGGTTCATTTTTTTGGTAATAAAAACAACCCGCCTTTTTTTAAAGGATTCAAATTCAGCCTTCTTTTTGCTGTCTTGTGCAAAAAGAAAGAAATTCAGTCCTAAAAGGCTAAACAACAATAACAATATCAATCTTTTTTGCATATCCTAAGTCTTTTATTTTTTATTCACTCATTGAATATAACCTATTTCGGCATCTCCCAGAAGTCCCGTCATTGCATCATCATATACAACTTTAATTAATTCATCTTCGTAATAGCGGTAAAAATCTTCTATATCATTGGATGAGTTTAAATGAAGACCTTCGGAAGCATAAATTGATTCTTTCTCTTGCCGGCTATCAGGCTTATCCACAAACAAATTGATCATCAATGCAATACCTGCAAACATCGCAGCCATATAGATCCACGGCTGTACTCTTTCCCACAAACTAATTACTTTTGGTTGCTCAACAGGGAGGTCCGGTAATTTCGACATTATATCGGCAGTAAAATTCTCGAAATAATCTTCCGGTACTTTAAACGGGTCTGTTTTTTCGATTGAATCCAACGTAATATTATTCTTTTTCATACAATTTGTTTTTAAGGTCATGTGAAGTCCGCTTCCTGCTTCTGCACTTAGGTACGTGTTTCACAATCGCATTTCTTCTTGTATATATATATAAGACACAATTACCGGCGAAAAGTTTAATTGAGATTTAAAAAATCTTCAATTTTTTTTACGGCATGGTGATAAGATGCTTTCGCTGTGCCGACAGAAGTTCCCAATATTTCAGATATTTTTTCATAGGGCATTTCACCATAATAGCGCATATTGAAAATAATTTTCTGCTTTTCGGGTAATTTAAAAATGGCTTCTTGGAGTTTCAGTTGGAGTGCATCCCCATCAAAGTAACTATCACTTTCTAATTTTTCGATGGGAAAAGAATCCTTATTATCTAAGGAAACATTGTTTTGTGTACGTTGTTTATTGAGGAAAGTAATTGATTCATTAAGAGCTATTCTATAAAGCCAAGAAGATAATTTGGCCTCGCCCCTGAAGAGGTTGACATTTTTCCATGCTTTGATAAAAGTATCCTGTAGCAAATCATTGGCATCATCGTGCGATAACACCATTTTTCGGATTTGCCGGTATAATTTGTCGCTATAAAAAGAAACAATCTGCTCAAATGCATTTTTTTGCAGGTTGATGTCGGTACTCTTCAACTGTCTCAGTGTTTCTTCTTCGTTATATAACTTCATTCATTTTAAATTATAATTACGTTAAAACTGCTATCATTCCTGAAACTTCAGCAAACGCATTCATTCGTCCTAAAAAAGAATAACCGGGGTTATATTTTTTATCTAAGTCCGACAACATCAAAGGTCCGTGATCGACCCGCATGGGAATATCCGGATAAGGTTTGAAAATACGGATCAGTTCCGGCAGATTTGCTCTTCCCGCTAAATGGGAAGCTTCAATAAAATCGCCGTTCGGCAAAACATCCGTACTCCGCAAATGCACAAAATGCGTACGGGGAGCAAATTTCCGCGCTAAAACCGGCACATCGTTATGAATGCCCGAACCGAGCGAACCGGCACAAAAAGTTAAGCCATTGTGCGGATTATCAACTGCCTTCAGGAGCCAATCAATATCTTCCTCATCAGTTACAATACGCGGCAAACCCAAAACGGCAAAAGGCGGATCGTCGGGATGGATGCAAAGATTCACATCATGTTCCTGAGCCGTAGGTATTACCCGTTCCAAAAAATATTTCAGATTTTCTCGCAATTGTTGTTTATCAATTCCTTTGTAATTAGCCAATAAACGTTTGAAAACAGCCACAGGATGTTGTTCTCCTTCACGGACATTCCCGTTGATAAATCCTTGTGTTTTAACGATAATCACATCTATCAATTCGTCTTTTTCCTGTGGCGTAATGGTTTTATCCAACTCACGCACCTGATGAATAATTTCATCGTCATAATCGGCGGTTGCATTTTCACGTTCGAGAATATAGATGTCAAAATAAGCAAAACGAACTTTATCGAAGTACAAAGTATAAGTCCCGTTGGCTTGTTTGCGCTTCAAGTCGGTACGAATCCAATCAATAACCGGCATAAAATTATAACAAACCGTCCGTATGCCGCATTTGCCCAGATTGGCCAAGCTGATTTTATAGTTTTCGATGAGTTGATCTCTATCTCGGCCGGCAAATTTAATAGATTCCGACACGGGAAGACTTTCGACTACCGACCAACGTAAACCGGCATCTTCTATATACCGTTTCAAATCGAGGATTTCTTCTTCCGGCCAGATTTCACCGGTAGGAATATGGTGTAAAGCTGTAACAATTCCGGTTACACCGATTTGTTTCAAATCGGAAAGACTAATAATATCTTTTTTACCAAACCATCTCCAAGTTTTCTCCATGTTGTGATTTCTTTGTGAAATACGATCAAGCTACAGCATTTTTGATTGTGCAAAATTAATAAAGTTTTATTAAAAAACGAATTGCGAGAGGAAACTTTTTTTTATCCGTAATTTTTTTGTAGATTTAAAACAAAGCAGTATCTTTGCACCGCAAAAGAAACATGGTGGTCGTAGCTCAGTTGGTTAGAGCATCAGATTGTGGTTCTGAGGGTCGTGGGTTCGAACCCCATCTTCCACCCACCTACACAAATAAATCATTAGCGTGTTACTCAATTTACCATTTACGGTTACTTTCCCTTTTTTGATATTGTGCTTGAATTGTCTGTAGTCACCATTGACATAGCAAGGTTTGCCTTGTAAAAATATCTTTTTGTTTTCATATAAAAAATTTATGTGTTACCTTTGTTTTTTATTTATATTTTAGACAAAAAATGAAACGGAATGGGTTATTCTTTTTTCTAATAAGTTTATTTTCTCTTTCTAACGCAGGAGTTTCAGCCCAAATCAGTCATGGAGGGAAACCTTTTTTTTTGCAAGATTTACCTTCCCAATCCCCTAAAGGAGGAGTTGTGAGCAGTGTGGTTGAATATCCTGCTGCGGCAAAGTCCCCTTCAGGGGATTCAGGGGTATCCCCCCAACCCTCTAAAGAGGGAACCGGGAACTTTGAGATGCCTACGTTTGATTTGGATTCAATCATGCGGGAAGATCAGATGGAAGAAAGAAACAGTCTGAGATCTTACCGGTTTGCACACAAGTTTTTTACAAAAATAGAAAAAAGGAAAGATGCCGCTTTGACTATTCTTCCTGATGGGACAAAAGTTTGGCAAATCGGGATTCGTTCCAACGGCGCTTATTCGATTAATGTTTTGCTGACGGATTTTGAATTGCCGCCGGGTGGAAAATTATTTGCTTATAGTTCCAATTATTCCCATGTGATAGGTAGTTTTGATTACCGGAATAATTCTCCCGAAAAAATTTTGCCTTTGCGGCCTGTTGCGGGAGAATCCATTATTATTGAATATTCGGAACCGGTTGATGTTCCGTTTGAAGGCAATTTCACGGTTTCGGAAGTAAATCATGATTATCGCGATTTTTTCAGGAGAGAACCCGGCTCCGACGGCGGCAGTATATTTTCTTGTATGCCTGACGCATTATGTTCGGAAATGGACAAAAATCCGATTCGCTCAACCGTTTTATTAATGATCAACGGCACGACAGCTTGCACCGGCGTTTTGGTCAATAATACGGAGGACGACGGTACGCCGTATATCCTGACCGCCGTACATTGTTTAAACGACAGCTTGGAATATGGAATTTATAAAAACAGGGAGCATTATATTACAACTTCAGGGACTATCGTCTCCTTTTTTAATTACAATCGTCCTGTTTGCGGAACACAGTTGAAAGGAACAGAGGAAATGACTATGGCCGAAACTTATCCGCGTGTAATATTGGAAAGACGTGACGTGGCTTTATTGGAATTACGTGAAAAACCGCCTGTTTATTATGATGCCTATTATGCGGGTTGGAATATGGACGAAAGCGGAAGAACCGGAATTCATACCAATTTGCATCATCCGTCGGCAGCTGTTAAAAAATACGGAAAAACGGAAACCGACCTGTCGGTAGTTAATTTTTCACCGGAAATTTTTGAGCGTGAATCTCATTGGAAAGTTCCGGCTTGGACGATAGGTTCAACTTACGGCGGATCTTCGGGATCGCCTTTATTTGATTCGAACGGCTTGGTAGTCGGAACTTTAACCGGCGGAAGTTCGAATTGTAACGGTTCTGCTCCTAATGGGGCTTCCGATTATTTTACCATTTTGTACAAAAGTTGGGAAACGACCGAACCGGAGGTCGATCAGTTAAAAACCTATCTTGATCCCGGCAATAAAGATTTGAAACAGCAGCCGGGTTTCGATCCGAATCATGAAAATCCGTTGATCCGTTTGAGTAACATGGATTTTTCCGCCGGCGACGCTTTAGTTGTAAGTAATCTGGAAGCGCCTAATTCGGGCTTTGTCTATGGGAGCAGTAACCTGGAAACGGTAGAATTTGCCGAGGAATTTACGGTTGAGAATGCAGTTGAAATTTTCGGGGTTTATTTATTTGTTCCTCCATTGTCGGCCAATGACGTGTCGGGTGTAGATATTTCCGTATATTCGGGTGAAATTTCACCGGAAAGGCTGCTTCAAACACAAACCTTTTCCCCGAAATATCTGAATTATGATTCTTCCGGTTTTAATCCGGAAGATAAAAATATGAAAAACACCGGAACAGAGACTTTTGTTTTGTTTGATGAACCGATTAAAATCGCTAAAGGTAAATTTTTCATTTCCTATACCATTAACGGAGGTGTTCGGTTTTGTGTTTATAATGCGAAATTTGCAGATGCCGGTAAACGGAATACGGCTTGGGTGAAAGAATCTTCGCAAGGATGGATCCGGGCGAATGTTTATTTACCGGCCCAGGCGGTGAAAACTTCTTTGGCGATACAGGCTTTGGTGCGCAGCACAAAAATGGACAGCATCCCGGAATTTCCGGAAAAAACGGAAGATCCCTTGTTTTTCGATTCGAAAAACGCTGTTTTATCGCTTCGGGAATTTCCGAGTGAACCGGTCTCGGTGAATATCTATTCTTTGACCGGTGTATTGATGGAAAAAGTGCAATTCGATAAAGATAAAAAATCGGTCTCTCTGGCTAAAAAATCCAAGGGAAGTATCGGTATTGCCCGGTTAATATTGTCAAATAAGACCTGTTCAAAAAAAATTATTTATTAACATGTTAAAATAACTGTCGATTTTATTAAAAATCAATTTTTAAAATGTATATTTGCCTAAATTTTTGAACACACAAAAATCTGTATAAAATTTCATTTATTAATTATTAAAATTTCGTTAAAATTATGTACAAAAAAATTGCTCTTTATTCATTTTTAGCTGTGACGGCAGGTTTTCTGGCTGCATGTTCGTCTAGTCTTAAACCGCTTGCAGCCGATTACATCAAGGCTGAACCACAGCCTCTGGAATTGGTAGCAGGAAAAGTTCCCGTAACAATCAATGCTACCTTTCCTGCTAATTGGTTCAATAAAAAAGCGACTTTGGTCGTAACCCCTGTACTCCGCTATGATGGCGGCGAAGCGTGGGGAACTTCTTATACCTATCAAGGCGAAAAAGTGGCTGGAAACGGACAAGTTATTCCTCAAAAATCGGGCGGTAATGCGACGTTGAAATCTTCTTTCGACTATGTGCCGGCTATGCAAAAATCCGATCTTTACCTTACTTTCTCCGCGAAAATAGGTAATAAAGAAGTTCCGTTACCTGAAATTAAAATCGGCGAAGGTGTTTTGGCTACGGCAGCTTTGCTGAATGCAGGTTCCGAAATTCCGGCAATCGCACCGGACAAATTCCAAAAAGTAATAAAAGAAGCTCATAATGCCGACATTATGTTCCTTATCCAACAAGCCGAACTTCGTTCAAGCGAATTGAAAAAAGCAAATTTGGCAGATTGGAAAAACTTAGTTGCAGATGCAAATAAAGCTGATAATCAAAAGGTTAATGTGGAAATTTCGGCTTATGCGTCTCCCGACGGTGGTGTTGAACTGAATGAAAAATTGGCCGGAAAACGGGAAGCGAATACAAACAAATATCTGAAAAACGAGTTGAAAAAATCGAAAGTGAATGCTCCGGTTACTGCACGTTATACCGCTCAGGACTGGGAAGGTTTCAAAGAATTGGTTGAAAAATCCAATATTCAGGATAAAAAATTGATTCTCAGTGTTCTTTCGATGTACAAAGATTCCGAACGAAGAGAAAGGGAAATTAAAAACATTTCTTCCGTATATTCCGTATTGGCCGACGAAATTCTTCCGCAATTAAGACGTTCGAGATTAACGGCTAATATTGAAATCATCGGAAAAAGTGATGAGGAAATTTCGAAATTAGCCTCCTCTAATCCTAAATCTTTGAACATTGAAGAATTACTGTATGCAGCCACACTGACTAATTCTCTGCCCACAAAAGAAACTATTTACAAGAAAGTAGTAGAACTTTTCCCCAACGATTATCGCGCTTATAACAACTTAGGTGTAATTGATTATTTGAAGGGCAATCTTTCCGCAGCTGAAGGACTCTTCAATAAATCGTTGTCATTCGTCGCTTCGCCCGAAGCTAATCTAAACTTAGGTTTGGCAAACATCGCCAAAGGCGACTTGGGCAAAGCGCAACAATTCTTGGGAAAAGCTTCCGGAGTTTCCGAATTGGGTAATGCAACAGGTTTGATAGACATTGCTAACGGTAATTATTCTAAAGCTGTCGGTTCTTTTGGAAAGGCCGCAAGCAATAATGCCGCTTTGGCTCAGTTGTTGAATAAAGATTACAGCAATGCGCTTTCGACATTAAATGCTGTCGCCAACCCCAATGCAACTACCTCTTATTTGAAAGCCGTTATTGCAGCAAGAACAAATAATCTGGGCAATGTGGTTTCTAATCTGAAACAAGCCATCCGGTTAGATTCTTCTTTGGCTAAAAAAGCCGCCGCGGATTTGGAATTTGTAAAATATTTTGCAAACAATGAATTCTTGAATATCGTTAAGTAATTCAATCCTTTTTATACAAAAAAGAAAAGCAACTCGAAAAAGTTGCTTTTCTTTTTTTGTAATCCGGAAAATTTTGACAATACCTTATTTTATAAAAAACCGAAAAATATCATTCCCATTCGCATACACAATTAATAGCAACAAGAAAACCATTCCGGCAATTTGGGCATATTCCATGAATTTATCATTGGGTTTACGCCCGGAAGCAACTTCATACAAGAGAAACATCACGTGTCCCCCGTCGAGCGCAGGAATCGGAAGTAAGTTCATGACTCCCAAAACGATAGAAAGAAAAGCCGTCATATTCCAAAAATCCGGCCAACTCCACTGAGCCGGGAAAAGATTTCCAATCGCGCCAAATCCGCCAATGCTCTTGATACCGGTCTTGGTAAAAAACAAACGCAACTGTAGAACATAAAAAGATATTTTCCTGACTCCCAAAGAAATACCGGCTGGAAAAGATTGGAAGAAATTATATTTATCGGAAGTATAGATATTTTTTCTTTTTGAAGAAATACCAATTTTGCCCTTTTCATTTACAAGAACCGTCAATTTAAATTTTTCCGTTCCCCGAAGTAACTCCATTTGAACCTCGGAATCTTTATTTTCCGACAAAACTTTGACAAAGGAGGAAAACGCGGCCGTGTTGACGCCATTGACCGAAAGGATTTCATCGCCGACTTTCAAGCCGGCTTTTTCTGCGTTATCGCCCGCAATCAGACTGTCGATTTGAGTGTTTTGGAAATCCGCCAAAGGCGTCTTTGCGGCTAAAAATTGTTCCTCAAAATTTTCAGGCAACCGGATGCTCTTTTCCTGGCCGCCGCGCAATACGGTTACATTTTCGGAACTTATCACGCGGAACAAATCCAGATCGTCGTAACGAGTCAGACGCTTACCATCTGCAGCAAGCAAAATATCGCCATCCTCCAATCCTGCTTGATGAGCTACTTCGCTGAAATATAGCGGAGTTTTGTCAATCGGAATATAATTGTCGCCCCAATTCATGACCAAAGCGGAATAAATGAAAAAGGCAAGAACAAAATTCATGAGAACGCCGCCAACCATGATTAACAATCGCTGCCAAGCCGGTTTTGTTCTAAACTCCCAGGGTTGGGGCGGTTGAGCTAAGGTTTCCTTATCCATGCTCTCGTCAATCATCCCTGATATTTTGACATATCCTCCCAAGGGCAACCAACCGATTCCATATTCGGTCTCGCTGTTCCTGGGCTTGAATTTATATAAGGAAAACCAAGGATTAAAAAACAGGTAAAATTTTTCAACTCTGACTTTAAATAGTTTTGACAGAATGAAATGTCCAAATTCATGAACGATAACCAAGATTGATAAACTCAAAATTAATTGTGCTGCTTTTATTAAGATTGTCTCCATTTTTTACTAAAACTAAAAATTAAGTCCGCTTAAAAACCATCCCTATACAGGCAAAACGGAAGACAAAGGTAGTAATAAATCCTTGAAATCCACCAATACGGCCACACATTTTCATCATGCGGCCACATTGAGGACTCAGCCCCCTAATTTTTATCCGGCTGTGTGTAATTTGAAAATTTTCATGTAACTTTGTCAACAAAATTGGCTTGTTATGAAAAATTTACCGAAATGACTTGCGCTGGGCCGCGTTTCTTCGTGCAACGTTTCTCTATTTTTATCATTTAACAATAAAACTATTTATTGTTTAATATTAAAATCATTTGTGTTATGAAAAGTTTTATTAAGTTTTTTATTCTCTTTTTTATTGTTTTCGACTTCACAAGTTGCTTGGATGATAACAATAGCGATCCGCATTATTTCTTTTATGACGAGCCGGCTATTGTTGAATTATTGAGCGACAGTTCGATTGTACAAACCGCTTATGGAAAATTTTGTGTCTCTTCCTTGAAAAATGAAGATTTGCAAACGAACGATATTTTATGGTCTTCGTTTACCGTTGAAAAGAAAGATGAAAATAAAGTTCAAATGCCTGATAATCAGTTTTATTATAAGGCGAACAACTTCCGGTATGACAAAATTGACAGTGCAAAAGTTATTATACCGGCGAATACGCAAGAATTTGAGTCTTATTTAACCGATGACTACAAGGTAGAGATCGATCGCGCCGTACTGTATAAAACTTACGTTGACAGCCTGTTATTTTTTGGATTTGAACATGGTTCATCCGCTGCAAATTTTGAATATGAATTAGTTCTGAATCCGACAATCGAAAGTTCAAACGGCCATCCGACGCTTTATATCCGGGCAAAAGCTTCTTCCCGTACTCACGACAAGCACATTTTTGCCTTCGAAATGACTGATTTTGTAGATTATTACAAGAGAACTTTTCCAAGAAAAGACACGATACAATTTAATCTCAAATATTACGTCGAAACAAAAAACGATAAAGATGTTTATCGCGAATTTTTAAGTAATCCGTTATCTTGGCATCTCAAATAAACTACATAGACGAACAGGAGTTAATATCCGGATGTATTCGTAAAGATAATGCCGTAAGGCGTTATCTTTACGAACTTTATGCGCGGCAGATGTTGGGCGTTTGTTATCGTTATACCGGTAACAGGCAGGTTTCGGAAGATCTTCTGCACGACGGGTTTATCCGGGTGTTTGAGTCTATTCGCGCATTTCAGTATCGAGGTGAAGGGTCTTTAAAAGCATGGATAAGCAAAATTTTTGTCAACGTTTCATTAGAATATCTAAGGGCGAACGCCCAAAAAACAACGGTTCCGTTGGAAGAATGGAAGGAATCGGAATCCTTTCCGGATGAAGAACTTGAATCCATTCCGGCCGATGTTTTGATGCGTTTTATTACCGAACTTCCTGCCGGTTATCGTACCGTATTCAACCTTTATGTTTTTGAAGAAATGCCGCACAAGGAAATTGCCGGAATCTTGCATATCAATGAAGCATCTTCCCGGTCGCAGTTGGCGCGCGCTAAAAGTTTTTTGGCGAAAAAAATCAAGAAATATATCAATTAAACGGGAGTTCGGCCCACCAACTAAAAATGAATCCACTTAACATAAGCAAGATCCATCCGGTGCGGTAAATCACTGTTGTCGGGATAAATACGCACGCCGAATTTGAAAGGTCCGGCGTCTGAGAGTTCCGATTCGAGAGAATAATAAACCGTGCTGCCTTCGGTTTTGTCGAGATTCATTTTAAAGACTTTAACCGTCTCGCTTTTGGATACAGGGTCGGAATGAAGCTGCACGACTTCAACGCCCAAATCGCCTTTGATCGCATGTTTGTTCAGCACAATCGAAGCTCTTACCGTATCGCCGATTTCGAGTCCTTTCAGAATATTGTCGTCAAATTGAATAGATACAACTTCAATGCTGTCCCAATTTTCGGCAACATTTCTTTTCCAAACGGCGATTTCTTTTGCCTTGGTGAAATCATTCGCCGACAATGAGATTGAACGATTGGCTAATTTGCGGTAAAAACGTTCGACGTAATCTTCAAACATCCGCCGGGTCGTATAATGAGGAACGATTTGCGCGATCGAATTTTTAATATATTGAACCCATTCGGGTGAAAAACCTTTGTTGTTTTTAGCATAATACAAAGGAATAACTTCGTTTTCGAGCATCGAATAAATGGTTGCGGCATCTAATTCATCCTGGAATTGCTGATTGTCGTAAGTCCGTTTTTCCGTCAAAGCCCAACCCGCTCCTTCGCGATAACCTTCGTACCACCAACCGTCTAACACGGAAAAATTCAGCACGCCATTCATTTCCGCTTTTTCACCCGAAGTTCCCGATGCTTCCAAAGGACGGGTAGGCGTATTCAGCCAAATATCTACGCCGGAAATCAATCGTTTTGCCAGGCGCATATCGTAATTTTCAAGGAAAATAATTTTTCCAAGAAATTCCGGACGGCGTGATATTTCCACAATCTTTTTAATCAAACCTTGTCCGCCGCCGTCGGCCGGATGCGCTTTTCCCGTATAAATGATCTGCACGGGATAATCGGGATTATTGACTATCTTCGACAGTCTTTCCAGGTCGGTGAACAAAAGATGGGCGCGCTTGTAGGTGGCGAAACGGCGTCCGAAACCGATCAGCAAGGCATTCGGATTGATTCTTTCAAGGATGGATACCACTTTGAACGGATCGCCTTGATTTTTCAGCCAATTGTCTTTGAACGATTCGCGGATGTATTTTACCAGCCTGTGTTTCAATGTTTTGCGTACTTCCCAGATCTCTTCGTCCTCGACTTGGTAAATTTTTTCCCAAATGGCGGAATTAGACTGGTCTTTATACAAGGCGTCGCCTAAATTCTTTTCGTAAAACTTGCGCCATTCCGAAGCAGCCCAAGTCGGCATGTGAACGCCATTGGTTACATATCCCACGTGCATTTCGCCGGGGAAATAGCCTTTCCAGACCGGAGCGAACATTTTCTTTGAAACTTCTCCGTGCAGATAACTCACCCCATTAGCTTCCTGAGAAGTATTCAAGGCAAAAACGCTCATCGAAAATTTTTCATTCGTTCCCGGATTGGCGCGTCCCATATCCATAAAGTCTTGCCAGGAAATTCCCAACTTGGCGGGGAATTGGCTCATATATTTGTTGAACAAAGGTTCTTCAAAATAATCGTGCCCTGCCGGCACAGGAGTATGGCAAGTATATAAGGCGGAAGCTCTTACCACTTCCATTGCTTCGTTGAAATTCAAATTCGCATTTCGGATATAATCGACCAAACGCTGTACGTTAATCAAGGCAGCATGACCTTCATTGCAATGGTAAATTTGTTTCCTGATACCCAAACGATTCAAAAGCCGGATACCTCCGATTCCCAATAAATATTCCTGTTTGAGTCGGTTTTCGTTGTCGCCCCCGTATAATTGAGCGGTAATGGCGCGGTCCCATTCGCTGTTTGCGTCTATGTCCGTATCCATGAGGTAGAGTTTAATTCGTCCAACATTCACGCACCAGACATTGCACCAGACTTTAAAATTATTATAAGGAACTTCAAGTATCAAAGGCAAACCGTTTTCATCCAAAACCTGTTGGATCGGCAAATGCTCGAAACGTTGCGGCTCGTAATCTGCAACTTGTTGTCCATCAATAGATAATGATTGGTTAAAATAACCGTAACGGTACAAAAATCCGATAGCGGTCAAATCGACATTCATATCGCTGGCTTCTTTGATATAATCGCCGGCTAAAACGCCCAAACCACCGGAATAGATTTTCAGGATATTTGCCAATCCGTATTCCATGCTGAAATAGGCAACCGACGGAATATCCGTTCTTTTCGGCTCTTCAATATACGCGCGGAATTTTGCATAAACTTTATGAATAGTTTCCATCAAAGTTTCGTCTTTGGTTATCGCCTCCAAACGTTTGTAAGACAAACGTTTCAATAACAGGACAGGATTTCCTTCCGTGCTATCCCAAAGTTCCCTGTCGATTTTAGAAAAAAGTTCCGCCGCTTCATAATTCCACACCCACCAAAGGTTGTGGGCAATTTCATCCAGGATTTTCAATTCCTTGGGCATTTTTGAGTGAATGTTACTTTCTTTCCAGAAAGGTTCATTCGCATAATTTGCTTTAATTTTCATCTGTTTATAATTTATAATCCACTAATGCCTTGTTGTACGCTTCATAATAATATTGTATGAAATGTGTCCAAGACGCCCTTTTTGATAACGTTTGAGCTGAGGATTTTGTTTTTGAAATTTCTTCATTATCTGACTTAGAATAATTGAGAATGTTGTCTTTGATGTCTTCGGCAACTTGGGAATAGTTGCCGTCGGTACGTTCAATGACTTCAACGCCTTCGGTCAGCCGGTTGCCGGAAACGCCCGCTTCTTTCGCCCACAATCCGAATCCCGCCAGATTGGTCGTGATGGTCGGAACGCCAAAAGCAATACTTTCGAGCGGTGTGTAACCCCAAGGCTCGTAGTACGAAGGGAATACGGTCAAATCCAATCCAATCAACAAATCGTAATACGAGACATTGAAAATCCCGTCGTTCCCATTCAAATAAGAAGGTACAAACACGATTTTTGTTTTGTACTCTTTCTGATTGAGAAAATCCAGGAAACGGAGATATTCGCAGACCTTGTCATTTTCGGGCATATTCAGGTGATGTGTGTAATACGGGTCGCTCATGGGAAATTGCGGTAAAGTTTCCTGTCTCATGCGACTCGCCAATTCCGCTCTTGGCCCGCAAATCCAGGCGGGGACGAATATCCAGGCAATAACCTGTCGTTCGGGATTGGCTTTGCGCACGCGATCCATTGCTTCTATAAAGACGTCAATTCCCTTGTTTTTGTATTCGTATCTTCCTCCGATTGCCAGCAATAAAGCGTTTTCCGCAATTGATTCCCCACACAAACGGGATGCGACGTCAATCAGCAACCTGCGGGCTTTTGCCCGTTTTTTATCAAAATCTTTCCCTTCGGGCACAAAATCAAATTCAAATCCGTTGGGCGTAACCACATCGGGATTTTTGTCCAATAATTGCCGACATTCCCGGGCTGTCAGCCGGCTGACGGTTGTAAAGCAATCTGCATGGAAAGCAGCCTGTTTTTCAAGCGAATGTTTGGCTTCCATGTTCAATTCTTCTGCCATTCGGTCGCCGTTGTATTGCTCAAACAAATCGTACAAAGGCTTGTTGTTCCCGCAAATAGACCGTCCGATGGATGTGGCGTGCGTCGTGAAAACCGTTCCTATCGCAGGGACTTTATCCTTTAAATATAATACGGCCATTCCCAACATCCATTCATTCATCTGTGCAATTACTTTTTTACTGTCTAATTGCAAATAACGGTAAAGGCTTTCGATTACCAATCCGGTAGCGTAAGCAAACATGCACGATTCGTCGTAATCGCCATACGCAGGCATGGAATTAACCCCGAATTTCTCCCACATCCGGTAATATATTTCATTTTTGATGTTGAAATAATTTTGAAAATCAACCAACACGGCAACCGGTTTTCCCGGTACATTCCATCGCCCTACCCTTACTGTCAAACCTTCTTTTCCGGCTTGAGCCTGCCATCCTTTCAACAAGGTTTTGTGCTCTACAAAATCCGGATTATCAACATTTTTCCACAAATCGGGACCTATAAAAACCAACCGGTCTTCCCATTTCTCCCGAAGCGTTTTAGCCCGTGTAGATAAAACTGTGTATATTCCTCCTACCTTATTACAAACTTCCCAACTGGATTCAAAAATATAATCCGGCGTTATTAGCTCCATAAATTATTGCATTTTTGTGTCCTTACAAATTCAGGGTGCAAATATACGGAATTTTTAACTAAAATATCTAAAAAGTGAAAATCTTATGCGATTGTTTTGTAATTTTGCAGTTAAATTATTGATAAATGAATGATGAAAAATTTTTTTACTTTCCTTTTCGGATTAATCGGATGGAAATCCGTGTTGGATGAAGCAATCCCTTCAAAATGTGTGTTTTGTGTAGCTCCACATACCAGCAACTGGGATTTTGTACTTGGTATTATTTTCTATAAATCCATAGGAGGAACGATTCGGTTTTTAATGAAAAAAGAATGGTTTTTCTTCCCGATGAATCTGATTCTCAAATCTTTGGGTGGAATTCCGGTGGATAGGAAGAAAAAAACAGCTGTTTCCGAACAAATGGTGACGCTGTTTCATTCCAATGAAAATTTCCAATTAGCGATTACACCCGAAGGAACACGAAAAAAAAGTGCAAAGTGGAAAACCGGATTTTATTATATCGCTCTGAATGCCGGCGTTCCGATTACTTTGGCATATATTGATTATTTTCAAAAAGAAATCGGTGTAATCAAAAATTTTTATCCGACCGGAAACGAGAAACAAGATATTGAAGAAATCAAACAATATTATTTCCATATTCGGGCAAAACACCCTAAAAAATTTACAATTAATAATGAATGAATTGAGAGTCAGTCTTGTCCAAGCAGATATCGTTTGGGAAAACAAAGAGAAAAATCTCAAACATTACGGCGATCTCTTGAAAACATTGACCCTAAAAACCGATTTGGTTGTTTTGCCGGAAGTTTTTTCCACCGGATTTTCCATGCACGCGGGACATTTGGCGGAAACAAACGACGATTGGACAATTTCGACCATCCGCTCATGGTCAAAAGATTTAGGCGCCGCTATTTGCGGCAGCTTCCTTGCGCGGGATGACGCCGGAAAAGTTTTCAATCGCGGATTTTTCATTACGCCCGAAAACGAAGCCTTTTTTTACGATAAACGCCACCTTTTCCGCATGGGCGAAGAAAATGAACATTTTTCCGCCGGCGACCGGAAATTAATCGTTCCTTACAAGGGATGGAATATCCGGCTCATTATCTGTTACGACCTGCGCTTTCCCGTCTGGACAAGGAATCCCGACAACGAGTACGACTTGCTGGTTTGTCCGGCAAACTGGCCGGCAGTCCGCGCCGACGTTTGGAAAATTCTCTTGCAGGCGCGCGCTTTGGAAAACCAGGCATACGTGTGCGGAGTGAATCGCATCGGAACCGACGGCGTCAATATTCACTACCGGGGCGAATCGGCGCTCCTTGATTTTAAGGCGCATCCCATCGTTGAAACGGAACAGAATCAAACTTCCGTCGCGACCGGCATTATACAAAAAGATGCATTAGCCGGTTTCCGGGAAAAATTTCCGGTTTGGATGGATGCGGACAGATTTTTTATTTCTTCTTAAATTTTATTATTCCATGATTTTTACTTATTTTTGCACATAATTTGTGGACACAAAAATGACGGAAATCCAACTAAAAGATAAAAAATTTGAACTCTTTATTCCTGAAAAGGTTATTATAAAAGAGATTAAGAGAGTGGCCAAAGACATCACACATGATATGAAAGAAAAGAAACCTTTGTTTATTTGTGTGTTAAATGGAGCGTTTATATTCGCTTCCGATTTGATAAAAAGGATTAATATCCCCTGCGAAATTGATTTTATTCGCCTGAAATCTTATCAAGGTACACAGTCGTCCGGATCGATTAAAGAAGTACAAGGATTTGTTACTAAAATTGAAAACCGTCATGTAGTGATTATTGAGGACATTATTGATACCGGCCATACCATATCTTATCTGAAAAACAAGTTGAACGGTGAAAATTCCGCATCTGTGAAAACCGCCTGTTTGCTTTTTAAGCCCAATGCCTTAGAGACAGGCGTCAAACCGGATTATTGCGCATTAGAAATACCAAACGATTTTATTGTCGGATATGGCTTGGATTATGACGGATTAGGAAGAAATTTGAGAAATATTTACAAAATAAAAAGTTAGCATAAAAAAAATAAATATGTTGAATATTGTTGTTTTTGGTGCTCCCGGTTGTGGCAAAGGCACGCAAAGCGAGTTGATTGTCAAAAATTATGATTTATTTCATATTTCTACAGGTAGCACATTACGGTCGGAAATAGAGAAACAAACCGAATTGGGCAAATTGGCCGAAGAATACATTAACAACGGTCACTTGCTTCCCGACGATTTGACAATTAAAATGTTGGTTGATATTCTGGAATCAAATCCGGATGAAAAAGGTTTTATTTTCGACGGTTTCCCCCGAACGATAGTACAAGCGGAAACCTTAGATCGGCTGTTGCGCGAAAGAAATACGGGAATCACTGCCGGCTTTAACCTTGACGTTGAAGAAGAAATGCTGATAGAACGCATGTCGAAGCGGGGAAAAGAGCAGGGCCGTTGCGACGATACACCCGATACGATCCGGAAACGTCTGGAAATCTACCGAATCCGCACCGAACCTTTGATTGCTTATTACAAAAAGCAAGGGAAACTGTTCATGATAAAAGGTAATAAGCCTGTTGAAGACGTCTTTGAAAGCATCCGGGAAATTTTAGACCGGCTCATTTATCAAAATAAATAAGCATGGGAGAATCGAACTTCGTAGATTATGTGAAAATTTATACCCGTTCGGGAAAAGGCGGTAGAGGTTCTACCCATTTCCGGCGGGAAAAGTACATCCCTTTCGGAGGCCCCGACGGCGGCGACGGCGGTGATGGAGGTAACGTAATTCTGCGAGGCGACCGGAACCACTGGACTTTACTTCATCTTAAATTTGAACGTCATATCCTGGCCGGACACGGACAAGGCGGTTCGGGACGGTTAAGCAAAGGGAAAGACGGGGAAGATAAAACGATCCATGTCCCTCTGGGAACGGTTGTTTTCGACGGTGAGACCGGTGAATTTATTACCGATATTAGTCGCGACGGACAGGAATTTATGCTGCTGAAAGGCGGACGGGGCGGAAAAGGAAACAATTACTTCAAAACGGCGACCAATCAAGCGCCCAAATATGCACAACCCGGTGAGCCTTATCAGGAAAAAAAGATTATCCTGCAATTGAAACTATTGGCCGACGTGGGTTTAGTGGGCTTTCCGAATGTCGGAAAATCAACTTTGCTTTCCGTCGTTTCGGCGGCCAAACCCAAAATTGCCGATTATCCGTTCACCACGCTCGAACCGAGCTTGGGAATCGTAAACGTTCGCGACAGCTATTCTTTTGTGATGGCGGATATTCCCGGAATCATCGAAGGAGCAAGCGAAGGTAAAGGTTTGGGATTCAGATTCCTGCGACACATTGAGCGAAATTCCGCCTTGCTTTTCCTTGTTCCGGCCGATTCCAAAGACATCAAAGAAGATTATGAAACTTTGTTGAACGAACTGATCCGCTATAATCCCGAATTGGCCGATAAACAAAAGATCCTGGCTATTTCAAAATCCGACATGCTGGACGACGAACTGGAACAGGCTTTAACCGAAGATTTACCGGAAGGCGTTCCTTTCGTTTTTATTTCTTCGTTTACCCAAAAAGGAATTCCGGCTTTGAAAGACCTGCTTTGGAAAACCTTGAACGAACAACCGTTTCACGATTTGGAAAGTATTGTTCACAAACCGATGGACGTCCGTTTGGAAGATTTGGAAGATGATTTTGATTACGAACCGGAGGCTGATGACGACACCGCCGGGGAAAATGATTACGCCGGATTTGATTTGGATGAATGATTATGCAATTTTCCGAAAAAGAGTTGATCATACAACTCATTAAGCAAGAGGTAGTTCCGGCAATCGGATGCACGGAACCGGTAGCTGTTGCATTTGCTGTTGCCAAAGCCACAGAAATATTAGGCGTCATTCCCGATCAAATAAAGGTGTATCTATCCGCCAATGTTTTGAAAAATGCGATGGGCGTAGGCATCCCCGGAACCGGTATGATTGGATTGCCGATTGCCGTCGCTTTGGGCGCGTTGATTGGCAAAAGCGAGTATCAATTGGAAGTGTTGAAAGACCTCGCCCCCGAAGCTGTAATCCGGGGCAAACAGATGATCGCAGATAAAAAAATCAATATTTCCCTGAAAAAAGACGCTCCGGACCGACTTTACATCGAAGCAATTGTGACCAAAGGAAATGAAACTGCTAAAACCGTTGTCTGTTCGGAACATACAAAAATTGTAACTGTCGAAAAAAACGGGACAATTCTCTTTGAGGAGCCGCTAACCAACACTTCGGAAGAAAAAACACAATCCTGTGATTTGAATTTGGAAAAAGTCTACCGTTTTTCCATGGATACGCCTTTGGAAGAAATCCGGTTTATTCTCGAATCGGCGCGGTTGAATAAAGCGGCTGCGTTTTCGGCTTTCCAACATCAATATGGTCATGCTTTGGGGAAGACCTTAGTGGCGTCGTATGAAAAAGGAATCATGGGAAATAGCATGTTGCCCAAGATTTTAGCCTGCACTTCCGCCGCTTGCGACGCACGTATGGCCGGCGCAATGATTCCGGTGATGACCAATTCGGGCAGCGGGAATCAGGGAATTACGGCGACTTTACCGGTGGTTGTTTATGCCGAAGAAACCGGAAAATCCGAAGAAGCGTTGATTCGTGCGCTGACTCTAAGCCATTTGACGGTTATTTACATCAAACAGAGCATGGGGCGTCTTTCCGCTTTATGCGGTTGTGTAGTTGCTTCGACCGGATCGGCCTGCGGAATCACTTACTTGATGGGCGGCGGTTATCGCGAAATCGGTTACGCCGTTCAGAACATGATTGCCAATTTAGCCGGCGTAATTTGCGACGGCGCTAAACCCAGCTGTTCGCTGAAAGTATCGAGCAGCGTTACCACCGCTTTATTTGCCGCCATGATGGCAATGGAAGGAAAATATGTCACTTCGGTGGAAGGAATTATAGATGAAAATGTAGATAAATCAATTCAAAACTTAACGCGCATAGCATCCGAAGGAATGAACGAAACGGATAAAATGATTTTGGAAATAATGACAACAAAATAGAATTATTTTAAAACAAACTATATACAGATGAAAATTATCATCGCAGGAGCCGGCGAAGTAGGCGCTTATCTGGCAAAACTACTTTCTCAGGAAAACCAAGACATCGTCTTTATGGATCCTGACGAAGACAAATTGAATGTCCCTTACGGTCTTGAAATCATGACCGCCGTTGGAAATCCGACGTCCATCAATGATTTGAAAGCGGCCGGGGTAAAACAGGCAGAGATGTTTATCGCTGTTACGCCCGAAGAATCCATCAATATGACGGCTTGCATGTTGGCGACCAATCTCGGCGCACAAACGACGATTGCCCGCGTAAGCAATACCGAATATCTGCTCCCTAAGAACATGGAATTTTTTTCCAAGCTGGGGATTGATTCCTTGATATGCCCTGAAGTATTGGCTGCCGAAGAAATAGTAAGCGCATTGAAAAACCCCTGGACACGCCAATGGTCGGAATTGGCCGGCAGAAAATTAATTCTTGTAGGCGCGAAAATCAGGGACAACGCCGCCATAATTAATAAGTATCTTTATGACCTGTCGCAAGGGGAAAGATTTTATCATATCGTTGCGATTAAGCGGGAAAACGAAACGATTATTCCGCGAGGGTCAGACCAAATACTTTCCGGCGATATTGTGTTTTTTACGACAACGCCCAAATATATTCCCAACATCAAAACCTTTGCCGGGAAAGACAATATCAATATCAACCGGATAACCATCATGGGCGGTAGCCGGATCGCCCTGAAAGTCTGCGAAAATTTGCCGGACAGCATCCAAATCAAATTGATTGAAAAAGACAAAGAAAAAAGTTACCGTTTGGCCGAAAAAATGCGAAGTAATGTAATGATACTTAACGGCGACGGTCGCAATACGGACCTTCTCATCCGGGAAAATATCGAAAAGTGCGATGCATTTATCGCCTTGACTTCCAATTCCGAAGCGAATATTTTGGCTTGTGTGACGGCCAAAAGTCTGGGCGTTCCCAAAACAGTCGCCGAAGTAGAAAACGTGGATTATATACAGATGGCAGAAAAATTGGATATCGGTACGGTTATCAATAAAAAACTGATTGCCGTAAGCCATATCTATCAATTCCTTTTGAATGCCGATGTTTCGACAGTGAAAAGCATGACTTTCGCCAATGCGGAAGTAGCCGAATTAGTCGCCCGTCCCCATTCCAAAGTTACCCGCAAACCCGTCAAAGAATTGAACTTGCCCAAAGATATGACTTTAGGCGGAAGAATCCGGAATGGCGCAGTAACCATCATTGATGGCGACACCCAAATTGAAGCCGGCGATCACGTCGTCGTCTTCTGTTTAAATGCCGCCGTGCGTAAAATCGAAGATTATTTCAAATGAGATTCGTTAATTGGAAATTTGTATTTCGTGTCATCGGATTAACCCTGATGTTAGAATCCGTTTTCATGTTCTTTACGGCGGGCGTATCCTTTTATTTGAAAGAAATGAATGGCGTTTTCGTTCTTTCCGGAATTATCACGCTATTCGCAGGATTAATTCTTTTCTTTCGTTCCGACTTCAAGACCAAATTTAAAATCATTGGGAAAAAGGAAAGCTGCCTCAGCGTAACCTTTGCATGGATATCGTTTGCCATTTTCGGCTCATTGCCGTTTCTTTTTAGTGGACAAACAAGTTCTTTCACCGACGCCGTTTTCGAATCGACTTCGGGCATAACGACCACCGGCGCTTCCGTCCTCAACTATGTCGAATCCTTGCCGAAAGGCATTTTGTTCTGGCGCAGTTTGATACAATGGTTGGGCGGTCTTGGAATCATCGTATTTTCGTTGGCGCTGTTTCCGTTGATGGGCGGAGGCGCCGCTCATTTGTTCGACTCGGAAGCAACCGGACTCACCCACGACAAATTCCGGCCGCGCGTCAATGAAATGGCCAAAAGGCTTTGGCTCATTTATGTATCATTCACCGGCGTGCTGGTCGCCCTTTTGATAGCCGGCGAGATGAGCGTTTTTGATGCGATATGCCATGCTTTTTCCACCATCTCCACCGGCGGATTTTCGACCAAAGGGTCTAACATTGCTTATTGGGATTCCATTTATATAGAAACCATTACTTGTATCTTCATGCTGATTGGCGCCACCAATTTTGCTTTGCTTTATTTTTTGTTTAAGGGGAAATTCAAAAAGTTTTTTCACGATGAAGAATTGCGGTGGTTTGCGGCTATCATTCTGGCGATGGGATCATTCATAGCCGTTTGTTTGCAGTGGGGCAAGGAATGGGATCAAATAGCCGATTCGGTTCGCATTGCTTTTTTCAGGGTAATATCCGTCATTACCGGAACCGGTTTTTCGACAGGCGATTTTATCCAATGGAGTCCGGCCTATTGGATTCCGTTTATGTTCATGATGTTTATTTGCGGATGCGCCGGCTCGACCAGCGGCGGGATGAAAGTCATCCGCGTTGTGGTTTTGATAAAAAACACTTTTTACGAATTTAAACGCTTAACGCATCCACGCGCCATTATTCCCGTGCGCATCAACGGGGAAGCCTTATCTTTCGAAACGGTTCAGCGTTTGCTGGCATTTGCGTTTCTTTATATCTTGATTATTTTTGTCAGTTGGGGGATACTTGTTTTCTCCGGAATGACTTTTATGGAAGCCTTAGTTGCGGCGCTGTCATCGCTGGGTAATACGGGACTTGGGTTTGCGGAAAACGGACCTTCCGGCAGTTTTGTCGATATACCGACATTTGCCAAATGGTATATGGCTTTTCTGATGGTTGTGGGGCGCGTGGAAATTTTTACGGTGCTGATTCTGTTTATACCGACATTCTGGAAAAATTAATCTTACCGGACAACAAATTTTTTCACAACACCGTCCAATTTGAAAATATAAATAGCTCGCGGAAGATTCAGTTCATAATCTCCGGCGGGAGTTTTTATTTCTATTTGCCGAACCTTATTTCCGAGGATGGTAAATATTTCGACCCGTCGTCCTACCGGTGCATTCCTTAATGTTAATTTATTGTTAATCAATATCATTTCGGGCATAACAAGCTCTTCCGCCACCGCAGTCTGTTTCTTATTTTGTTTGTCTTGAGCGAAAGTAACAGTCCCACAGTAGCAAGAAAAAAAGAATATTATGATTAATACAATTGGTTTCATAAAAACGCAACGAATCTATTTTATTGCAAAAGTAATACTTTTTGTTTAATTTACAAGCTATTTATCACAGATTTTCAAGTATAATCCGATGCAATTGATTACGCCAATTGCACTTCCTCGTGTACAATTTTCTTGTTATTCTCGTTTATTCCAATTATCTTTGCCTCATATTTTCAAACTAAACTTTACATTATATATAAACTAAAAACGCTTGTTATGTACGACGAAAAATTATTACACCAAATAAAAGCGAAAGCCAACGGATGGCTCTCTCCCGAATACGACGAGGCAACCCGTAAGGAAGTAAAAATTTTGTTGGAAAAAGAAGACACAACCGATCTTATCGAAGCTTTTTACAAAGATTTGGAATTTGGAACGGGCGGACTTCGCGGAATTATGGGCGCCGGCTCAAACCGGATGAACAAATATACGGTGGGCGCCGCAACCCAAGGTTTAGCCAATTACTTGAAAAAGGAATTTGCCGCCTTGCCGCAAATCAGTGTAGTAATCGGGCATGACTGCCGCAACAACAGCCGCCTGTTTGCCGAAATTTCGGCGGATATTTTTTCGGCCAACGGAATAAAAGCCTACTTATTTCCCGATTTGCGCCCGACGCCGGAAATAAGTTACGCCATTCGCAAATTGGGATGTCAAAGCGGCATTGTGATTACAGCTTCCCATAATCCCAAAGAATACAACGGTTACAAAGCGTATTGGAACGACGGCGCGCAAGTAATCGCTCCGCACGACCGCAACATTATTGCCGAAGTCAATAACGTTTCTTCCGTGAAGGACATTCATTTCAAGAAAAATCCGGCCTTGATCCAACTGCTTGATGAAACGATCGACAAACTGTTTATCGACGACCTGTTGTCGATTTCTCTTTCGCCCGAAGCCATTGCCCGCCACAAAGACATTAAAATCGTATACACGCCGATTCATGGTACAGGAATCACCCTGATTCCCGACGCTTTGAAAGCGATGGGATTCACGCAAATCATTCATGTTCCCGAACAGGACGTGGTGAGCGGCGATTTCCCGACCGTAGTTTCCCCGAATCCCGAAGAATCCGCCGCACTGAAAATGGCGGTAGAGAAAGCCATTGAGACCGGAGCCGATCTGGTAATGGCTTCCGACCCCGACGCCGACAGGGTAGGCGCCGCAGTGCGCAACGAACAAGGCGAGTTTGTTTTGTTAAACGGAAATCAAACGCTTCTGATTTACCTGTATTATTTGATTACCCGTTGGCGGGAATTGGGAAAACTGGAAGGAAACGAATACGTGGTAAAAACCATCGTTTCAACCGAATTAGTGAAAACCATCGCCAAAAAGAACGGCGTGAAACTGTATGACTGTTACACCGGATTCAAATGGATTGCCAATGTGATGCGTCAAAATGAAAATAAACTGACCTACATCGGCGGAGGGGAAGAAAGTTACGGATTCCTGGCCGAGCCTTTTGTCCGCGATAAAGACGCCGTATCAGGCTGTATGCTTTTGGCTGAAATTGCGGCTTGGGCGGCCGATAACGGCAAAACGATTTACACGCTCCTGCAAGATATTTATGTGGAATATGGATTTTCAAAAGAAAAAGGCATTTCAGTCGTCAAACAAGGAAAATCGGGTGCGGAGGAAATCGAAGAAATGATGAAAAACTACCGTCAAAACCCAATGACGGAATTAGCCGGATCGAAAGTGATTTTCATCAAAGACTTTGCTAAACTGACCGGAAAAGACCTCATTGAGGACGAAACCGTGTCATTGAATATGCCGACAACATCCAATGTACTTCAATATTTTACCGAAGATAAAACAAAGGTTTCCATTCGTCCTTCGGGTACGGAGCCGAAGATAAAATTTTATGTGGAAATTCACGGCAAAGTGGATGCCCGTGAAGATTTGGCTGCCGCTGAAACTGCCGCTGACGCTAAGATCGCAGAAGTTAGCAAGTCTTTGGGGATATGATATAACTAACATGAAACAAACAATAGACACTTTTTCCGGCTTCTCTCCCGAGACTTTCAAGTTCTTCAACGAGTTGAAAGAATACAATTATAAACCTTGGTTCGACGAACATAAACCGATTTATGAGGGGGAAGTCGTGCGACCATTGAAAGCCTTGGTATACATCATGGCGCCGGCTATGTATGCCATTGATCCTCAAATCAATACGAATCCGAATAAAGTTGTTTCGAGGATTTACCGAGATGTCCGTTTTTCAAAGGATAAAGCGCCTTACCGGACGGCCATGTGGATTAGTTTCCAACGTTTATTGACCGATTGGCAGAACTTTCCGGGTTATTACCTGGAAATTTCCGACAGCGGTTATTCCTACGGAATGGGCTTGTATCTTCCCAAAAAGAAGGAAATGGACGCTTTCCGTTCAAAGGTTGAATATGAACCGGAGTATTTTCGTGAAATGACGGCGGATTTGATTGGAAAGCATGCTTTTATCATTGGCGGAGAAGCATATAAACGGCAGATAAATAACAACTTGCCGGAATATTTTCAGCAATGGATACAACGGAAAAGCATTTATCTGTACAAACAATTTCCGGTTGGAAGCGAGTTGTTTTCTGCCGATTTTGCACAATTTTTAGCGAATGAATATTCCCTGTTGCAGCCTTTGTACGATTATTTGGTTGATGTTGGTGAAGATTGAATTTATTATAAATGACTAATTATGAAACGAATAACATTATTTCTTTTATCCATTTGGGTCTGTTTGATTGCATCGGCAGACGAAGGCATGTGGATGCTCAATAATCTGAAAGAATCCAATTGGGCGAGAATGAGAGAATTAGGATTTATGTTAAGTCCGCAACAGTTGTACGACACCCTTCAACCCTCTTTGAAAGACGCAGTCATTCAATTCAACGGAGGATGTACAGGTATCACCGTATCGGACAAAGGGTTAATATTTACGAATCACCATTGCGGATACGGTGCAATTCAATCGAAAAGTACGGTAGAAAACAATTACCTTCGCGACGGATTCGTAGCCAATGCGATAGAGGATGAAATACCGATTCCCAACATGTTTGTTCGTTATTTAATCAAGACAGAGGATGTAAGCGGGGAAGTACTTGCCGACGTTACATCCGGAATGGATGAAAAAGCGCGTTTGGATGAAATCAAACGGAAAGTCGGGGAAATTGAGAAACGAAACAGCGTCGATTCCCTGTCCATTCAGGCGGAAGTAACATCCTATTTTGCTTACAACGCTTTTTATCTGAATACCTATCTGGTTTTAACCGACATCCGCCTGGTTTTTGCGCCGCCCTCGTCCGTAGGGAAATTCGGAGGCGACACGGACAATTGGATGTGGCCGCGTCACACTTGCGATTTCAGTGTTTTCCGCGCTTATGTCAATCCCGAACACAAAAAGGGTTATCATGAAGAAAATATTCCGTATCAACCCAAATATGTAGCGCCGGTATCTTTGAAAGGCTACAAAGAAAATGCTTTCGCGATGACCATCGGTTTTCCGGGACGCACCAGCCGGTACTTGTCGTCGTGGGGCGTGGAACAACGCGTCAAAAGCATCAATGAACCGCGTATTGAAGTGCGCGGAATCAAACAGGATATTTGGAACGAAGCCATGTTGCAATCCGACGCGGTGCGAATCAAATACGCTTCCAAATATGCGAGGAGTGCCAATTATTGGAAAAATTCCATCGGCATGAATCGGGGTCTGGCGAGAATGGGCGTGATTGAACGGAAGCAAGCGCTTGAAAATGAATTTCGTAAATGGTTGGATGCTCATCCCGACAAAAAAAACGTTTACGGTTCGACTTTGGATTTATTAGAAAAAGCCTATACTTCAAGCCGTGAAATACAACGCATTTCCACTTTTTTGAACGAAGCCGTTTCCGGTGCGGAAATCATTGGTTTTGCCCACAATGCTTCTTCGATAAATGCGAAGAATAGGGACGAATTTTTTGAACAAAACATTCGTCCGGCCTACAAAGATTACGAAGCGGCATTGGACGAAAAAGTATTGGCGGCGATGTTGCAAGTGATGAAGAAGAATATTCCCGTACAGGAACTTCCCGACATTTTTCAGGTAATAGAAAAAAAATACAAAGGAAACTATGCCCGGTATGCGGCCGACGTATTCAAAAAATCGGTTATCCCTTATCCCGATAAATTGAAAGAAATCTTCTTGAATCCGAAAAAAGCCAAGCAATTGGAAAAAGACCCCGCTGTGCGTTTAGCCCAATCGGCGCGGAAAGTTCAAACCAAATACCGTGAACTGACAGCCAATTCCCGATACGATATTATCAAAGGCGAACGTTTGTTTTTCGCCGGATTGGAAGAGATGAAACCGGAAATAAATTTCCCCTCCGACGCCAATTCCACCATGCGGGCGAGCTACGGAAGCATAAACGGTTACGTTCCTTACGACGGCGCCTGGTACGATTATTACACGACAACCAAGGGCGTTTTTGAAAAATATAAAAAAGATGATCCCGAGTTTCATGTTCAATCCGAATTATTGAGCTTATTGGGCAGCGGCGATTTCGGCGTTTACGGAAATGGCAACGGCACGATGAACACTGATTTTCTATCCGACAACGACATTACGGGCGGTAATTCGGGAAGTCCCATTTTTGACGGGAAAGGCTGTGTGATTGGTTTGGCTTTCGATGGCAATTGGGAAGCAATGAGCGGAGATATTGCTTTTGAGGCTAATATTCAGCGTTGTATCGGCGTTGATATTCGCTATGTTTTGTTTATGATCGACAAGTGGGGACATGCCGATCGCTTGTTGGATGAAATAAAATTCGATAATGAGTAAGATTAAAAGTAAAGCAGGGCTAATTCGGCATTTTTATGTGTCTGTGTATATATTGAGGAATTTTATGTATATTTGGCTCCGTTATGGGACGAGTAAATATACCAATATTTAAGGTTTAAACTAATTTTTTAAATGTACACTTATCACTTACGCATTTATGTGTTCTCCGTTTTATTTCTGCTGCCGCTTGTTGGTGCGGCACAGCAGAGCCTTCAGCAGCAAAAGGATTCACTGCGACGGGTCATTGCCCTGGCTGAGGGCGAAGAAAAGTTAAGAATCTATCCCCGCTTAGTGGGCCTCTACATGCCGGACGTCTGGCAGGAGCATGTCATCGACACGATCTTTGCCATCTACGACGAGATGGACGCCGAAGCCCGGCAACAAGGCAACCTGGGCGACCAGGGACTTACCCGGGTGAACAAACTGACGGCCCTGGCCAACAAGCAGTCGTATGACGAACTCATACGGCAAGCCCCCGAATACCTGGATTTTCTTGCCGTGAACGAACTGTGGAGGCAGTACGGCCAAGCGTACTTTCTCTTGACCGAAGCCTATCGGAGCAAGGGAGAATACGAGCAGGCACTCCATGAAGCGCAGACCCTTTACAGTCATGCGAAAGAACGGCAGGAGGCGGGAGGTATGGGCATGGCTTTCTATGCGATGGCGAGGATTTACAGCAGTCAGCGGCGGTTTGCGGAGCAGGAAAAATGTCTCCGCGAATCGATGGCGTTATTGCAGGACAGTACGCTTTACCTGAATATCTTAGCCAATGTCTATACCGGTTTAGGCTATAATTTAGTGGCGCAACAGCGCTACGACGAAGCCTTGCAGATTGCCGCCGAATCCGAAGACGTAAACCGCCGCTACGAAAAAGCCTCCA
>JAISWH010000089.1 GCA_031271125.1 Dysgonamonadaceae bacterium
ATGGGTAATTTAGGATATGGATTTTGCCCAACGCATCCGGGCGAATTACTGAAAGAAGAAATTGAATACCGCAAACTTTCACAAAGTTCTTTGGCGAAACAAATGGGTGTTCCGTACACTGCATTGAACGATATGCTTAACAAGCGGCGACCACTTACTGCCAATACTGCGATGCTGTTTGAAGCGGCATTGGGGATAAGCGCCGATTTGCTTATGCGAATGCAGTTGAAATACAATATGCAGATTGTACGGCAAGACAAGACCCTTGCTAACCGCCTTGCCGAAATACGCAAAGTCGTGGCAATGCTTTGACAACAATTTAATTTCAATAGTTTATTGGAAAAAACAGTAATCGCATTGTTGCGAAACCCCAAGTTGCGTTGGGGACAATGTAAGAAGCCCGACACGTCATAATGTCGGGCTTCATTCTGTATTTGAGTTTACGCAATAAAAAAACGTCCAAAAATCATATTTTGAACGTCTTTTGTGTACATTTTCGTGTGCTGATTTTTAATACGCTGATAATCAATGTTTATCGCGGAGAAACTTTATCCCTATTTTGACGAAACAGGCGATATGATCGCATTTTCCCGGCAGTTTTCAATTATTGATAAAAAAGGGAAAACGACTACCTATTTTGAAACTTATACCGATACGGAACATCGGATGTGGAAGCAGGAAGAAAGCGCATGGGAAATTGTAGAAGGCTATCCCAAGCCCATAACGATAGGGAAAATCCCGATTATTTACGGAAAGCAGGATTTTGTAGAATGGGAAGATGTGCAAGGGCTAATAGACCGTTTGGAAACCCTTTTATCCAACTTTGCCGATACGAACGATTATCACTCCTCGCCCAAGATCGTAGTAAAAGGCGACGTTTTGGGTTTTGCCCAGAAGGGTGAAAGTGGCGCAATTCAACACCGGATTAAAAGCCGCCTGCGAAAGTTTGACAATAGAACCCGAAATCGTCCCGTACATGATTGAGGACGAAAAGGCAAAAGTAGATTTGTTGCAGGCAGCCAACGGCGGGAAAGCGGTTGCTTCGCAGAAAACAACCGTACAACAATTAGGATGGGTTGATGATTATGAAGCCGAATACGAGCAAATTTTGAACGAAGAAACCGCATCAGCCTATCAGAACCTAACAGAACCAACGGTATAATTATGGCAATAAGAGTAAAGATAAATATTGATTGGGCAAAGGTAAAACAACAATTAATTGAACAAATAGACACGCGCGTAATATTTGCATTTCAAAACGCTTGCGATGACGCTGTTAATTATGCCAAAACCAATCACGGATACACCCAGCAATCCGGCGCTCTTAATTCATCGACCGGATATCAGCTCTATAAAGACGGAAGCCTGATACATTCACGCTTTGAAGCATCCCAGGGCGGAAGTGACAGCGACGGAGCGAGAGCCAAAGGGGTAGCAGCAGGGGAAAAAGCAGCATCCGAACGCGCCTCGCAACTCGGGGCGCACATTTGCGCCGTAATTGTGGCCGGTATGCCGTATGCTATCTATGTAGAAAGTAAAGGATACGACGTTTTATCCGCCACCGAAAAACAATTCCCGGATTTCCTTCAAAAAAGAATGGACGAAGCATTTAAGAATGAAAATGTACCTTATTCAATAACAACCGGTTAGTAATGGATAGGAACGAGAAACAATTAAAAGAAGAAATAAACAGGTTATTGAAACAATTAGAAACATTGATTTACAATAACTATCTTGCCGCAATAAATTTGTTTCAGGTAAAAAATTCATTGTCCGGCAATACTACTCCGTTTTGGTTTTCACGAAACGCCGCTGCCAATAAGCAAATGGATAAGTTGATTGCAAATTTCAACAAACAGGCAGCCGGAATGTTTTTGAATGGTATTGAACGTTCATGGAAGTTAGGCGAAGAAAATTTCATTGACAAAATGCACCTTGCTTTTTCCAAAGATGCTCGGCAGAGGAAATACTTTGATGAAACACGCAACCAGGCAACCCAGCAGCAACGCGACCAAGGCGCACACGCCGTAGCCCTTAGATTTGCCGACCAAAAGCGTGGCGGGGTAAATCTCTCAGACCGCGTGTGGAAGTTAGGCAACGGGATGAAGCAAGAAATTGAAACCATTGTACAAAATGGAATGAAAGAAGGAAAAACACCTAACCAACTCGCCAGGGAATTAAAAAAATACCTCAACGAACCCGATAAACTTTTCCGAAAGGTACGCAACAAAGAAACAGGCGAAATGGAGTTGAGCGAAGCCGCAAAGAAATACAAGCCGGGGCAGGGCGTATATTGTTCTGCACACAAGAACGCCATGCGCCTTGCACGTACCGAAATTCCGGCAGCATACCGCCGCGCACAATGGGAAGCCTTCCAAACCAACCCGCAAGTAATAGGTATTCGTATAACCTTATCGAATAACCACACCTGCATAAATCCCAAAACCGGGAAGCCTGAACCGTTTTACGATATTTGCGACGAGCTGGCCGGGGATTATCCTAAATCATTCCTTTGGACAGGTTGGCATCCCCAATGCCGATGCGAGATATACCCTATTCTTACTGAAAGCGAAGACGAAATAGAAAATATTATACAAGCAAGAATAAAAGGGGAAACGTATGAGCCGAAACAAATAAAAAAAGTACCTTTGCAATTTCAAAAATGGGTAGAAAAAAACAACGACAGGATAAACGTTGCTAATAACCGCGGAACTCTACCTTATTGGATGAAGGATAATGCAAAATTTGCAGGAATAACAGTGAACCCGATAAACGCAACTGCACAGCCGGAAATAAGGAAAGCCGCCGCCGAGAAATACAATGCTTACGGCAGCGACTGGGAAAAAGCGTACTTTGACAGGTATAGCGGCGGTTATAACGTGTACCATAAAGACCATAATTTTGCAAAGAAAGGCGGCGGCGGTGAAGCCGAAATAATTGTCGGTAAAATGCTTGCCAAATACAACGGTAAGCAGGTAGAATTTTTGCCGGAGGGTAATACGAAAAGCCCGGATGTTAAATTTGATGGCAAAACATGGGATGTAAAATACATTGAAAAAGCATCGGAGCACACAATAAGAGATGCGATTAGGGATGCAAGAAAGGCCGACAATGCTATTTTTTACTTCACGGACGAAAGTAAATATCTGTTATTGATTAGTGCATCAGACAGGGAAACAGGTAAATTTTTGAAAGGACAAACAAAAGAAATACCGGATATTTATTACATGGACAAAAGCGGCATTCTGAAATTGCTTTGGGAAAAACAAAAAGGGACTAAATAAATAGCCCCTTTATGCCGCGTATTTGTGCCTTCACCCCCCCGCCGGACTGGTCGAGAACGAGGGCTTACTTCTCCACTACCGGACTTCCCCCTCTATCTCGGTGAAACGCTCGGGAATCGAACCCGAATAAACCATTGCGCCCAAAAATTGTGGTGCAGAAACTAACTCCCGCACCGCAAAAGTACTACTTTTTTCCGAACATGCAAAAAAATATCTGAAAAAATTTACGAAAGCCCCGGTTAAGGGACTTTCATTTTTCAAAGGTTATTCAATTTTTGTTTCAGTTCGGTTGCATGTAATTCAAGAGCAAAGATGTATGCTTTAAATTCATTCATGTTAAAGAACTGTCTGGGCAATCCAAATTTTACAATGTTGCCACTTCCGTCAGTCACATGCAAGTCTATTATTTGGCAATCGCCCATACCTTTAATTTTCCGGTAAAAATCAAGAGTATTTTTAATATTCTCAAATTTAGCATGAATCTTAAAGACTTCTGCCCAAGTATCGGTTTTCATAAACTATTGAAATTAAATTGTAATCAAAGTACCGCCGCAATTTTCCGCACATGGTTCAGTTTCTCAATAAAAGGTTTGTCCCGCTTTGCGGTCAGCATATCGTAGTCCGATTGCAAGCCGGTAAGAATATGTGCCGGAATG
>JAISWH010000095.1 GCA_031271125.1 Dysgonamonadaceae bacterium
TGTATGAAACATTCGATGTGAGCGCTTATCCCGTATTTGAAAGCATTTTCCACAAACGGCACAAACGTCAGCGGCATAATATCCAATTCCCTAAAATCGCCTTTCAATTGAAACTGTAACTCAAATTTTTCCGACGCCCGCAAACTCTGAAGCCGGATGTATTCTTCCAGCATCTTCACTTCTTTTTCCAACGGGATATGGCTGTGATTGCTTTCGGTGGTTACAAAACGCAGGAAATCGGAAAGAGACAGGATGGCTTCCGGCGCCTTGTCGTCTTTGCTCAAAGCCAGATAGTAAATACTGTTCAGGCTGTTGAAAAGGAAATGCGGATGAATCTGAGATTTCAAAAAGGAAAGTTCGGCCTGCACCATCGAATTTTCCAACTCCTGCAAGCGTTGTTTTTCGGCGTACCACAAGGAAACAGCTTTCAGTCCCGTACTGATAACAAAAACAATCAGAAACCGGCTGGAACGGGCATACATGCCAATGCGCCGGAACACATCATGGAAAACAATTCGGGGGAAAACCCCGTCATCATCGGGCGGTGGGAAATCCGGTCGTCGCGGCGGCATCTCCGGCCCGAAAGGCAGTTCGGATACAAAATGTATAAAATATTGCCGGATAAGCCAGGGAACGGCAAAACAAAAGAGTACAAATGCCGCAATCGTAATCCCCAGAAAGAGCCCTATCTTTTTCTTCGACAGAAGACGAGGTACGAAAATAGATGCATTGAGGTAAAAATAAACAGCCAGCAACGAGTACTCTATCACGGGAACCAAAGGAAAGAATATGTCATCAACCGGCCTTTCCATCCTGTCGATATGCGGGATGGTAAGCCGGATGAAAAGCGCCCATCCTGCCAGATGTAAAACGACATGTATTGCCTTTTTGCTTTTAGATGACAAAGTATCCATAATTATTTACCGATACAAAGAAACAAAAAAATTGCCGAAAGATTACGAGTTTGGGGTAAACGACCGATAGTTTAGGGAAAAAAGTATTTGCCGCAATTGCCGGAATGTCGTCAAGTAAAGATTTTTTTGTAACTTTGCGGCAATGATTTACCCCGAAAATTTTGAACAAAAGATAGGCTTCGACCATATCGGGCAATTAATTGCAGCGCGTTGCCTGTCACCGCTTGGCGAGGAAAAGGTATCCGGAATGGCGTTCTCCTCCGATTTTATTTTTATCCGGAAACAATTGTATCAAACTCACGAGTTTACGCAGATTATTCGGGAAGAAGATTCTTTTCCTACCGATTATTTTTTTGATGTTCGCGAAGCGCTGAAAAAAATCCGAATCGAAGGCACATACCTGATTGAAAAAGAATTGTTTGACATTCGCCGGTCGTTGGAAACCATCAATGAGATTGTCCGGTTTTTCAGCAACGCCGCTTCCCGTTGCGGGCGTGATTCGCAATCCCCTTATCCTTACTTGCAGGAACTTGCTTCCGGCGTAATCTCCTTTCCCCAACTCACCAAGCAAATTGACGCCATCCTCGACAAATTCGGAAAAATCCGCGACAATGCTTCCCCCGAATTAGCCGGTATTCGCAGGCAATTGACGCAGACGGGCAATGGTATTTCCAAAACTTTGCAAAGTATTTTACGGGCGGCGCAATCGGAAAACTTAGTCGATAAGGACGTTACTCCGACCATGCGCGACGGGCGTCTGATGATCCCCATTTCGCCGGCTTTCAAACGTAAAATCAAGGGAATAGTGCATGACGAATCAGCTTCCGGCAAAACGGTTTTTATTGAGCCGGCCGAAGTAGTTGAAGCGAACAATAAAATCCGCGAATTGGAAAGCGAAGAAAAACGCGAAATCATTCGCATCCTCACTGTTTTCACCCATCAGATTCGTCCCGAAATACCGGAAATACTCAACGCTTACCAATTCTTGGCGGAAATTGATTTCATCCGGGCAAAGGCTTTGTTCGCCTTGGATATCAATGCTATTCTTCCGGCTTTCGAGAATACTTGCCGAATGGATTGGATTCGCGCTGTTCATCCTTTACTCTATCTTTCGCATAAAAAGCATAATAAACCGGTTGTTCCGTTGGATATAGAATTGACCCCCCCGTCGGTAATCCTACTCGTCTCAGGCCCCAACGCCGGCGGAAAATCAGTCTTACTCAAAACGGTCGGCTTGTTGCAATACATGCTGCAATCAGGCTTGTTAATTCCTGTCGACGAACGCTCCAAAGCAGGCATTTTCAAAGAGATATTCCTTGACATCGGCGATGAACAATCCATCGAAAACGACTTATCAACTTACAGTTCCCATTTGCTTAACATGAAATTCATGTTGAAACAGGCCGGTTCCGAATCCCTGATTTTGATTGACGAATTTGGAGGAGGCACCGAACCGAATATCGGAGGTGCGATTGCCGAAGCGATCCTGCACCGTTTCAACGAGAAGGGATGTTTTGGCGTCATCACAACGCACTATCATAACCTGAAACTATATGCCGACGGCCATGAAGGCGTTATAAACGGCGCGATGCTCTACGACCGTCATCTGATGCAACCCTTGTTCCAACTTTCTATCGGACAACCCGGTTCGTCGTTTGCCATTGAGATTGCCCGCAAAATCGGACTTTCGGAAGACGTGATTGCCGAGGCTTCCGAAAAAGTCGGTCGGGATTACATCAATATGGATAAGTATTTGCAGGACATTGTCCGTGATAAACGGTATTGGGAATCGAAACGCCAACAGATTCGCCAACAGGAAAAACGTCTGGAAGAATTGTCGGAGCGTTATCAGTCGGATTTGGAAAAACTGGAATCGCAAAAAAAGGAATGGTTGGCCAACGCGAAAACCGATGCGGAACATTTGCTTTCGGAAGCCAATGCCCAAATTGAAAAAACGATCCGGGAAATCAAAGAAGCCCAAGCCGAAAAGGGGAAGACCAGAGAGATTCGGAAAGGATTGGAAGAGTTCAGGCAAAAGGTACAGGGCGAAGGGAAAAGGGTGAAGAGTGAAAAGGTGAAGAGTGAAAAGGTGAAGGGTGAAAGGGGAGCTGTCGCTTTTGCCGTTGGCGACACGGTTCGTATGAAAGGACAGCATACCGTTGGGACAGTGATGATGGCCAAAGATGATTTTTTTATAGTGGCATTTGGCGCTATCAAGACGATTGTCAAAGCCGCACAACTTGAAAAGATACAAGATACACAAAAGCAAACGGTAAGTCAAAAGATAAAAGACTCGGATACAAATCTTTCTTCTTTGATGTTAAAATCTTCGACCGTCTCTGAGTTGTCGAAAAAGAAACTGAATTTCAAACTTGAAATCGACGTTCGCGGAATGCGGGGCAATGATGCGCTGCAAACGGTAATGTATTACATCGACGACGCTGTCCAATGCAATGCCGGCCGCGTCCGCATCCTGCACGGAACAGGTACCGGCGCTTTGCGGCAAATCATTCGTGAATATTTGCAGACGGCGCAGGGTGTGAAACGGTTTCAGGATGAGCATGTGCAGTTCGGGGGCGCCGGGATTACTGTTGTGGAATTGGAATGATAGTGAATTTATTCATAAAAAACAATTTTTTTATTTTAGGTTAATAGAATGTTATCGTTATGTTAATTTTACGTTAACATTTTTCCACACCCAAAATACCCCTACAAACCCGTTTTTCATCCCTCAAAACCCTAAAACAACCCCTTTTCTCCCTCCGCTCTTTCTCCGCTCTCCCTCCGCTCAAATTTTACTCCAATCCCTTGTAAGTTCCTGATTTAGGTTGACTGTTTGTTTGTCTAATTCCTTAGAAAAGTTGACTCTGATTAATACTTATTACTGTTATTAGTTTACTTTAGATTGTTATACCTGTTATTAGTTTA
>JAISWH010000122.1 GCA_031271125.1 Dysgonamonadaceae bacterium
TCATATCCGGGCAGGACAAGTGTCTGAACTTTTTTGTTTTTCTTACCAAACGTTTTCTGCAAGCAGGGATACATCCGGTAAACTATTTTAGCAGATAGAATACCGATTCCCGCTCCGGCAACAACGTCGCTCACCCAGTGCCTGTTGTTGCAAATGCGGGAGACGCCGATGAGTGAAGCCATTCCGTATCCGCCGATACTTATCCAGACAGATTTGTCCCCGTATTCCTGATGCAGGAACTCGGCGGCGGTAAACGCAGTCGCCGTATGCCCCGAAGGAAAAGACCGATAACTGGAGCCGTCGGGTCTTTTCCTTCCGATAATATTTTTGGTTGTAAACACGACGCCTGCACTAAGCGCACTGCTTAAAGTGTAGAGTATGAACATGTCCGATAATTTGTGGACGCTTTGCACTCCGCACAGCTTCATGGAAAAAGCCGCCACGGCAGGCGAATACTGAAGATAATCGTCCCACCGATCGTTCCATATAGATTCATCTTCCAGTAATTCGTTTCGGGTTGAATAATCCAAATTCCGAATTGCCCCGTTGCCGAAGGAAAGAGCGCCGTAAGTAATCATGACGGCAGGTAACGCAATTCCTGCAATCCGGGCGGTTTTACTGTTTTGAATTGAAAGACTGTCACGAATCTGAGCCTGTGACGAAAATGCGAATAAAAAAGCGGTCGCTATAAGAATCCCTGTCCGTTTCATACCGTTAAAATTAAAATCAGGGCAAAGGTTGGAAGGGATTTTGAAGAAATTTTGAATTTTGCGGTTACTTTTCATTTTAAGTGTTTTCGCGTGTTGCACGACGGTTGCCAATCGTTAAGCATAGCGCTTGTCGAAACATACAAAAAAACAGCACGATTTTGTGCGTTTGGATGTTTCGGAATTATTTGTATCAAATTGAAAATTGTGTAATACTCCACTTTTGCTGTCATAAATTTGGAAGATAAAATAGTTTCTATCGTTGCTTTTCTTGAACTAAAATCGGATGAGATAAAAATAGAACGGCAGGAAAGGGAACACCAAAGGAAAATACAGGAAGAAAAAGAACGTATCCGAAGAGAATTTGAGGCAAAGAGGGCGAATGAATTAAAAGAATTTAAATCACTTTTCATTATGGCGGAACGCTTGTTTAAAGCAAATGTCATACGCGATTATATCAATACTTATGAAAAGTACTTGAATGAAAAAGATATTTCCGACAGCAATGTTCTTGAAAAACTCCAATGGGCAAGGGATAAGGCAGATTGGCTTGATCCATTTATATCAAAAGGGGATCAGTATCTGGATGGTTATGATAAGGACAAAATCATACAGCCTGATTCTACAACACAACAAACGAGTTATGATAGAGATATTTATAATTTCTGGGTAAAACCATGGTGGAAGAAATAAAAAGAGTTGAAATGACAGAAAATATAGACAATGCGCAATCGAATGAATTAATAGAAAAATAGCTAAAATCTTTTCAGAAACTTAGTGAATATGCTAAACAAATAGAAATTCAAAAAGAAGTATCGAAAAATGTTTTTCCCGACGGATGTGTGGATATTATTTTCATGTCCGCTCTATGCCGTGTTTTGCATGTAATTTGATGGATGATGGAATGAAAATGTTGTATAACTCAAAATAATTACGTATTTTTGTGACCGCAAAATAATAAGAATTATGGCAGTAATTTCGATGTTTTACGGACTGATTATTTATATGTATTTTGGTGATAATAAACAACATCACCTCCCACATATTCATGTGAAGTATCAAGACGATGAAGTGATTTTGGCAATACCGGGAGGAGAAATATTGGGAGGCGGTCTGAAATCCAGCAAAATGAAGCTTGTTCAGGCATGGATAGAAATCCACAGCGATGAATTATTGGCTGATTGGGAGTTGGCGATTACCGGACAAAGCATATTTAAAATTGACCCTCTAAAATAATGATTATGAATCCAAGAGTAACAAATGTAACGCCGGAAGACAATTACACGCTTCGAGTATGGTTCACAAATGGAGAAGTGGGCGTTTTCGATATGAAACCTTATCTTGACAAAGGAATTTTTTGCGAGTTGAAAGACCTTGCAATATTCAATTCGGTACATCCTGACGGATTAAGTATTGAATGGAGAAACAGCGCTTCTCTTTGTCCCGATACCGTGTATCTTGATAGCATAAAGATTTGAAAAACAGAATTAAATTTTGAAGACATTCAAAAGTTCACCTCAAACCGATGCCGTCCGTTTTCATATTCGTAACCGATTTCCCAACCGTAAAGCAGGCATATTTGCCGGGCAATCGCCAAACCGAGTCCGCTTCCTTTGACTTTTTCATTCATCCGGCTAAAACGGCGGAACAGCATATTTTCATTCAAACCGGCAACATTTCCCGTATTGGAAATTGATAATTTGCTTTTCCACAGCGATATATGTATTTTTCCACAGAGGATATTGTGTTTCACAGCATTTACAAGCAGATTATTAACCAAACTTTCCAACAGCGTTTTATTTGCCTGAACGATACTGTTTTCGTTTATGTCCGTCTGGATTTCGATATGGTTTGCTTCGGCTTGTTCCGATAGAAAAGACAATGATTCGTTCACTATTTCGGCAACGTTCAAAGATTGTGTATCCGGGAACTGCATGTTGTCTATTTTCGCCAGCAACAGCAGGTTCTTATTCATGTGCACCAGCCTTGAAACTACCTCGTAAAGCGATTGAATGATTTGTGACTGTTCGCCGGTTAAGTCCTTTTGTTGCAATAAAATGTCTAATTTTGAGCGGAAAACCGCCAGAGGCGTTTGCATTTCGTGCGAGGCGTTTTCGGTAAACTCCTTTTGTATTTTATAGGCTTGCAGGCTGTTGGAAATCAGATTTTCTACGGCGCGGTTCAACTGTTCGAACTCCTGTATGTCGGTCGGGTGAAAAACGGGAATTTCACTGCTGCGGATATTAAACCGTTCGACATCGGACAGAGTTTGATAGAACGGCTTCCACAGTTTTTTGTAAACTTTGTAAACAAGGCGGCTGGGGAATGTAAAACCCAGCAGCAGCAAAAAGAAAAACGCCAGATGCAGCGCCGTTCCCGACCGGATGATTTTCTTTGCTTCCAACATGCTCAGGCGGTTCATCAGGAGATAATTCCCGTCTTCGATTTTTATTTTCGAGTACAGTACGCGGCACTCCACCTCTTCGTCTTCGTGTGAATCGTAGAATTTTCGGGTAACAAAAACATTTTCCTCTTTCTGTCCGTTGTCCGGAAGGATTTCCGCCTCGTGGTTGTATTTGTTCCAGACATGGATTTTGTTCTCTGTCAGCGTTTCCAGACTTTTCAGGTAGATATTGTTGCTTTGTTCGAGCAAAAACTCGTCGGTTTCCTGGATATAATATATATTGTAGCCTAAATAATACAAAGGTATGGCAACCAGCGCCATCAGTCCGCCGGAGAACAGATAGTAGCGTAATGTTTTATTCAGCAGTTTTTTCCGTTTCATTCCACCCATTTGTAACCTGTTCCGTATATGGTTTTTATCGAATCGTGATTGCCGGCCTTGCTTAACTTGGCTTTGAGGTTTTTGATATGAGCATATACGAAATCGTGATTGTCGAACATGTCCGCCATATCGCCCGAAAGATGTTCCGCCAGCACATTTTTGGAAATTACCCTGTTTTTATTTCCAATCAAAAACAGCAGCAAGTCAAATTCTTTTTTGGTAAGAACGATTTCTTTCCCGTCCATCCGTACTTCTTTTGACAGCAGATTAATTTGCAGGCTGTTGGATGTGATAATATTGTTACTCGCATATTGCGTCCGCCGAATCAAGGCGTAAATTCTTGCTCCAAGTTCCGGCAAATGAAAGGGTTTGGGTAAATAATCGTCCGCCCCGATATGGATGCCTTTGATTTTATCTTCCAGTGAATCTTTAGCGGAAATGATGATGACTCCCGTTTGTTTATTCCCCTTTTTCAGCGCTTCGAGCACACTTAACCCGTCGCCGTCGGGAAGCATCAAATCCAGCAGGATACAGTCATAATCATACACCATGATACGTTCAACGGCATTGCGGTAATTGGCTGCATGTTCGCAAAGATAATCCTGTTTCGAGAGATACTCCATAATGCTCTGCGCCAAATCGTGTTCATCTTCTATCAATAAGATTTTCATGCTGCAAATATATTATACATTATTGATATTACAAAAAATTTAATATTGTGTTTTATCCGGTCGCAACTTGTAGCTTCTTCGGGGAAGAAGGTGTATATTATGGGCAGTTGAATCCATACCGACGCCATCAAGCAACATCTTGTTCCACCGGAGCTGACCCCGCAACCGGAAATTACTACACTGAGATGCAGGGTAATTGATTTTTCACTACTTTTGCACTATGTTTTTCATAAAAACAGAATTAATATGGATGCGGAATTATTGTTAAGGGAACAGGAAATTTTCCCGTCAAAGGAAGTATTAAAAAATGTGCTTGGCGAAATGATTTACAGCGTATTCGAAGAATTGGAAACAAGATTGACTTCCGACGAATTTGCTTTGGCGTTCGACTGGAATTATTACAGGGACGGCAAAGCATGGCTATGCAAGGTTTGCCGGAAGAAAAAGACGTATAAATAACATTGAAATATGACAAATAGTACAGCGCTGTTGGAAAAAGGCATGAGATGTCTTAACAACGAATTAGGGATTTTGGACGCCGAACGGTTTGTGGCGTTACTTTTAAGAGAGCCATTCGATTATACCAAATGGCGCAGAGAAAATTTATTCGTAAACATGAGTCTTGATGAGATTATGGACGAAGCGGATAAATACTGCAAAGAAAATACGGATGCATCGAATAACGTATAATGTATTATGGATAATTTACCGTTTTGGATATTGACCGCCGCATACGCTGGACATATATTGGAGGAATATGTATTGGACTGGCGTAAATGG
>JAISWH010000157.1 GCA_031271125.1 Dysgonamonadaceae bacterium
TAAAATCATCCCTGTAAATATTCCCTTGATGAAAATTCGCACGAATACTCGGACAGGCGGAAATCGAACCGTCGGCTAATACGGAAGCTACATTCACTCCGGCATAACATTCATAAAAAATGACAAAGTTTGTTAAAACGTTGCACCGGTTTGCAAAAACTTTTACCTTTTAACCTTTACCGTTTTTTCCAATTCTTCGTACCATTCCTCGCCAAACTTTCGAATCAAAGGCTCTTTCAAAAACTGATAAACTTTTACATTATTTACTTTTCCCAAAATTCGCGCTGCCTCACAAACACTCCAACGGTGATAATTGACCGCCCTGAAACCTTTGTATTGAACAACCCGTACCGGATACAGATGACAGGAAACCGGCTTGTAAAAATCGGTTTTCCCTTCGCGGAAAGCTTTTTCTATGGCGCACCTGCAACATCCGTTTCCGTCGTAACAGGTGAAGACGCAATCTTTCCCTTCAACAAGAGAGGTTACATACTCCTCGTCTTTATCTATATAAACGACTCCTTGTTTTTCAATAACGTTTTTAGATTGAACGGATAAATCATTCCAAATTAGCAGAAGGACTTCTTCCAACCGAATCACTTCGGCTTTTTCCACCGGAGCGCCCGACTCGCCATCTACACAGCAGTTGCCTTTACATATGGATAAGTCGCATTGGAAATATTCTTCCAAAACATCGGGGCTGATTATTGTATCTTGAATTAAAATCATATTGCATTAATGTGTAATTGGGAAAAATCAATTTCATAAACAGTACGATAACATTTATAACTAATTGATATAAAAAGAAAAAGACTGCTATTTACACGCGGCAACAAACAAGTAACAAAACAGTCAATTTTAAAGTTTATTGCAGGTTTTCTGACGTCAAAGGTAGTTCTTTTTTTTGATACTGCAAACATGTATGTGGCTATTCTTTTCTTTTGACCAACAGGGTAAACCTTTCTAATTTTGCCATGGGACGGCAGAAATTTCGACTTGTTCATTCGGGAATTTTTTATATCTTTGTGTACAATTATCAGCATATTTAATAGAAAACATGGAACATGTATATCCTCTAATTCAAGAACTTACGTTAATTTTGATTACGGCGGGAGTTGTTACGCTTATATTTAAATGGTTGAAACAACCGATTGTACTGGCTTATGTTGTAGCCGGAATTATCCTGTCGTTTTTTATTACGGAGGACAATCCCGAATATAAAAATATTGAGACATTGGCGGAAATCGGGATTATTTTCCTTTTGTTCGGTTTAGGCTTGGAATTTAGTTTCAAGAAATTAATGAAAGTAGGCGCTACGGCGGTGATTGCGACTTCATTCATTGTGATTTGCATGATCGGGGTAGGTTACTTTCTCGGTTTATGTTTCGGATGGTCACACATGGCAAGTTTATTTTTAGGGGCAATGATCAGTATCTCGTCAACAATGATTATCATTAAAGTGTTTGAGGACTTGCATTATACTAAAAAGAATTTTGCGGGAATTGTACTTGGGGTTTTAATCATGGAAGATTTGTTTGCTGTCCTTCTGATGGTTTTGTTGTCGACTATCGCTGTAAGCAACAAATTTGAAGGCATGGAAATGCTTTACAGTTTATTCAAGTTAGCGACTTTCCTGTTGTTTTGGTTCTTTTTAGGTATGTATTTGATACCTATATTTTTGCGAAAAGCGAAACGATTCTTAGACGACGAAACGATTATGATTTTGTCTCTCGCTTTATGTCTCGGCATGGTATTTTTAGCCACGCAAGCGGGCTTTTCTTCTGCCTTAGGCGCTTTCATTATGGGATCGATTTTAGCGGAAACCATGGAGTCCGAACGCATTGAAAAATTGGTATTGCCTATTAAAAATCTTTTCGGCGCCATTTTCTTTGTGTCCGTAGGACTGATGGTTAAAATAAGTAGTCTGGGAGAGTTTGTCGTTCCGATTTTAATTATTACGGTGGTAGTTATCTTCGGACGGATGATTATTTCCACAGGAGGCGTACTTCTTGCGGGGCAAAACCTGAAGACATCCGTTTCGGCAGGTTTTTCACTGGCTCAAATCGGTGAATTTTCGTACATTATCGCCGCTTTGGGAGTGGGTTTTGGGGTGATAGAAGATTCTCTGTATCAAATAATTGTATCTGTTTCGGTACTTACTATCTTCCTAACGCCTTATGTTGTGCAACTTGCCGAACCTGCCAACGGTTTTTTAGAAAAACACTTACCACAGAAATGGCAGGATTTTCTGAATAAAAAAGTTTCAGGCGTTCATCCCGTCAATCAAAACAATTTATGGAAAAAACTTTTAACGGAAATAGGAACCATTATTTTGATTTATTATTTCATCAGCATTGTCATTATCAATTCTTCGCTGGCGTATGCCGTCCCTTTTGTGCAGGAATGGTTTCCGGGATTAAAAGGGAATTTGCTTGTAGCGACAGTGACTTTGTTGATTATTGCACCGTTTTTACGTGCTGTCATCATCAAAAAAAATCGTTCCTTCGAATATAAAACCCTCTGGAATGAAAGTATGGCTAACCGGGGACCATTAATTTCTACGATTATTTTCAGGGTCATTATCTGTGCCGGATTAGTTATGTATTTATTATTTAAGCTGTTCCATGCGAGTTTAATCATTAATTTTGCATTAGCTACTGTCATTTTGCTGTTGATTACATTTTCTCAGCGCACAAAAACCCGTTCCCGGGCAATGGAAACCCGTTTTAGAGAAAATCTCAATGAAAAAGAAAAATACAAGGAATCGAAAGCGCCACTGACAAAAGGTTTTGTAAACCATGTCCTGGAAAGAGACCTCCACTTGTCGGAATTTGCCATCGCACCTTATTTTTCGATTGTCGGGAAAACGCTTAAAGAATTGAATTTCAGGCAAATTTTCGGTGTTAGTATCGTGACGATTGTACGCGGATCGCTGAGAATTAATATCCCGAACGGAAATGAGCGGATTTATCCCAACGACCACGTTGTTGTACTTGGAACGGATAAACAAACGGAGTTATTTCAAGTGCGATTGGAAGAAAAACGTAAAAAGTATGAAAAATTAGAAAACAATCCCACTCCTGAAGTCAAGATGCGGCAGTTCCTAATCAATCCCGAATCGCGATTAATCGGGGAAACCATTCGCACATCGGGAATCCAGGAAATATACGACTGTCTGGTAATTGGTATTGAACGGAACGAAACTTCGATACAAGATCCCGATTTGGATTTGGTTTTGGAGGAAGGCGACATCGTTTGGGTGATAGGAGAATACGAAAATATTTTGAAAATCTGTGAATTATGAAATTTTTAGGTCTTATTCCCGCGCGATACGCGTCGACTCGTTTTCCCGGGAAACCATTGGCTGATATTGCCGGTAAACCAATGATACAGCGGGTTTATGAACAAATTGCAGGATTAATGGACGAGGTCTGTGTAGCAACCGACGACGACCGGATTTTCCAAACCGTACACAGTTTCGGAGGAAAAGCCGTAATGACGTCGCCCGATCATCGAAGCGGGACCGACCGTTGCTACGAGGCGCTGACAAAAATCAAAGGAAATTTCGATGTTGTCATCAACATTCAAGGCGACGAGCCTTTCATTAAACCTTCTCAGATTGAACTGCTTAAAGATTGTTTTGAAGATGAGAAAACGCAAATCGCCACTTTGGTCAAACCGTTTCCGGATGATGTTAATTTTGACGTCTTGTTCAATCCCAATACGCCGAAAGTGATTTTGAATAAGAATCGGGAAGCCATTTATTTCAGCCGCTCGGTCATTCCCTATATTCGCGGGGAACACCATACCGAATGGCTGAAACTATTTACGTTTTACAAACACATCGGCATTTATGCTTACAAATCCGATGTGTTGGGCGAGATTACCACATTACCGCAATCGCCTTTGGAATTAGCCGAATCATTGGAACAACTTCGTTGGATTGAAAACGGTTACACGATCAAAGCGGGTATTACCGACGAGGAAACCATTGGCATTGATACGCCCGAAGATTTGGAAAAGGCGGTTAAGCAATACGAACATATAACTACCCCTTAACCAGGGGTGTAAAAAAACTCCATATTGCCGCTTTATTTCTTTGTTGGCAGAAAGTAGCGCCGATATACAAAGCGCCCAAGTCGCTTTTTTACTCACCGAAAATGTCTAATGCTTCTTTAACACTTGACTTGCTTAAACATTGGGTTTTCAATGAAAACAGGTTTCATACCGTAATTATATCTTTGATTTTCAGATATAAAGGCATATAATTATGGGCTAATAACCAAATAATTTGATGGTATTTTTGAAAAAAACAAGAGGCTGACTCTTTTGAAACAACCTCTTATTCAAATAGTCATTATTTCTTGCACCTGACGCTAAACATGCTGGTCTTACCGCTAATGTTACGGTCCGTACCCGAGACGCCGCTATGCAGATTCCGACGCCACGCAGCTGTCGCACTACCGGCACTACTGGACCAGAAGTACGTGTCCGAGCCGAAATAGAGGCCATTATTAATACCCACTAACAACGCATTGAAGCCGGTGCCGTCTGTTTTGCTTACACCGTTAGTGGGACTTTTCATCCGGCGACCCCACGATGTTTTCGTATTTCCGCCATCCGGACGCCAGCCGGTAATGGTTTCATGATTTGAGTTCCATGCAGCAGGCTCTACTATTGTATCCCTTTCAGTAGAGTAAAGTCCCGGTTTAGTTGCAATCGCTTTTTCCAATTGATTCCAATCGTAATCACTGGGCAGTGTCCATCCGTCCGGACAAATCCCCTGACGATTGGATGTTGTGTTAATAAATGCATTTGTAGCCTCGGTCGTTTCTGTGCCGATATTAGCGGCGCCCCAAGTATATAAGAATCCATATCCGGGCGGAAGGTTTGCTACTGTATAAGTATGTGGATAAGAATAAACAACAACATTCGGATCATCAACATTCTTTTCGGATATTGTCTGTACTTGATTCCCCTGCTTAGTCCACGTAGAACGCAAATTCTGAGTCATCCAGCAAACACCGCCAAACCTGGAAACGGTATAGCTATTTCCTTCCGCATCTAACAATCCGGCAGCAGGCGAACATTCGTCCCTGTCGCCAACGGTAATTGTTCGCTGAAGAACATAATTTTCAAGACCATCCTTTACAGTACATTGTAAAACAATCGTATCGGCTACACCCGGATTGCCTACCAGAGCTCCTTTGTTTAAGATATCGCCATTAAAAATAAGCTCTACAGTAGAGCTGTCTTGACGATTGCCCAAATACGCAAGATTGCCGGCGTCATTATGAACAATTTTCCATTCGTAGGTAATAGTACTTCCTTCCATTCCTGCTACCGTTTCAACAGTATAATAGTTTCCGCTCGTACTCATTTTCATTTTA
>JAISWH010000046.1 GCA_031271125.1 Dysgonamonadaceae bacterium
TCGTAATGATGTACGACAATACCGATTAGTTCCGTCATTCTGAACTTGTTTCAGAATCCTCTGCACAAAAGAGGTTGCGGGTCAAGCCCGCAATGACGGGGTCAAGCCCGCAATGACGGATCGTTCTCTGTCCTATTTTTTTCCTCTTTGGTTCCGGCTTGTCCGGGTTAGTATTTGTAAGATTTAAGGATTCGTAGGATTGCTGCGCCCGAAGGAAATCCTACCTTTTCGGTTCCTAATTGCGTTTACAACAATACCCTATTGTTTACATTTGTAAACAATAGGGTATTCTATTGCTATCAAAAGAATAATGTCACGCCTTAGATGTTTTATTTTTAGGTGCATGCAAAAATTAGCAGAAAAATTGAGCCGGTTTACCCATCCTGCTGGAAAGGACTGAAACAAACTGTCCGGCAGTGAGCTCTTTTTATAAAAATTTTGACGTGTGTTAATAGAGACACGCCCAAATTGGGCGTGTCTCTACCGTAGGTCGCTGACATCGCGTCAGCGGTTATGAAAATATTGCCTTTCAGGCAACCTTTATACCTCATTTATTTGCATCATTAAATTCTACCCTATTATCGTCCACTGATTTTTTCTTTTATCAATACAAAATACAGATATACCTATATATAATAAGGCGCTATTTATCCAGTCGTCATTTTTATATCAACGCACTTGCACATTTACTCAACCCATTTAATCCATTTGGTTTCGTTTTCGTATCCCGATTTCACAATCGTTTCGATAAACTGCATTCCTCTAAGTCCGTCATCGACAGTTGGAAAATCGAGCCATTCGGGTTTGGGTTCTTCGCCGGCGATTTTCGCCTGTACGGTGTAAGCAAAGTTGCGGTAGATGTTGGCAAACGCTTCGATAAACCCTTCCGGATGTCCTGCCGGAGTACGGGTATAGTACAATGCTGCCTGCGTCAGGAAAGTATTACCGCCTACGGAATATATTTCCGCAGGTTTGTTACCCCATTTAACTATCAGAGTATTTGGATTTTCCTGTGCCCATTCGATACCGCCTTCTTCTCCATACACGCGTATTTTGATTGCATTGGCGTCGCCTACAGCCACCTGGCTTGCAATGAGTACACCCGTTGCGCCGTTGTTGTACCTCAACAGAGCCGCTCCGTCGTCGTCTATCGGGCGTCCCGGAACAAAAGCCTTTATTTCGGCGCATAATTCGGTCACTTTCAATCCCGTAATATACTCCGACAAGTGCCATGCATGAGTACCGATGTCGCCCATTCCGCCTGCTTTTCCCGAACGTTTCGGGTCGGTACGCCATCCGGCATTGTTTCCGCTTTCGAGTTCGATACGTTTCGAAAGCCATCCTTGCGGATATTCGACATACACTTTACGGATTTGTCCGAAATCGCCACGAGCAAAACGCGCTTTAGCCTCTTTAACAGCCGGATAAGCCGAATACACGTGAGTTAGAGCCAAAACTAGCCCCGTTTCGTCAACCTTTGCTTTCAGTTTTTTCGCTTCTTCCAAGCTGAAAGTCATTGGTTTATCCAAAACGACATGGAATCCGTTTTCGAGAGCCAGCGCTGCCGGTCCGTAGTGGTCGACGTTTGGAGTCACAATAGCAACAAAATCCATCCGTTCACATTCGGGCAACAGAGCCTCTTTCTCAATCATCTCCTGATACGTCTTATATATCCTGTTTTCAGGAAGATAATACGATTTCCCCGACTCCAGGGATATTTCAGGATTTCTACTAAAACAACCGCAAACCAGTTCGATTTGGTTGTCCAAAAATGCAGCCATACGATGTACAGCGCCGATAAAGGCGTTGTTTCCGCCTCCAATCATTCCCATTCTGAGTTTTCTTTTCATACAATATTTACATCTTATTCAGGTGAACAAAAAATTAAAAAACATGCCGCAAATTTACACATTTTTTCATAAATCGATGAAAAAAATCTCTAAAAAACGTAAAATAAAGGAAAAATCGTCAATTTTTTTTTACTTTTTCGGATTTTTTTTGCTCCAAAATCGCATTTTTTATGAAAATTGCCCCTGATTTTGGCTTTTTTTGATCATTTTTTACAACAAATTTTTGGGGTTTTGAGGGCAATACTAATTTGAAGTTGAAAAACTTAAAAAATACTAACTCCTGATTAAATTAATTGTAATTGCCGATTTTGTGTGTGAATGAAATATTATTTGTAGTTTTGCATGATTATTTAGTATTAACAGTTAAAGTATGAGGAGATATCTAATAGTTTATGGATTTACGTCATATCGGTACTAACATTAGAGTGACACGCGTAAGCAAAGGGTTGAATCAAGAGAGTATTGCGAACGAACTTGGCATTTCGATCACAGCGTATTCAAAAATTGAAAGAGGAAAGACTAATCCGTCTATCCTGCGTTTGGATCAAATTGCAAAGTGTTTGGAAGTCTCAATATTCGATTTCTTAATGGAACCCGAAGCGAGATCAACGAAAGACAGTGTTGCATCCAGTTTGGAAGTTGAAAACATTCTGCTGAAAAAGGAAGTTGCGCACTTGAAGGATGTTATCGAAAACAAAAACGAGATCATCAGCTTGCTGAAGAGAGAGCCTTAAACAAGGTTTAAGTGTCACGAGCATGAGAAAAAAACTCATGCCATTTTTTGGTTGCGCCCTGTATAACATGGAATGCTTTTTATAATTAAGAATTATCTCATGCATTCCATGTTGGGCACAACATTTGATGGTATTTTTGCAGACTTTGAAAAAAAGTTTACAAAGTATGTACCCTCGAACAAATGATTATTTTGTAGAAATCAAAAAAAGGTGTAATTTTGCAGTCGCATTGCAAATTTGCACCTTTTATAGATATAATTATGATTAATAGAGAAATAGAAAGTACGTTAAACTTTTTATAGTAACAGTGCAATAACGGAAACGACTGTCAGCAAAGCAAACAGAGAATTTGCGATAATGTTTTTTGTGATTTTAACAAACAGGATTCGAATGTATATTGTTGCAGGAATGAGCATTATCAGAATCATTGGTTTACTTTGCGG
>JAISWH010000134.1 GCA_031271125.1 Dysgonamonadaceae bacterium
AATGTCCTTTCAGGACAACGTAACATTGACTGATGCGTAACAGGAGTTACTAATTTTTATGCTTCTTAAATACATTGAAAAAGGCAATAGCACCTCAAAAAAAGATTTAGCCAAAAAAACGGCAATTTTACTTGCCAATTCAAAAAAATCATTTACCTTTGCAATATCATTTTAATATCATATTAATACATTAATGATTATGAAAACAAACGAAAAAATCTTTGCAGGAACGAAATTAAAAGGGATTCCCATGTTAATTTTCAACATCTTTTTCCTGTTGGCGACGATCGCATTACTTTGCGTTGGAGTTCAGACCGCTGAGGAAGGAAATGTAACTTTTGGACTAACCGCTATTGTTCCAAGTATTATCTTTTTTATGATTAATTGCATCTTTTGGGGCGGATTTTTTATGATTGAACCGAACGAAGCTGTTGTGTTGATTTTCTTCGGAAAATACAAGGGAACGGTCAAGGAAGACGGTTATTTCTGGGTAAATCCGTTTTTTACAAAAAAACGGCTGACTTTACGCGCCCGCAATCTGGACGCCGAACCGATCAAAGTAAACGATAAAAAAGGCAATCCGATCATGATCGGTCAAGTCTTGGTCTGGCGGGTAATTGATACTTATAAAGCTTCGTTTGATGTGGATAATTCATCGCGGACAACAACCCAAGCCGGCGTCAAAACCGATAATGTCGGCGAAAAAATGAAAACATACGAATATTTTGTCAAGGTACAGAGCGATGCGGCTTTACGTTTCGTTGCCGGTATGTTTTCCTACGACAATATGGAAAATGAGGACGAAAAACTGACTTTGCGTTCGGGCGGGGAAGAAATCAATGAGATTCTCGAAAAACAATTAAACGAAAGACTGTCTATTGCAGGCATTGAAGTGATGGAAGCGCGGGTAAACTATCTGGCTTATGCGCCTGAAATTGCAGCCGTTATGTTGCGACGGCAACAAGCTGACGCCATCATCAGCGCACGCGAAAAAATCGTTGACGGAGCTGTCGGAATGGTAAAAATGGCTATTGAGAAATTATCGGAACAAGGCGTAATAGAATTGGATGACGACAAAAAGGCGGCTATGGTAAGTAATTTAATGGTAGTACTTTGTAGCGATGAGCCTGCGCGACCGGTTATTAATTCGGGAACGTTGCATAATTGATGCTTTGATTTTTATGATTTATTTTGAGAATTATGAAATATAAGGAAGAAATATCTTTTTACGAAAAGCAAAAAATGCCGCTGTTATTTTTAATACCTATCGGCATATTGTTGTTGTTTGTTGTATTTTCTTTTATTTCGAAAAATAAAATAAACGAAAATGTTTGGCCGTTTGTGACGGTTATTATTGGATGTACTTCCGTCGCAGTATTATTTTATATGATGTCATTGGAAACCATTATAAACGAAACCGGCGTTTACATAAAAATGTTTCCGATACAATGGAAATACAAAGTGTATTCATGGGACTCTATCTCGGAAGCTTATGTGAGAAAATACAATCCGATAATGGAATATGGCGGTTGGGGTTACAGATTTGGCATGAATTTAGTGACTAATAGAAAAATAAGCGTCGCTTACTCCTTATCGGGCAATATGGGTTTGCAACTTATATTAACTACCGGTAGAAGAGTTCTGATAGCAACTCACAAACCCGAAGAAATAACGGAAATATTAAAAGAATTAGGCAAAACGGATTAATGCTTTTTAATGGCGAACGAAAAAGAAAATAAAACCAAAAACTTCGTACTTCGTATCGACAGCAATGCGATGAACGCAATTGAAAAATGGGCAGGCGACGAGTTCCGTAGCGTTAACGGGCAGATTTTGTATCTGCTTGACCAGGCCTTGAAAAAGAGCGGGCGCTTGCCTAAAAAGTAAGTTGATATATACTTTACGCGGGAATAAATGAGTTGACAAGTAGACGAGTAAACGAGTAGACAAGTAAACGAGTTACGGCTCTTTATACCCTGTTTACTCGTTTTATTCACAAAACCATGCCGCGCATAGTATAATTAACGATTGGGAAAAATTATTAGTAAGTTGTGGTTTTCTGCAAATCTTGCTCAACCGACGCCGAACGGAGAGTGGTTATTTCTTGCCCCCATTAGTCATTCGATATTCTGTAATCTGCCTTGCGCTGTCATCAATGGCCAAGCCGACACATATTGCATCGGGGTATGGTTTGTTGTAGTTTTTTTCAACAATTTGCCGGCAGGCTTCTTCGGCTTTGGCGGCGGGGCTTTCACCTTCGTAAGCAACTTTGATTTCTATAATCCAAACCTGGCCTTTGTAGTTTAAAACCAAATCGGCGCGGCCTTTATTCGTGTGCATTTCGACGATGGCGGTAATGCCGCAGCCACGGAAAAAAGTCAGGATCGTTGCCCTGTAAAACCATTCTTTCGGAGAAAAAGTATAAGCGTTATAAATGATATTTTTTTTTGCTTCCTGCTTGTAGTCATCGTAGGGAATACTCGCCAGCAGTCGGTTCAAGGCCTCAATTAACATATTGCAATCCAACGTATACAAAGCATTTATTGTATCGGTATAACAATCCGAGTAATCGCCGTTGTTTCTTGATAAAAGATTACCGGAAACCAGCCGCGACATGGCATTCAGCACTTCCTTATTCGGATAGTCCAGCGCATAATCGGCTGTTATTCCCTCGCGCAAGCTCAGAAATCCGCCCTGATACAGAAATCCTTCGGGTGGCGCGGAATCCATTTCGCCCGGATTGCGGACAAAATCCCGCGAAACAGGATAGTTGTGAAACTGCTCAACCGTAAAGTTTTTGCCTTTCAAATATTTGGCAATCATCGTAGTTGTTTCGCTGTCAAACCAATATTCCTCAAAACTGTTATTCTCATAAAACCTCAATATTGAGTGGGGATTATACAGCCTCATTTCTCCATTAAACGAAAATCCACCGTAAAAATCTTCCATCCGTTCCACAAGTTCATCTTTGGAAATTTGCATTTCTTCGGCTGTTAGTTCGAGGTAGTCAGGAAAATTTTGCAGGAGTTCTTCCCGGGTAATGCCGCACAAGGCCGCATATTTGTCGTTCATTGAAATGTCGGTCAGGTTGTTGAGTTTCGAAAATACGCCAAGTTTTGCAAACTTTGAAATACCGGTCAGCAACACAAAACGCAGGTATTCATCATTCGCTTTCACGCGCACATAAAAATTCGCCAGCGTTTCCCGCACTTTATCTGCCATTTCGGGGTCGTCGACAAAATCAATATATGGCTTATCGTATTCATCAATGAGAATTACAACCTTTTCATTATATTTATTTAGTAATCCTACAATTAACTCTTCGAACAACGCACCGGGAATCTTGCAATCAGAAAGTTTTATGCCTGATTTCTGTGCTTCGTCATATACGATCTTACATATTGAGTTTCTCAAATTTTCTATACCTGAATCTGTCGTTACCTTATTCATACTTAACCGGATAACCGGATATTTCACAAAATCGGGGCGATTCATCCACGCTTCGGCGTACAAGCCTTTGAAAAGTTCTTTTTTACCCAGAAACATGGCTTCAAGCGTTGTGAGCGTCAAGGATTTTCCGAATCTGCGCGGACGGGCAAGGAAATATACATTTCCTGTTTCAATTAAATTAATTAACATCCGGGTTTTATCTACATAAATACACCCGTCGGCAATTATTTTTTCAAATGTTTGTATGCCGGTCGGCAATTTTTTAAGTCGCTTTTCCATATTCTTTTTTTTGCGAAGATACTGATTTTTTTGCGAAATACAATCAATACCGGAAATGACGTGCTTCCGCCCGATTGCGTTAATTTCATCAATATGGCCGGGATAGTAGCAAGGGGCTGTGTAGACGCCAGGCAACTCTGGGGCGAGGCAATAATTTCATCGCCCGACTGTATGCCTAAGGTAGAAAGTATAACTTGAATTGTTGCCGTAAACGAGTTGACGAGTAAACAGGGTATAAAGAGCCGTAACTCGTTTACTTGTCTACTCGTCTACTCGTTTATTTCCGCGTAAAGTATAATTGCCTGTAAAGGATAAAATTCACACGAAGGCGCTTGTTTTAACGCTGCGGCATGGAATACAAATTAGATTCTCGATTTTTTGAGAAAAAGGTATCATTTTTTTTATTTATTTTCGATTGCAAGGGTAAAAATTATTTTTGAATTAAACAAGTTAGAATCCCGGATTCTGAGGCGTAATGCCCAAACGAGTCGTATTATCATCTGCCGTAGCCGGAATGGGAAAACGGTAGAATTTCCCGTTTACGTTGGCTACCTTAGAATGAAGGTGTTTGTTGATGCGCCGGTAAAATTCGAAGCGGGTCGGGTCTGCCGGAACATTGTTGTACACGATACCGTTGAATTGCGCCTGGGCGGTATAGCTATCCTTGTAATATTCGTAGGCAGGGACTTTGTCTTTAACGGACGAAATCAATGTTCTCCAACGCACGAGGTTGAGCCAGTGCTTTTGTTCAAAAGCAAGTTCGTTTTGCCATTCCTGCCGGATAGCGCCTTCGCTGATGGCGGTCAACGGCGGCACGCCGGCCCTTTCGCGGATTACGTTTACGGCCGCCAGACCTTTATCGCCATTGTTGGTATAGAATTGCGCTTCGGCTTTAATCAGATACACTTCGGCCAAACGGAAGTCTACGTGGTCAATGTCGTTCGGTTGATTATCCAAAGTGTTGATCGTTCCGGTGCCGTCCCTGTGAATCCATTTGCCGGGGCGAACGACCGAGAGCGGCCATGTCAGCGTGTCGATATTTCCGTCCGAAAAGCTCACTTTCGTGGTATAGGAATACAACTTGCGGGTGTCGCCGTCGGGCAAAGCGTTTTCGAATGAAATATCAGCCCATTGGATATGCGGTTCCTGGCGTTCGTTTTTAGGCCAGGTGTATCCGCAGTGCGTTTGGTGGTTGCCCTGCGCATCCACTGCATCGCCAAAGTGCTGGATAGCGAAAATAACTTCCGGATTGTTTTCATTACCCACGCCCCAAATGGTATTGAAGTCGGGACGCAGCGCATATTTCCCGCTGTTGATTACTTCATCGGCATAAGCGATGGCTTGCGTGAGCTTTGTGTTATCTACCACTGGTTTTGCAGGGTCTGTCGCAGTGGTGGTAATCTGGTCTGCCGTAAGCGGTTTGGAACCCCAGGTAAGATAAGCCTTGGCCAGAATCGTTTTAGCGGCAAGTTTGGTGGGAAGGTACTTGCTGTCGCTGTATTCCGGCAAATTGGCAATGGCGGCGTTCAGGTCGCTTACTACCTGCTCATACACCTCGTCGATGCTTTTGCGGGTCGTTTTTTCGGCCTCTGCAGGTTCGGGGTAAGTAGTGATGATGGGTACTTCGCCGAAAAACTGCACCAGCTGAAAATAGTTGTAGCCGCGAATAAACTGTGCGCGGGCAACCAGTTCCGCCACATTCACTTTCGCCGCATCTGCCTGTCCGATAAGGGCGATAGCTGTGTTTGCAGCATTGATGCTGCTGTAAAGACGGTTGAAAATTTTGGTAACATACCAGTTGCCGTCGTCCGTGAGAAATTCGCTGATTTGGGGGCCATCCACACCGTCCACATCTTCAAAACATACCGTTGTTTCGGTCGCATTTTCGAGGAAAAACGAATACGAACTGCTGAGCGTTTGCAAAGGCCCGTAAATGGCATTTACCAGCGCAGAAGCTTCTGCAGGAGTTTCGGGAACATTAACTGCGGTATTGTCCGTACCGCCATTGTCATCATCTTCTTTGCAAGAAAAGAAGGTAAAAGAAACAAGCGCTAAAAGCGCAAATAAATAGTACTTTTTCATTTTGTGTAATTGTTTAAATTATTATTATACTTTACGCGGTAATAAACGAGTAGACAAGTAGACGAGTAGACAAGTAAACGAGTTACGGCTCTTTATACCCTGTTTACTCGTTTACTCGTCAACTCGTTTACTTGTTTTATGCATAAAACCATGCCGCGCATAGTATAAATATATAGTTGAACCTTTTTACTTTGAGTTTAAAACCCTAAAATGTTATTCCCGCGCCAAACAGCGCCCCCCGCGCCGAGGGATACACGCCGGCGTCTATCCCGCCCGCCACTTCCGGGTCGTAACCTTTGTAACGGGTAATCGTCAGCAAGTTTTGCCCCGACAGGAAAAGGCGAAGCTGTACCGGCGCAGCGCTTATCTGTAACGGCAAAGTATAACCGAGCGTAATATGCCGCAATTTCACAAAAGAACCGTCCTCGACATAACGACTGTAAAGGTAGTTCGGACTGACGAATACGCCTGCACGCGGCGTTTCGTCCGATGGATTTTCGGGCGTCCATGCGTTCAGCAAATCGGCGGAAAGGTTGCGCGTCCGGTTGTTTTCCGACAGATGCCGGCGCAACTTGTTGTACACCTCATTGCCCTGCGAACCTTGCAGGGATGCGAAGAAATCCCACCGGCGGCAGACCAGCGCAGTGGAAAAGCCATACGTGAAATCGGGCTGTATGCTGCCGATAACCGTGCGGTCGCCGGCCTCGTCGATGATATTGTCGCGGTTCAAATCACGCAGCTTTATGTCGCCCGGATTCGGGACGTTGCCTTCCATCACCGGCAACTTCGACCGGTCTTCGTCCGCCTGCACCACGCCGTCGTACACAAAGCCGTAAAACGACCCGACCGACTCGCCCGTGCGCAGGATTTGCTCCTGTGCATCGCCGATAAAGTAATCGTTTTGTCCCAACCGGATAATCGTATTGACGTTCCGGGCAAAATTGGCGGCGACCGACCATGTCAGGCGTTTGCGGCGGACAATATCGGCGGCGGCGGACAATTCAAACCCTTTGTTGGTAAGATCGCCGATGTTGAAAGTCTGGTCTTTGCCTTCCAGCCACAGGTATTGTTTGGTCAGCAAATCGGACGTTTTTTTGTAGTAAACATCGGCGGTAAGCGTGAGGCGGTCGTTGAAGAAACCGGCGTCAAGGCCGGCGTTGTATTCTTTGGTCGTTTCCCATTTCAGGTCTTTGTTGCCCGGATTGGCCAGCACGGCCGCCGGTTCGTTGCCGTACCTGACCGCTTCGAGAATCGCCGAAAATTCGTTGAACCCGATTTCCTGATTTCCGGCAGAGCCGTAAGTTGCGCGGAATTTCAGCGTAGGCAAAACATCCGTCCATTGCTCGAAGAAAGGCTCGCTGCTCACGTTCCACGAAAACCCGATGGAGGGGAAATAGCCCCACTTGTGTCCCGCCGCAAAACGGGAAGATTTATCGGCGCGGTAGGTTGCCGTAAAATTATATTTCCGCAACAGCGTATAATTGGCGCGACCTATTAATGAATGTAAATTGCCCTCTTCGGAACGCGAAAAAAGGGGAAGTTCCCGCCCGAAACCCAAGTTATCGAAGCTGTCCAAATGGGTGGCTTTGGATATAATAATGGTCGTACCGGTCTTTTGGGAAGTATATCCGGCCAGCAGGTCGATGAAATGCAGCGGCGTGATTTGCCGGGTGTAAGTAAGCAAATATTCCGTTTGCGAAACGTCTGTACGACGGTTGCCCACAGAACCCCGTCCCTGTATATCCTGGTTGATGCCCAAAACGGTTGTCGGCGGGGCGAAAAAGTTTTGCGTAATGTAATTGACATTTGTTCCGGCGCTGAATTTGGCCGTTAAACCCTCTATTTGGGAAAACGAATATTTGGCATAGAAATTGCCGAGCAGGGAAGCGCCGACGGTTTGCCCGATGCTTGTCCGGAGGTCGGCCACAGGATTTGCCGCCGTGCCGTAATAGTTGAGTTCCGTGAGTTCAAACGGATTGTAGTGATTGTAGCCGTCGGCGGAATTTTTATCGTAAACCGGTAAAACGGGCGGCATAAACAGCGCATAAACCAGCGAATTGGTAATACCGTCTTTGAAAGGACTGCTGCTGCCCTTAAAATCGCCGGCAGCCAAAGTAGTCAGGGCGTTTTGGACGGCGCGGCCGGCGCTTGCATTGACGCCCACAAAGAAATTGTCATACAAATTCCTGTCCAAATTGATGCGCCCACTATAATTCTCATAGCCGCTATTGAGGATAATGCCCTTTTGGTCGGTATAATTACCCGAAAGCAGGTAGCGCGTTTTGTCGTCGCCGCCGCTGATGGAAATCTCGTGGACTTGCCTGACGCCCGTTTGCAATACCGCATCCTGCCAGTCGGTATCGGTTTTCGGATGTCCGGAAGAAGCAAGGTCATACCAGGGAGTCGTATTATAAAGGACTTCTTTATTAATCTTTTCAAATTGTTCGGCGTTCAGCAAGTTAAGTTTTTTAGCCGACTGTTCTACGCCGAAAGTATATTGGTAATGAACGGTATTTTTCCCGCGTATCCCTTTTTTCGTGGTAACAAGAACGACCCCGTTGGCGCCGCGCGAACCGTAAATGGCTTTTGCCGACACGTCTTTCAATATTTCTATCGACTCGATATCCGAAGGGTTGATAGAAGCCAAAGGGTTGAGGCTCCCTTCGATACCGCCGACGCCGGCTTGCGTAACATTCTTTTCGCTGAAATATATAAAGCCGTCAATCACGTAAAGCGGCTCGTTGCTTGCATAGGCCGAATTGCCGCCGCGGATGCGGATTTCCGACCCTGCGCCCGGCTGTCCCGAAGCCTGCGTAACGTTAACGCCCGATACGGCTCCGCTCAACAGTCCGTCTATCGATAAGGCCGCGCTGTTTTCCAAATATCCTTTTGAAACGCCGGCCACTGAGCCGGTAAGTTCGCGTCGCCGCTGGGTTCCGTAACCTACGACAACGACTTCGTTCAACTGAAGCCGCTCGTCTTCCTGAAGGGAAACATTGATTTCACGCCCCTCGCTTACTCTCTTTTCAAGGCTGCGTAATCCGATAAATGAAAACACAAGCGTATCGTTCTTCGACGCGTCGATCCGGTAATAACCATCCGTGCCGGTTATGGCGTAGACTTGCGTTCCTTTCCGATTAACAGTGACGCCGGGAAGCGGGTCGTCGGTTGCCGCCTCGCTTACGAGGCCTGTTATTTGCGCCGCTAAAGAATTGCAGCCAATAAGAAAACTTAATAACCAATTTGCTTTTGCAATAAACAATCTCATTTTTTATCTCTTTTTGCGTGTGCAAAGATAAAACGGTTGGATAGTTACTGCAATACCCTATTTGTGGTATATTTCGTGAAGTGTAATTACCTTTATCCGAGTTTGAACCGCATAACGACTTCTCCGGTTTCCTTGTCGATTTCGATTTTTTGATTTCCGAGACCAAGTTCTTTTCCTGTGGACATTTTGAACAGTCCGGCAAGAAACTGCATTCCATTATTCATCACTTGTTCAAATTCAGCCACTTGTTTTTCTTTTTCCTGACTAATCACTGTTTCCGGTTCGCGATGCTCCGACGAAGGTGCAACGTTTTCCGTAAGATCATCCTGAGCATAATTCAACTCTTCTTGCAGTTCGAGTTCTTCCAAATCCGGCGAATCAGATTGGTTAGCAACCGTTTCCGGCTCCTGTTCCTGTTGTTCCGTATCGTCATAATCCTGTTCGGTGATGAAAGCCTCAATTTGTTGGATAAACTGCGATCGTCCTTTCGATGAAAAGTCCACGTATGTTATTGATTCATCGGAAAGAACGCCGTCGAACAGATTTTGTTTTATCAACAGTCCCACAGCTATCTGCTGCTCAATAGAATTGACGGTAATCATATTGTAAATCGTCAATTTGGAGTGAGTTTGTCCCAAACGGTCGATACGTCCGATTCGTTGATTCTTTTTGGCAGGGTTCCATGGAAGTTCGAAATTAATCAAAGTGTCGGCAACTTGCAGATTCAGACCTGCTCCGCCCGCTTCGGTCGAAAGAAATATCTGACATTCGGGAAGGGATTCAAACTTTTTGATTAAATCGCCTCTCAATTTCACGGGAACGTTGCCGTTCAGTTCCACAAAACCGATGCCGTTTTCGCGTAACATTTCCGCAATCAGTTTGTGTATTTTTATCCATTCCGAGAAAATGATTATTTTGCCCGGGTTGTGCTGGATTTCCAACTTTTCGAACAGAATTTCGCGAAGTTTGTCCATTTTGGGCGATTCGTCGGTTTCTTCGTCTACCAGAAACGTCGAATCGCAAACCATACGCGCAGAAGTCAACAACAGCATTATTCTTTGCATATCGTATGGTGTCAGGAATTTTTTCCTGATAATTTTTGCAACGCCTTTTAAATAACTTGCGTGGTATTCGGCCTGCAACGATGAAAGTTTAACAGGAATCTCTATTTGCCGGACATTCGGCAACTGATCGAGTACATTCCTTTTTTCCCTGCGTATCAATATGCCGGACAGTTTCTCATTCAGCAGGTTTAAATCGTAATAACCGTTTATCTTGTTCGGTTTATACGGGTCGAAAAGACAGTGCCGGTACGAAAATTCCCATAGCGGACCCAGAAAATACGGGTCTATCGTGTTGATAATCGTATAAATATCTATCAATCTGTTTTCTATCGGAGTACCGGTGATTACCAGCGAATGTTTAGCCTTAAGTTTTTTAATGGCCGACGAAGTTTTTGTCTCATAGTTTTTTACCTTCTGCGCTTCGTCCAGAATCAGGAAATCGAAATCGGCGTTGTTGATCACCTGACTGTCTCGTAGAACAGTCTCATAATTAACAATAAAGAAGTAATATGAATCGAGTAAATACTGTTTTTCCCGTTCGTTGGGAGTGCCGTTGAGAACCAAAGCCTTTTCGTCGGTAAATTTTTCTATTTCCTTTTTCCACTGCGATTTGAGTGTGGCAGGACAGACAATCAAAGTTTTAGTAAACCCGAAAATTTGTTTTTTCAACACAGCCGCAGCAATCGCCTGAACGGTTTTTCCCAAACCCATTTCGTCGGCAATGATGGCGGCTTTGCGGAAAAGCGCAAATGTTACGCCCTCTTTTTGATAAGGAAACAGTTCGACTTTAATACACGAAAAATCGGGCTTGTACGTTTGTTTCAATTCAGCCATCATCAATTGTTCGTATCGACGTTCGATTTTTTCTTTCACTTCCGGACGAATACAGATTGTATCGGGAAACGCTGTCGCCTCCTCAATAAAACCCAGAAACGATTCACATTTCCCGTCTTCGATAAACGAAGCGCCGCCAAAAAACCTGTTTATCAGCAAGCCTTCGTCGGGAGGCAATTGTCCGTCGGGATAATACCAGGTTATCTGATTGTCGTTCAATGGGTCGCAGTAAATTTCGATAAACGGGAATGTTTTACTCAGTCTGTTATATAACTGTTTGTTTTCCTTCAATTTATCGAAAACGTACATAATATGCTTAGTCGTACCGAGTTTGTTGTATTTAGCGTCGGCGCTGTCGCTGTAGCCGGTTTCATTCTTGAAATCACGCAAAAACACTTTGTATTTGACGCCTGTATCATTAGTCAAGATATGGTCGCCGTAAATATTTTTTGCCCATTTGATATCGTATTTGGCTTTCCCTGCTTTTTGACGGCGTTCGTCAAGCACCCGCCTGATCATCCCTTCGCGGGTATATTTCTTGTGTTCTTCCGTTTCCTGATTAAGCAGGTTCAACTCATCGTTATAAGTTAAGAGGCAAGCGTATGAATAACGCGTCCATCCTTTACGTTCGCCGTTTTCTTCGGGAACAAAATTATGGATTAACTCATCTTTTTCGTCAACAGAATTATCGGCGACAAGCACGCAATTCATATACTCGTCTTCCCGGATAGCAATGACAAAATCTATTGACACAGGCGATTGCGATAAAATAGTACATTCTTTGGTGTTGTAAATATTTTCGCCCAAAAATAATTCGTTCTTGCTTAATTGTTGTCTTACTTTTTCAATAACAGATACTCTATTCATGATTAATTTTAATTTGCCAATAACTTAAAGCTACAAAGATATTTATTTTTTTAGAAAACTGGTTATTAATGTTTACTTTTGCTTTCAAATTAATCAAAGGAATGATAATGGATACCATAATTATTAACAATGACGAGTGCCGATTATTGAAAGATTATAGAAAAACATCCTTGCGTAGCGAAGGAAGCAAATAATTCTTATGAGTAATTCAAAAAAAACTTTTATGAAGATTGTAAAACTGCTCTTACTCCTCAGCAATTTATGGCTAAAATGAAACAACGTATAAATAAATGGGGGTGTATCAAAAGTATTTTTATTCTTTATTTATTCGGATACCTGTCTGAGATTGGTTTCAAATATTCAATTCTCAAGGACGAATGAGCGACTTTTGATACACTCTCTTATTCAAATAGTCAAATTGTCATT
>JAISWH010000139.1 GCA_031271125.1 Dysgonamonadaceae bacterium
CCATTTTTTAATGATGTAACATTGAAATTCATTAAATAACCTAATGGTAAACCCGATAGATTCAAATAAGTGAGTAACTGCGCCGTATGAATAGGAGCCAATGCTTCCACTGCTTTCAATTCAAGAATAACAGTATTCTCAACTACTAAATCCAATCTGTATCCAACATCCAACTCCACTTTTTTGTATACTAACGGCATTCTTTTTTGTCTTTCAACATAAAGACCTTTTTCCGTCAACTCATAAACTAAACACTCTTCGTATGCATTTTCCAACAGTCCCGGTCCTAATTCCGAATGAACCGTATATGCACAACCTAAAATTTTTCCCGTTAAAGTTTCGTGTAACATAATTGTAATTTTTTTTTAACGCGGAGTTACGCGGAGTAGGTTTTCGCGGAGTTGCACGGAGTTTTAAAACTCCGCGTTCCTCCGTGAAATTCCCTCTGTGTAACTCCGTGTCAATTTACTAACATTAAAATAAATCTTAGTAGGAATAGCCGTAATTTTAGTAAACCCCTTAGCATCATCCGAAGTCCAGGCCTTATTGATTTCGCCATATTCGCCGAAATCGGTTTTCATCAGGTCGTAATCGCTTTCTACACCTACTAAGGTAAAGCGATACGGTTGCAAACGGATGATAACCGTCCCCGTAACATGGCTCTGCGAATTTTGCAAGAATGCTTCCATGTCGCGCATCACCGGTTCGAGATACTGCGCTTCGTGCAAAAACATGCCGTACCAGGTGCCGATTTGGTCTTTCCAATACTGCTGCCATTTGCTTAAAGTATGTTTTTCCAACATTTTATGACCGTTGATAATCAACAAAGGAGCCGCTGCTTCAAATCCCACACGGCCTTTGATACCGATAATCGTATCGCCGATGTGCATATCCCGTCCGATGGCGTAACGCGAACCGATACGCTCTATATCCTGAATTGCCTTTACCTTGTCGGCATATATTTCCCCATTCACCGCCGAAATTTCTCCTTTTTCAAAACCGATTTTCAGTATTTCTTCGCCTGTTTCCTGCAATTGCGAAGGATAAGATTCTTCCGGTAAGGTCTGGTCGGATTGCAAAGTTTCTTTTCCTCCGATGCTGGTTCCCCAAAGACCCTTGTTGATAGAATAGGTCATTTTTGTGAAATCGGCTTCGTACCCGTGTTCTTTGAGGTAATTGATTTCATATTCGCGGGTAAGCGTCAAGTCGCGGGTAGGCGTGAGAATTCCTATTTCGGGTGCAATCACATCAAAAGTGAGGTCGAAACGCACCTGGTCGTTTCCGGCTCCGGTACTCCCATGCGCAACATAATCCGCTCCTATTTCCTTGGCGTAGTTGATAATTGCCAGCGCCTGGAAAATACGTTCCGAACTTACGGATATGGGATACGTTCCGTTGCGCAACACATTCCCGAAAATCATGTATTTGATGCTTTTTTCGTAATATTCCTGCGTAATGTCGAGGCTCACATGTTTTTTTGCGCCTAATTTATAAGCCCGTTCTTCGATTTTCTTCAAATCTTCTTCACTAAAACCGCCGGTATTTGCCAATGCGGTGTAAACTTCATACCCTTTTTCCTGCGACAGATACATTGCGCAAAACGATGTATCCAATCCGCCGCTGAATGCTAAAACTACTTTTTTTTTCATCACTTAATAAGAATTTAAAGATGGTAACGATTACACCAAATCTTCAATTTTTAGATTAATATAATTTCTTATACTTCACGCGGTATGGTTTTGTGCATAAACGAGTTGACAAGTAGACGAGTTGACAAGTAAACGAGTTACTGCTCTTTATACCCTGTTTACTCGTCAACTTGTTTACTCGTTTACTAATTTTGCTTATGCACAAAACCATGCCGCGCATAGTATAATTCGTTTTATATCGTATAACATTATTATTTTAAAATATCGAATCTATTGTTTTATCAATTATCTCTTGAAGAAAAAACTGTTTTATCTTTCCATGTTTTTTAATTACATCTCTTTCTGTATAGCCCGGTATCAACTGGCATTTGACATAACTTTTTTCAGGTAATTTTTTGGTTAACATCTCATCGGTTAGTTCATAAGCATATTTTTGAAAATTATTACTTGATGAAATCATTACTACATAAAAAAACGCTTCATCTTCTTGTAATTTATTGTTAGAAACTATAATGACGGGATGTTTCTTAGTTCCCCCTGTCGGAAACAAAAAATTAACAATAACGATGTCTCCTTGGGTGTACTTCATAATTAATCTAAATATTTTGCAAATATTCTTGCAGAATTAATTTTGCCGGTATATAGAAATGCTACTTTTTCTTCCTTATGAGTTAATTCTCTTTTGCTTTTTTTCCCCATAATAAGCAGAGGATTGATATTTTTATTCTCTTTAATATTGTTTATTTTCTGATTCATAATAACTATTTTTAATATAGATATTTGATTGCAAAGGTAATCATTTGATTTAAAAATTAAAAAATTAATTTGGCGATTAGCATTAAATTTTTAAATCTTTTTCCGGATCATAAAGCATAGCCGTACAAATGCAATATTTCCGGTTGGTGCGTTCAAGGACGTCGTAATTAACGCAGCCCCGGCAACCGCGCCAGAATGCTTCGTCGTCGGTCAAGTCGGCAAACGTAACCGGAACGTATCCCAATTCGGTATTCATTTTCATCACGGCGCTTCCCGAGGTCAAGCTGAACAGTTTGGCTTCGGGCCATAACCGGCGCGCCAAATGAAAAGCGCCGATTTTAATCCGTTTAGCCAATCCGTGACCCCGAAATTTTTCGACGACAATCAAACCGGATGTAGCGACAAATTGTTTGTTTCCCCACGATTCGATATACGTGAATCCTGCAAATTCGCCGCCGGCTAAGGCGATAATTGCTTTTCCTTCGCGCATTTTCTGCTCCACGTATTCGGGCGAACGTTTGGCAATTCCCGTGCCGCGCACTTGCGCCGCATCTTCTATTGTTTTCAAAATAACAGGAACATACGGAATATGTTCCTCATTAGCAACTAAGATTTCTATTTTATTATCAATCATTTTTCGATTCTATAACAAGTCTTAAATCTCACGTATCAAAATAAACGAACTTGCAAAATTATACAATTATTCAATAGGTTATATAAAATTTCGTGTTTTTTTAAAGTTAACGCAATAATATGTAACTATTCTTTTACCAACCCCATGTTGTTTCAATATTTTGTTGTACTTTTGCAGCGCTAAATTTTTATGATAAACACTTAATAAAATATCTATGAATAGTCCTAAAGAAAAACTTTTCTCGGAGTTTCCGCCGGTTTCTACCGGACAATGGAAGGAAAAAATAGTCGCCGATCTCAAAGGCGCTGATTTCGAGAAAAAACTCGTTTGGAGGACAAACGAAGGTTTTAATGTGAATCCGTTCTATCGCACCGAAGACATTGCCGGTTTGAAAATAACCGAATCCCTGCCGGGCGTATATCCCTATGTTCGTGGAACTAAAAAAGACAAAAACGATTGGTTTGTTCGCCAGGACATTGTGGTGGCCGATTTTGCCGAAGCCAACAAAAAGGCTTTGAATATTCTGAACAAAGGCGTTGATTCTTTGGGTTTCAAGATTCCCGGCGATGCGGTTAATCCGGAAAATATAGCAATTCTTTTGAACGGCATTTTACCGGAGTGCATCGAACTCAATTTCCGGACTTGCAACATGAAATCGGTCGAGTTGATCCGGATTCTGACCGCTTATTTCAAAAGTAAGAATTACGATTTGACAAAAATCAGGGGTTCGGTAAACATTGATTTTATTGGAGTAATTCTTTCCAAAAACCATGTCAAAACCGAGTGGATCGAAGTTATGAAAGACGCCATTACGGCCGCCGCCGAACTTCGGATGTTCAAAGTGATTGCCGTAAACGCTCATTTACTCAACGATGCGGGTTCGTATATCACTCAGGAATTGGGATATGCTTTGGCTTGGGGAAACGAATTATTGAGCCGTTTGGTTGAGGCCGGTGTTGATGCAACAATCGCCGCCAAAAAGATTAAATTTAACTTTGGAATCGGATCAAACTATTTTATGGAAATAGCCAAATTCCGCGCAGCCCGTTGGTTATGGGCCGAAATCGTAAAGGCTTACAATCCAACTTGCAAACACGATTGTCCGAACGAAGGTCCCAATAACGAATGTCGTTGTGCCGGTAAAATGAATATTTTTGCACGGACTTCCTCTTTTAACCTGACGTTTTTCGACGCTTATGTAAATTTGCTTCGCACACAAACCGAGGCGATGTCGGCAAGTATCGCAGGCGTTGATTCTTTATTGGTTACCGCTTTCGACAAGCCCTATAAAACGGAGGATGATTTTTCGGAACGCATCGCCCGCAATCAACAATTGTTGTTGAAGGAAGAATGTCATTTCGACAAAGTCGTTGATCCGTCGGGAGGTTCCTATTATATTGAAACGCTGACGGGTTTGATCGCCCAAGAGGCATGGAAACTTTTCCTTGATACGGAAGAAAAAGGTTTTTACGAATCGGTGAAGAAAGGCGAAATCCAATCGGCTGTAAACGCGAGCGCCGATAAACGTTTCAAGGCGTTGGCGCAACGCCGCGAAATACTTTTGGGGACGAATCAGTATCCGAATTTTACGGAAACAACTGCCGGAAAAGCAGGCAAAAGGCAAAAGGCAAAAGGCGAAAATTCCGGATGTTCGGATTCATTCACCCTTCACCCTTCGCCTTTGGCCCTAAATGACAGACGATTAAGCGAAGACTTTGAAACCCTTCGCCTGGCTACCGAACAATCGGGCAAAGAAATCAAAGCTTTCATGCTGACTATCGGTAATCTGGCCATGCGTTTGGCGCGTTCGCAATTCTCGTCCAACTTCCTGGCTTGCGCCGGTTACAAAGTGATAGACAATCTCGGGTTTGAAACGGTTGCACAAGGCGTGGAAGCCGCTCGCAAAGCCGGCGCCGATATCATTGTCCTTTGTTCGAGCGACGACGAATATGCTGTTTACGCTCCCGAAGCCCATCAATTGATTGGCGACAAGGAAATTCTGATTGTTGCGGGCGCTCCCGCTTGCATGGAAGACCTGAAAGCGCAGGGAATTACGAATTACATCAACGTTCGCAGTAATGTGTTGGAAACCTTGCAAGAGTTGAATAACAAATTATTAAAATAAATGGACATCAACGAAATTAGGATTACTTATTAATTTCAATGTAACAGTATAAAAAATGGTGTTAAAAGATTCATATAATAACTCCTCTGTGTTATAAAATTACACAGAGAAATTCTTTGATAAAAATAAAACAATATGAAACCCAATTTCAAAAATATTAGTATTCAAAATATACAACCGATAGCCGGTTGTACCTGTTCGAGTGAACAGGAAGACTGGTTTACGCCCGAACAGATTCCGGTAAAACCGGTTTATACCAAAGAAGATTTGGAAGAGATGGAACACCTGGAATATGCTTCCGGTATTCCCCCTTTCCTGAGAGGCCCCTATTCGGGGATGTACGCGATGCGGCCCTGGACGATTCGCCAATATGCGGGCTTTTCCACAGCCGAAGAATCCAACGCATTTTACCGTAGAAACTTAGCCTCCGGCCAGAAAGGACTTTCCGTCGCTTTCGACTTGGCCACGCACCGCGGTTACGACGCCGACCACCCGCGCGTAGTGGGCGACGTGGGCAAAGCCGGCGTTTCCATCTGTTCGCTTGAAGACATGAAAGTGCTTTTCGACGGAATCCCCTTGAAAGACATGTCCGTTTCGATGACCATGAACGGCGCGGTGCTTCCCATTCTTGCTTTTTACATCAACGCCGGACTGGAACAGGGCGCTAAATTGGAAGAACTTCAGGGGACGATTCAAAACGATATCCTGAAGGAATTTATGGTGCGGAACACGTATATTTATCCGCCCGAATTTTCGATGCGCATCATTGCCGATATTTTTGAATATACTTCCCAAAAGATGCCGAAATTCAATTCGATTTCCATTTCGGGTTATCACATGCAGGAAGCGGGCGCGACAGCCGACATCGAACTGGCTTATACCCTGGCCGACGGTATGGAATATCTGAAAGCCGGTATCAATGCCGGAATTGATGTGGATGCTTTTGCCCCCCGCCTGTCGTTCTTCTGGGCTATCGGGATGAATCATTTCATGGAAATTGCCAAGATGCGCGCCGGTCGTTTGCTTTGGGCGAAAATCGTAAAAAGTTTCGGGGCTAAGAACCCGAAATCGTTGGCTTTGCGGACGCACTGCCAGACCTCCGGCTGGTCGCTGACCGAGCAAGACCCGTTCAACAACGTCGGACGTACTTGTATCGAAGCGATGGCTGCCGCTTTGGGACACACCCAATCCCTGCATACCAATGCTTTGGACGAAGCGATAGCGCTTCCGACCGATTTCTCGGCGCGAATTGCCCGCAACACGCAGATTTACATTCAGGAAGAAACGCAAGTCTGTAAGGAGATCGACCCCTGGGCCGGCTCGTATTATGTGGAAAGTTTAACGAAAGAACTGGCCGAAAAGGCCTGGACTCTGATTCAGGAAGTTCAGGAATTGGGCGGAATGGCCAAAGCCATTGAAACAGGTATTCCGAAAATGCGTATTGAGGAAGCGGCTGCCCGCACGCAAGCCCGCATTGATTCCGGCGCCCAAACGATTGTCGGCCTCAACAAATACCGTTTGGAAAAAGAAGATCCGATTGATATTCTCGAAGTCGATAATACGGCTGTGCGCAAACAACAGATCGAACGTTTGAACGATTTGAAAGCCCGGCGTGACAATGCCGCCGTAGAAAAAGCCTTAGCCGCTATCACGAAATGTGCGGAAACCAAAGAAGGCAACCTGTTGGAATTAGCCGTTGAGGCGGCTCGCGTCCGCGCAACATTAGGAGAAATTTCCGATGCTTGCGAAAAAGTGAGCGGAAGATATAAAGCAATAATTAGAACTATATCAGGCGTGTATTCATCAGAAACAAAAGGCGACGAATCGTTCCGGAAAGCGAGCGAACTCGCCGAAAAATTTGCAAAGAAAGAGGGTCGTCAGCCGCGTATCATGGTAGCGAAGATGGGACAGGACGGTCACGACCGAGGCGCGAAAGTAGTAGCGACGGGTTATGCCGATTGCGGATTCGACGTGGACATGGGACCCCTGTTCCAAACGCCGGAAGAAGCAGCTCGCCAAGCGATTGAAAACGACGTTCATGTGTTGGGCGTATCGTCGTTGGCGGCGGGGCACAAGACTTTGGTTCCGCAGGTGATTGAAGAATTGAAGAAACTGGGCAGGGAAGACATCCTGGTTGTTGCCGGCGGCGTGATTCCCCCACAGGATTACGACTTCCTGTACAAATCGGGGGTTGCGGCTATTTTTGGGCCGGGGACTTCGGTGGCTCTGGCGGCGGTGGCTATTTTGGAGTTGTTGCTGGCGGAATAAGGTGGTAATAGTGGGTGTTATCGGAAGTACCGGAGTGTCATCAATACAGTGACAGCCATTTTTGTTAAATTTTTTTGACTGTAAAAAAACAGGAATATGCAAAAAATTTACTACCTTTGCGTCCGGAAAATCAAAAACAAAAATCAGATTTAATTAAAAAATTATTTTAAATATGGCAAATTTAGATTTAAACAAGTATGGCATTAGCAGCAACATTCCTGTTGTTCACAACCCCTCCTATGAAGAACTGTTTCAAGCTGAAATGGACCCGAAAAACGAGGGATTCGAAAAAGGTATCTTAACAAACACCGGCGCTGTATCCGTAGATACGGGCAAATTCACCGGACGTTCGCCCAAAGACCGCTACATCGTAAAGGATGCGGTAACCGAAAACACCATCTGGTGGGACGGCAACATCAACAAACCGGTTTCCACCGATGTGTGGAACGATTTGAAAGCCAACACAATCAAACAATTAAATACAGCTAAAAAACTGTATGTCGTAGATACGTTTTGCGGCACAAACATCGACACCCGCATGAAAGTCCGCTTTATCGTGGAAGTGGCCTGGCAAGCGCATTTTGTAACGAATATGTTTATCCGTCCGTCACATTACGAATTGGCAAATTACGGAGAACCCGATTTCGTAGTGTTCAACGGCTCGAAAACAACCGACCCCGACTGGCAAAAACACGATTTGAACTCCGAAGTTTATGTCTTATTTAACCTGACGGAAAGAGAACAAATCATCGGCGGCACCTGGTACGGCGGCGAAATGAAAAAAGGAATGTTCTCCATGCAGAACTATTATTTGCCCTTAAAAGGCATTGCTTCCATGCACTGCTCGGCAAACGTGGGCGAAGCCGGCGACGTAGCCGTATTCTTCGGTTTGTCGGGAACGGGAAAAACAACCCTTTCCGCCGACCCGAAACGTTACCTTATCGGCGACGATGAACATGGTTGGGACAACAACGGCGTATTCAACTACGAAGGCGGTTGCTATGCCAAAGTAATCGACTTGAGCAAAGAAAACGAGCCGGACATCTGGCGCGCCATCCGCCGCGACGCCTTGCTGGAAAACGTAACGGTCAAAGCAGACGGAACGCCCGATTATTCCAAAGAGGCTTCGAAAACCGAAAATACCCGCGTTTCGTATCCAATCTACCTGATTAACAAAATCGTGTTGCCTTCGCGCGCCGGACATGCCAGCAAGATTATTTATCTTTCGGCTGATGCTTTCGGCGTATTGCCTCCGGTATCCATTTTAGACGAAAAATCGGCGCAATACCACTTCCTCTGCGGTTATACCTCCAAATTGGCCGGTACCGAACGGGGAATTACCGAACCGGTTCCTTCGTTTTCGCCCGCTTTCGGCGAAGCTTTCCTGACTTTGCATCCGACTCAATACGCGAGCGTACTGGCAAAGAAAATGAAAGAACACAACGCTAAAGCCTACCTGGTAAATACCGGTTGGAACGGCTCGGGCAAACGGATTTCCATCAAAGATACACGCGCGATCATCGACGCAATCATCGACGGTTCGATCGAAAAAGCAGAAAAAGTGCATATCCCGGTGTTGAACCTCTATGCACCGAAAAAACTGAACAATGTGTCGGAAGGCATCCTCGACCCGCGCGATACCTACGCTAACAAAAACGAATGGGAAGAAAAAGCCAAATCGTTGGCCGCTAAATATGTCAAGAATTTTGAGCAATATTTGCCGGAAGGAAAAGATTTGATTCCTTCGGGGCCGAAGTTGTAATCGGTTGTGCTTTTGCGCGGCATAGTTTTATGCATTGGCGAAGGGAAAGGTTAAGAGCAAAGGGTGAAGGGCAAAGGGTGAAGGACAATGCACCCTTCGTCCTTTGCCCTTTTCCCTTCTCCCTTCTTCCCGAAAATATCCCGCGTACGGTATAACTTAAGATTTTTTCTTATCTTTGTCCCAAAATTCTGAAATAATGTGGTCAAATTTCCAAGAAATGAAGTCCTGTTTTTCTAAAATTTCGGAGTCTTTAGAACAAAAAAGGCTTAAACAGTCGTTTGAAATACTGGCATCTCTCCTGGCAAACCTTTCCAATTGGCAATTGAAGGAACGGCTTAATGAACTGGAAGAGAATTACAAAATGATGCTCCGTTACCTGACCGATGGCGTGAAAGACCCCCAACAAGAAAAAATTTATCACGATTTGCTTCGTTCGGTTTATCAGCTTGCCGAACAAACTATTCTGGAAATTAAAACAACTCATTCATGGTCATATACTTATGAAGCGCGAAGAACTTTACTTTATTCCCCACCCGAAACTTCAACTCAACTTCTGAAATTAATCGACGACTTGACAGGTAAAATCACGCTAAACGATTTGCTGGATGAGGGCGAAGAAAAAAATAAAAACCTGCAATCCATTGAAAAAGAACGGGAAAGCATTGAAGGAAAAATTTTCCGCCTCATTTGGACAAGCGATTTATGGACTGCCGAAGAAGAAAAAAACTGGTCGGAAATTTTACAGAATGAATTGAATCCGGTTACTTTACAAAGTTTAATTATTTCGGCGTCGATACTGAGTCTGGAAGAACTGTTCGATGCACGAAAAATCAATCTTCTGTTCGACGCTTGCGAAAACCGCGATGAAGAAATTCGCCAAAGAGCCTTAACGGGCGTTTTACTGTTTCTTCGTCGTTACAATAAACGTTTGTATCTTTATCCGAATATCGGCAACCGTTTGCAGCATCTTTCCGAAGATAAACGATTTATCAGCAACATCCGGCATATCATGCTGCAATTTATCCTGAGCCGGGAAACTGAAAAAATTACCCGGATCATGAAGGAAGAGATTATTCCCGGCATGATGAAAATCAGTCCCTTGATCAACAAAAAAATACGAATGGACGACCTGTTCGGCGAAACCGGCATCGACGAAAAAAATCCCGAATGGCAAAACTTAATCGAAGAATCCGGTTTGGGCAATCGTTTGCAAGAATTTACCGAACTGCAAATGGAAGGCGCCGATGTGATGCACTCCTCTTTTCTCCACTTGAAGAATTTTCCTTTTTTTAACGAAATACATCATTGGTTTGCCCTGTTTGTCCCGCCGGTAAGCAACCGGTATAAAAAACCGGATGGAATAACCGAACTTTTGCTCGAATCGTCTTTTCTCTGCAATTCCGACAAATATTCTTTTTATTTCAGTATCGCCCAGATGCCGGAAACATACAGAAAGATGATAAAGGGACAGTTCTCTGCGGAAAATTCGGCTATCAAGGAAATGACGAAAGAAGAATTGCCCGGCTCCGAATCCGGAAAAATCCATCCGGTTGCAAGGCTATTCATTCAGGATTTATATCGCTTCTACAAATTGTTTCCGCGACGCCGGAACATTGAAGACATTTTCGAGATGAAACCCGAATTTTATCAAGTACCTTCTATCGCCGGTTTTATTTCCGATCCGGAAAGCCTGACGGTTATCGGGGAATATTATTTTCACCGGAATTATTTTGAAGAAGCAGCCGATGTATTTAACATCCTGTTACGGAAAGACGTCAATAATGAAACCCTTTTGCAAAAAAGAGGCTATTGTCTGCAAATGATGGGAAAATTGGAAGAAGCTTTGGACAGTTACCTGAAAGCGGAATTGTTAAATTCAAATAATTCATGGACTGTCAAAAAAATAGCTTATTGTTACCGGGCATTGAAACAATATCAGGAAGCCTTGTCCTATTATCGGAAAGCCGAACATTTGAATCCCGACAATTTGTCCGTACAACTTAGTATCGGCCACTGTTATTTGGAATTAAAGAATTATCCCGAAGCATTGAAATATTATTTCAAAGTGGAATATCTGACAAACAACCGGGAAAAAGCCTGGCGACCAATTGCCTGGTGCTCTTTCTTAATCGGCAAATACGAACAAGCGCTGGATTATTTCAAAAAAATCATCAATAGTAATCCGAATGACATTGATTATCTCAACGCCGGACATACTTGTTTGGCTATGGGGAATAACAAAAAAGCGCTGAAATTATACAAATCGGCGCTGACCGCGAATGAAAATTCATTCGAAAAATTTATGGAATCGTTTACCGCCGACGTTCCCGATTTGCTGAATGCCGGTGTGAAAGCAGACGATATTCCCATTATTTTGGACAGTCTCGTTTATGAAATGTAAAGGATTGAAAATGAAATTTTTGCAATTATTCGGCATAAAGAAAAAGTTTTTTATGCCCCTGTTTGTTCTATTCGTTTTATTTATCGTTACCACCGCTTATTTTTATAAGGAAAAATACCGCGCTCAACAGGCAGACAAATCCGATGATTTTCAACAAATCATTGACAGAAAAGAACTTAATGTGATTACTTTGCCGGGATCCATGTCTTATTTTATTTATAAAGGCGAAGCCAGGGGATATGAATACGAATTGTTGAATGATTTTGCGGAAAGTTATAACCTCAGAATAAACATTAAGCTAGCGGATAATGAAACCAAACTGACCGAATTGCTCGAAAACGGCGAAGGAGACCTGATCGCTTACAATATTCCCATAACCAAAGAAGGGAAAAAACATTTGATTTATTGCGGGCGGGAAGTCGTCAACGAGCAGGTTTTAATTCAACGGGCAAACCGGAAAGACAAGTTATTGAAAGATGTTGTCGATTTGATAGGGAAAGAAGTCCGGCTTATCCACGACAGCAAATACTACCGGCGCATGGTGAACTTAAACAATGAGTTAGGCGGAGGAATCCAAATCCGAACCATCGACAAGGACACCATTTCTACGGAAGATTTAATCGAAATGGTGTCCCAGGGAAAAATACCTTATACGGTGAGCGACATAGACTTGGCAAAACTGAACAAAACCTATTTCAGAAACATCAATATTTCGTTGGTGGTCGGGCATCCGCAACGTTCTTCCTGGGCGGTGCGGAAATCGATGCCGGAATTAGCAAAAGCCATCAGCCAATGGGCTAAAAAATATAAAGATAATCCGAAATTAGCGCAGATAAACAAACGGTATTTTGAAATGAGCAAGAATCACGATGAATCGAATCCGGTATTAAGAAAAAACCAAATCTCTCCGTTTGACGATCTTTTCAAAAAATATGCCGCCCCATACGGTTTCGACTGGCGATTGCTGGCCTCCATCTCATTTCAGGAATCCAATTTCCTCCCCAACTGTTCTTCGTGGGAAGGAGCTACCGGCCTGATGGGCCTGATGCCGCGCACGGCCAAAGCGCTCGGCGTTTCGGACAACGAATTGTACGACCCGGAGCAAAATATTAAAGCGGCTTGCAAACTGCTCGTAAAATTAGGAAGATATTTCACCGGCATCGAAGATGAAGAAGAACGTATGAAATTCGTTCTCGGCTCCTACAATGCCGGTCAAGCACACGTTATGGATGCACAGACACTCGCCGAAAAATACGATAAAAACCCGAATCATTGGGAGGATGTGGAACCCTATATCCTGCTGAAAAGCCAGCCTGAATACTACAACGATCCGGCTTGCAAAGCAGGCTATTTACGTGGAAAAGAGACGGTCAATTATGTGTCGGATGTGATGAGGCGATGGGAGTATTATCAGCTTTTGCCCACTGCTCCTTCAATAATCCCACAGACTCTGGAACAATAATATTCCGGTCGCCCTGACAACCACACTCATAGCTGATGTATTGGTTGTAGCCGAGTATTTTCAAAGCTTTAAAACCTTCGATGTAATTATCGGCTTCACCGTCTTCGCCCGGCATACTGCGGCGTTTGCGACTTGCAATGTGTATGTGTTGCAGGTATTCGCCACCCGAAATAAATGCCCCCATGTCGGAAGTTTCTTCGCCCGTCATGTGCCAGAAGTCGCCCATGCAACGCACACCCGGATGATTGACATCGCGGCAAATCGACGCAGCGTCAGCGACTTGCCGAAGAAAAAACGCCTCATTCCGGTTCAACGGCTCAAGGATAACCGTCGTCCCGTGTTCAACAGCATAGCTTCCCAAAATCGCTAACTGCTCACACAAAAAATTACGCGTTTCCTGCGTATGCGGCAAACAAGGTTTCTGCCCATTAAATGCAGGAACCATGATTACACCCGTCGAGCCTAATTCCCCGGCGGCGGCGATAATCGTTTTTATCGTGCTGAAAAACTCATCCCGAACAGCCTGTTCGGTAGAAAGGATGAAACCCCGGAAACCCGCACAAATCGCACTAACCTTAATATTCCGGCCTTTCAGGGCATCTTTGATTTCCGTGACGCGGTTTTCAAGTCCGTTGCCACCCGGTTCAAAACCCACTACGCCTAACTGTTCCATTAAATCAAACTTTTCCGCTAAAGTTTGACCCGGAGCGATTCCTTCCTGAAAACAAAGTTTCAACTCGGCGCCTGAGTCTGTCGAAGGCGAGTCTGTCGAAGTCGCTTTCGCACAAGCCGAAAAACCACCGGCCGCAACCATCGCAGCCCCCGACAAAGTAGTTCTTATAAAATTTCGTCTATTTAATTCCATGATTCGTAATTTGTAATTACTCCCAACCCCCTGAAAGGGAAGTTTGGGCAGCAGGTATGAATATGCTGCTACGGCGTTCCCCTTTCAGGGGGGTAGGGGGTATGTTATTTAACTTAACGTTTTTGTTTCCCCTGCGGTTTTCCCGGAATAGCGATAAATTCCGGCAAATTAAATTCTACTTTACCATATCCCTCAATATTCATCTTCTTTTCGAGGTCAATATTTTTCGGATAAAGATCCAATGGAGACGCAACCATTTCGTCCCAAGTTATCTTTTGTCCGGTATAAGCCGACTCGCGTCCCATGATGGCGGCCATATTGGGGACAGCCGTTTCGGAAGCCTGTTCAATCGGTTTTCCGCTACGGATATGATTGATCCAGTTAATATGTTCCAATGTATAAGGATCGGTTTGCTTAAAGTTTGCAGCTTCAGCTTCATGGTCGTATTTCCACAACAAATGACCTTTCAGGTCTTTGATTTCCATCGTTTGGTTATTCCATGAACCTTTTGTGCCTTGTATAAACTCGCTGTTCTTTTCGGTGCAACCGTCAATTTGCCGGCACATGCTATGCAGATGAATCCCGTTTTCCATTTCAAAATCAATGCTGAAATTGTCAAACTGGTCGCCTGTAACGCGGCGCTGACGAGACCCGAATCCAACGGCGCTTACCGGTTTTAATCCTGAAAACCAAGTAAATACGTCAATATTGTGTACGTGCTGTTCAACGATATGATCGCCCGACAACCATTTCCAGTTTACCCAGTCGCGAATCATCCATTCACAATCCGACCATCCGTACTGACGTTCTCTGTACCACAACATGCCGCCGACCCAGTAAACTGTACCGCCGGTGATTTCGCCAATCAATCCGTTCATAATTTGCTTGTATGATTCCACATAAAAACG
>JAISWH010000191.1 GCA_031271125.1 Dysgonamonadaceae bacterium
ATCGTCAGGGGATTTGTCCGGACGGATGGACACTGCCCAGTGATTACGATTGGAATCAATTGGAAAAAGAGATTGCAACTTATCCGGGACTTTACTCTACTGAAAGTGATACAATAACGCCTGCTGCATGGGAGTCAAAATATGAAGGAGCGACCGCCTGGCGTCCGGATGAGGGAAATACGAATACAACATGGTGGGGTCGCCGGATGAAAAGCCCAACAAGTGGCACTGGCGCTAATGGCAAGAGCAAGACGGACGGTACCGGCTTCAATGCGTTGTTAGTGGGCGTCTTTGTTAGCGGTAAGGGCGCCTATTTCGACACGACCGCGGCCATCTGGTCCAGTAGCGCCGGTAGTGCTACCGCTGCGTGGCGTCGGAGTCTGGTCAACGGCAACTCGGGTGTGGACCGTGACACTCGCACTAAGGACTACTTGTTTGGCGTTAGGTGTAAGAAATAATGACAATTTGACTCTGCTCGGCGAAGGCTTCAGCCTTCGTCGTGTTAAAAGCAAGCGTCCCGCTTGCGGCATGTCTGGAGACATGCTTTTAACCCGACGTAAGCAGAGCTTACGCCGAGCGGGGGCAGGGCAATATCACGCCGTCCTGAAAGGACGTAACTTTCATAACCGCAGGTCGATGACCTGCGGTTATGAAAATAATGTCCTTTCAGGACAACGTAACATCAATTGATGCGTAACATAAGTTCGCCGTAAAAGATGCTTGAAAAATTTTGGAGACGATCTTTTCATCGACAGGGACGAAACAGCGTTGAGAAACTTCGTCGAAACAATCACAAACGACAGCATCAGGGTAGTCGGGCCTGAATCGGAGGGGACAATTCAAATTGCCGGAAATAACCCAAACAAACATCCCGCCATTCAACAGCATCTTCCGTTTGAATTTTCAATTTGGATTGAACGGCATTGAAACGTTCCGCGTCGATATAAGGTTTCATTTCGTCCCAAAGTTTTTGAAAAGCAAAAACGGCGTCCACTCCGCTTTGGTACTTATAGCATAATTCTTCCCACAGCGTCCTGCCGCTATGCATCCGGTAATTCCAAGGCACGTGGTGAAACCACAACAGGAATTTCTCGGGACAGGTTTCCAAACAGTTCAAACTGTCGCGCAAAGGCGGGAAATACTGGCTTACCGCATTGCTTCCGTTCGTTGTACGGTCAAATCCCAATCCGGCGGAATCGGCGCGGTGATAGTACGGAGGCAACCAGTCGGGACGAGCGTTGGGAAGCGTGAAGCCAGGATCCGGCCCGTAATGATGTTCCCAAGCAAAAAGATGCGCCAAACCTAAGGGCATCATGTAATTTACCATTGCTTCGCGGGAATTGAGCATCATTTCCTTCACGGGTTCGACAAAAGCCGGATTGCCGGTAAAAGTCATTTTCAGCCATTCGTCGGCCATTTCCTCCGGACTCAGGCCGGGATTCCAGGCTAACCGACCGAAACAATACCAGTTGGCTTGAGCAAAAAGATGACCCGTCCAATTAGCGTCTTTTCCGGTATTGGCGACGCCGGCAATTGCCGTCACGGTTTGCGGGAAAACTTTTCCCGTAATGATTTGGGCGACGGTACTCCCCTCCCCTTTTGCATAAGTATCCGATTGCAAACATTCTTCGTACATCGGAGCCAAATAAGCCAATTGCTTGGCTTGTCCCAAATATTCCTGCGTAATTTGCAGTTCGAGCATCAGAGGCGTTTTTTGCATAGCTCCGAACAAGGGATTAAACGGTTCGCGAGGCTGAAAATCAATCGGCCCGTTTTTCACCTGAATAATCACGTTTTTGCGGAATTTCCCATCCAAAGGGGTAAATTCTTCATAAGCTTGTTTGGCGCGATCGGGCGATTTCGCGTCATAAACAAAAGCGCGCCACATCACAATACCGCCGAAAGGTTCCAACGCTTCGGCCAGCATGTTAGCCCCATCGGCATGTGTCCGCCCGAAATCATGCGGGCCGGGCAAGCCTTCCGAATTGGCCTTGACCAGAAATCCCCCAAAATCGGGAATAATCGAATAAATCTCGCGGACTTTGTCTTTCCACCATCGGCAGACGGCTTCATCCAGAGGATCGGCAGTCGGCAAATCGCCTAACTGAACAGGCGAAGAAAAATTAACCGACAAATAGACTCTGATTCCCCAAGGACGGAAAACCCGCGCCAAAGCCGCCGCTTTCAACAAATATTCCCTGGAAATAAACTGCGGATTGGCGTTTACATTGTTCAAAACCGTTGCGTTAATACCAATCGAAGCATTGGCGCGGGCGTATTCCGTATAACGCGGCGAAACGGTTTCCGGCAAATCTTCCCAATCCCACAACGACTTTCCGGCATAGCCTCTTTCGATGCTTCCGTCGATATTGTCCCAATGATTTAATATCCTGAGATCGAAAGCCGGGGATTCTTTGATATTCAACTCGCCTTCTGCTTTTCCGGTTTGCTGCAAACGCAAAAGATGGAAGGCGCCGTACAATAATCCGATAGAAGAAGACGATTGTATAAGAATGGTTTCTTTTTGTTTGGAAATTTTATAACTGTCTCCAAATAAAAGATTTATCTTGTGATGAGCCAATGCTAATTTTACCGGTTTACCTTTCCATTGCGTTTGAAGTTCGCGTATAGCAATGTCAATCGTCGGATTTTTATCATTAGAGCTAACTTTGGCATGATAATTTTTTTCCAACGGCAACCACAAGCGGCTACCGTCTTCGGCGCAAACCGGCTTGACGCATAGAAAAACGCAGGCAAACAGGATGATTATTGTTTTCAATTCGGATGCTGTTTTTTAACGCCTTCGACGGTTTTGATCGTCCCATCGGCAAGGTATTCCAATTCAATTACTTTCAAACTCCGCAACCAGGTTACGCCTCCGGAAGGAACGCAATCATGGTGGAAAAGATACCATTTCCCCCGAAACTCCACAATGGCGTGATGAGTAGTCCATCCGACCACTGGCGTCAGGATAACGCCCTGATAGGTGAACGGCCCGTAAGGATTATCACCGGTCGCATAACACAAAAGATGCGTATCCCCCGTCGAATAAGAGAAATAATACTTCCCGTTGTACTTATGCATCCAGGAGGCTTCGAAGAAGCGTTTTTCAGTATCGCCGGCAGTCAACGGTTTACCGTTTTTATCCAGGATAACCACAGGACGCGGTTCTTCGGCAAATTGAAGCATGTCGGGGCTTAATTTTACCACGCGCGAAGGGATTGCCGGTTCGTCATCTGCGGGAAAAGCGGCGTTTTCCAAGGCTTTATTGTCGCGGTAACGTTGTAATTGTCCGCCCCACAAACCGCCGAAATACATGTAAAAATTCCCATCCCCATCGTCCCAGACGGCGGGATCTATACTGTAACTTCCCCGAATAGGGTCGGGCTGCGGGATAAACGGCCCTTCGGGACGGTCGGCAACCGCCACGCCGATGCGGAAAATATCGGTTTTGTCCTTGAGCGGGAAATACATGTAATACTTTCCGTTTTTGTGAGCCACGTCGCAATCCCACAATTGCCGTCCCGCCCAGGGAATATCTTTCACGTCCAAAACAATGCCATGGTCGGTAACGACGCCGTTTTCCACATCATCAGTTATAGAAAACACATGGTAATCTTTCATGTCGAAATGATCGCCGTTATCATTTTCGGGAATACCGCTATCGCGGTCGTGAGACGGGTAAATGTACAATTTACCGTCGAATACGTGTACGGCAGGGTCTGCCATATAGTCGTCCGGAACTAAATATTTTGCTGTTTTCATAATGGTGAATAGTGAATAGTGAATAATGAAGGGCGAACGGTGAAGAGGTGAAATCACTGTTCACCGTTCATCCTACTTTAGGAGGTTAGGGGGTTCGCGCCTCAATCTCTCTGTTTATCTTATCAATAACCTCATCTTCCAACTCATATTTAGAAATAATGAACATGGCCAAAAGCAATAAAACCGCAGGAATGACCACGACCAGCCATAAAATACCCTGTTGCGCAAAAAGTGTTTGGTCCGCTTTTCCGGCGTCGAATCCGGTAATCGAAAGGACTATGCCGGGAATAACGCCTCCCAAAGCAAAACCGGCTTTGAAAAAGATGCCGGTCAAAGCATTGACCACTCCCGAAATACGTTTGTCGGATTTCCATTCGCCATACGAAATTACTTCCGGAACCAAAGCCCACATATAACCTGTGGCGACAATCACACCGGTCGATTTGACGAATTGGGCGACATAAATCAGCCACAATTGGTCTTTGAACGCCGAAACGGTTGAAATCACATACAACATGACCATTCCCGCAACGGCTACCAGCAAAAAGACATAAAACATTTGTTTTTTCCCAATCGCTTTTTTTATAGCCGGTACCAAAGGCAGGAAAATGAAAGCCGGAATAGAACCCAATGCGTTGAACACCGGCAAAGCATGTGCATGACCGACATTGTATTGCATGTAATAGGCCGACGCCGAATTACCCACGGCCATCATCGCAAAGGCCGTGATGAAGAAAAATGCCAGAACACGTAGCGGACGATTCCTGACAAATTCGGTAAATAAATCCGCATAACGAACCTTTTCCATTTGGGATTCTTCCATGACTACACGTTCCCTGGTCTGCGTATAGCAAAAAACCAACAGTCCGAAACCTACTAAGGCGTAAATGGTCATTACGGCAAACCAAACGCCCGATGCGGCCGGTTTCGACCAGTCGTGATCGGGCGAATAATGCTGAATAATGGCCGGAACCCCGAACTGTACGGCCAAACCGCCCATATTGGCCATAAACATCCGAACCGACGTTAACTTGGTAATTTCATCCGTATCGCGGGTCAATGAAGCGTTTAACGCTCCGTACGGCACATTCACCAAGGTGTAGCACAGCGATAAAGTGACGTATGTAATGTAGGCATACCACAATTGCCCGGAAAAACCGTCCCAGAAAGACAAAACGGCTAAACCTGTCAGCGGAATACCGCCCAGAATCAGGTAAGCCCTGTATTTACCTATTCGGGGATTGCGCTTATCCACATAAGCGCCGACAAACGGGTCCCATAATACGTCTACCAAACGGACAACCAGAAACATGAAAGCCGCAGCAGCCGGTTTAATACCAAAAACATTGGTATAAAAAAACAGTAAATAGGTAGCCACTGTCTGATAAATAAGGTTTTGGGCCAAATCGCCGGAGCCGAAGCCAATCCGCTGTATCCACGACAACTTGTAAAAACCTTTTGAGTCAATCTCTTTTGTAGTTGAGTTCATATTTTTCAAATAAATTTACATCATTGCGCAAAGGTATACTTTCATTCATAAAAAGAGATTTAAAAATGTTACAAAAATTGTTGCGGATGTAACAAAACAGCTTTTCAGGAATAATCACAGGTAGAAATACGGAAACTCGTCCGAAAAAGTGTATCTTTGCCTGCAAATGTACTTATAATATAGCGTTATGAAAATTATTTGTGTCGGAATGAATTATGCCGCTCACAATAAAGAGCTGAACAATCCGTTAATAATGGACAAGCCGGTTATTTTTATGAAACCCGATACGGCCCTCTTGAAAGACGGAAAGCCTTTTTATCTTCCCGATTTTTCTTCCGATATGCAGTATGAGGCGGAAATTGTGGTGAGAATCAACCGTTTGGGAAAAAACATTTCGAAGCGTTTCGCACGCCGGTATTACAACGAAGCGACGGTAGGCATTGACATGACTGCGAGAGATTTACAACGGAAATTCCAACAGGAAGGATTGCCCTGGGAATTGTGCAAATCATTTGATAATTCGGCTGTAATCGGGGATTTTGTTCCTTTGGATGGTTTGGATATCGACGCCTTGCCTTTTCATTTGGAAATCGACGGGAAAACGGTTCAGGAAAGTAATACGGCATTAATGAATTTTAAAACAGATGAAATTATTGAGTATGTCAGCCGGTTTATCACGTTGAGAATGGGGGATTTAATTTTTACCGGAACGCCAGCAGGCGTCGGAAAGTTGGACATTAATAATCATTTGCAAGGATATATCGGCGACAAAAAACTACTCGATTTTTGGATAAAGTGATATGAAAAATTTAAACATTTATTGCTTCTTTGCAATTTTAATCTTCGGATTAATCCCGTTTCATTTATTTGCAAAAAGCAATGGCGCAGATAACTACGCCAAGACGTCCGTGTTATCGACAGGCAACTGGTATCAGATGAAAGTCGACAGCAACGGCATTTACAAATTAACTTACGATGAAATAAAAAAATACATCAGCGATCCGTCCAAAGTGAAGATTTATGGTTACGGAGGCTGGATTCTCGACGAAAATTTCGGCAAACCTTATATCGACGATCTTCCCGAAGTTTCGGTCTATATCCATAAAGGCGCCGACGGCGTGTTCAATTCCGGCGATTACCTGCTTTTTTACGGACGCGGTACCGTCAAATGGTCTAACAATTCGGGACAATTTGAACACGAAAATAACCCCTACGCTACTTACGGCTCTTATTTTTTGACGGAAGGAGAAACCGGCCCCAAAGAGATGAAAACCGTTCCTCCTATTCCAAATCCGGAAAAAACGCTACTTTATTTCAACGACTATGCGCTTCACGAACGGGATTTGGCGACATTTGCTTTTACCGGCCGGGAATTGTTTGGCGAAAGTTTTGCCAATCAGTCCAACCGGCAACAGTTTTCATTTTTCGTTCCCGGAATTTTATCCATGGGTGTAAGATTATCTTTTGCCGCCGCACCGAAAACCAACGCTTCCGTACAATTATCCGTAGAGGATCAAACCGTGGCGACTATGTCTATACCTTCCCTGCCGGTTTCGAATGCTTACCTCAAAGCGTATTTAAAGGAAGTCGGGGGAAGTTATTCACCTGAAAACGGAAACTATCCGAACCCGGTGAAAATGACGGTTACTTACAGCGGTTCGGGACAAGCATATCTGAATTTCATTACGTTACTTATGCAACGCACCCTGCAATTCTACAATACGCCTTTTACCTTTTTCCGCAATACGGAGAGCATAAAACAAGATGTCCGTTACATCATATCCAATGCTAACGCTTCCTGTTTGGTTTGGGATATTACCGGAAATTATGACGTTCAACTGATGCAGACTTCTTTGGATGGAAGCCAACTGAGTTTCGCCACGCAAGCAGATAACGCGACTTTGCGCGAATACGCAATGGTCGATTTGAGCAAGACATTTCCTTCGCCCAAAATGGTCGAGGAAAAAATCCCGAATCAGAATTTGCATGCTTTGCCTCAAACGGATATGGTTATCATATCGCCGACCGTTTATTTAAAACAAGCCGAAATTTTAGCAGAAAAACACCGTACTAAATCCAATCTGAAAGTTGAAGTCGTTGAAGAAAAACTGATTTTTAATGAATTTTCTTCCGGTACACCCGATGCAACGGCCTACCGCCGGTTTATGAAGATGTTTTACGACCGGGCTGCCAATGAACAGGATAAACCGAAATATTTGCTTTTATTCGGCGACGGCGTATTCGACAATCGTCATCTCACCACCAATATGTCGAAATTAGACTCGAAATATTATTTGCTGACCTATCAGATGAAAGAATCGGTCGATGAAACAACTTCTTATGGTTCAGACGATTATTTCGGTCTTTTGGAGGATAATTCGGGAACTTCCATAGCATCGGGAAAACTTTGTCTGGGAATAGGCAGGTTTCCGGTAAGTTCGGTTAGCCAAGCCGAAAATGCCGTGAATAAAGTCATTTCTTATATGGAAAATACGCAAGGCGACAATTGGAAAAGCAAGCTCGTTTTTACGGCCGATAATACGGATAGTTTTTCGAGCGGCAGTTTCTGCATACACGCCAACCAATCCAATAAACTGGCCGACTATATGGATAAAACATATCCGGAATATATCTTGTACAGGTATTTCATGGATACTTATCAACCGGTTAGCGTCAATGGAAAAACAACTTACCCCGATGCCAAAAAGTCGTTTTTGAGACAATTAAACGAAGGCTGTTTTTTGGTGAATTATACCGGGCACGGGAGCACGAGCGCTTGGTCGGCCGAAGATATGTTGAATATATCGGATGTCCGGCAAATGAATTATAAAAACTTACCGCTTTGGATAACAGCTACTTGTGATTTCGGTTGGTTCGACGGGATAAATACTTCCGGGGGAGAAGAAGCCTTTTTGAATAAAGAAAGCGGCGCTATTGCTTTATACACAACCAGCCGCGTAGTTTATTCCGAAGCCAATTTCGATATTAATGATAAGCTGATACGATACTTGTTTACGACCGACGGGACAGGGAAACACCTCCGTTTGGGAGATGTCCTGAGAAAGAGTAAAAATGATTTAAGCGGCAATAATAAGTTGAACTATGTGTTGTTAGGCGACCCTGCTTTGATGCTGAATTATCCGGAAATGAAAATAAAAGTGGAAACGATCAATGGGGAAGCGATAACAAATGATAAAAAATTTGCTTTCAAAGCGCTGGAAAAAGTTACCGTAACGGGAAGTATTGTAGATGAAACCGGATCGAAAATGGATGATTTTTCGGGAGAATTAAGAGTCTCTATTTTAGACAGTAAGCAAAAAACAAAATCTTATCGTCCGGATGATGACGGAAATTATTTTTCTTTTAATTCCTACCCGAACATGGTTTACCAGGCAAATTCGAATATTGAAAACGGTTCGTTTGAATTTTCTTTTACCGTACCGTTAGATATTTCTTATTCGGCTGATGAGCCTTCTTCTTACACGAATAAAAACGGCAAGATGAATTTCTACGCATCTTCATCCGGCATCGTCAAACAAGATGCTTTCGAAAGTTTCAGCAATTATATTTTTTCGGGAACAAATGATGTGGATCCGGATGAAACAGGCCCCGAAATTAAGGAAATGTTCCTTAACACAACCGATTTCAAGGATGGAGATGATGTGAACGAAACGCCTTATTTCTGCGCCCGCGTTTTTGACGAAACCGGAATCAATATATCGGGAAGCGGATTGGGACATGTTATTTTAATTTGTATCGACGGCAATCCGGCTTGGACGTATTACCAGAGCAGGGACAATTTTGAATTAACACCCGTTGAAGATGATTGGATGATCGGCTTTTCGATTCCCGAACTGCCGGCGGGGAAACACACCTTGTCTTTCAAAGTTTGGGATATTATGAATAATCCGACGATCGATACTCTGCATTTCAATGTGATAAAAGGTTATAAACCGGCTATTTTTGATTTACAAGCCAGCGAAAATCCGGCAAAAACCGGCACTACTTTCGTATTAAGCCATAATCTTCCCGAAACGCTTTTGACTGTAGATGTACGGGTCTATGATTTGTCGGGACGTATCATCTGGAGCCGTTCGCAGAAAACCGCTTCCGCTTTTCCCGAATGTGCCGTTGATTGGGATTTGCGCAACAACGCGGGCAACCGTGTGCAACCGGGCGTTTACATTTATTGGGCGACTGTGCGGACAGAAAGCAGTAAGGAAGTGACAAAAGCGAAAAAAATTGTCGTCCTGGAACAATAAAACGGTTAATTTTATAGTTATTGTAAAAAATGATAGTTAGAATGAACAAAACAAAAATCTTCATAACGTTTTTTTTGCTGATTAGTACCCTATTCACCATACAGGCGGCAGATGACGAAAATCCCAAAGAATATTTCAATCCCTTGATACATGGCGTTCCTTCGCTCGGCATTGCTCCCGATGCAAGAGGTAGCATTTTAGGCGGCGCAGCTACGGAAGCGGATGTTTATTCCCAATACTGGAATCCGGCCAAATATGCTTTCGCATTCAGTAAAGCCGGAGTCGGATTGACTTACACGCCTTGGTTGTCTAAATTGGTGGACGACATTGATTTGGTGTACCTTGCCGGATATTACAAATTAGGTGATAGCGACCGGCAGGCAATCAGCGCCTCTTTGCGTTATTTTTCTATCGGGAGTATCAGACTGACGGACGAGTCCGGCGATTTTTTATTGGATGCAAAGCCTTATGAGGCTTCCGCCGATCTCGGTTTTTCATTGAAATTGACGGAAAATCTTTCGGCCGGCGCTGTCTTGCGTTTTATTTATTCCGACTTGGGAACGTCCGGCTTATCGGGAGGAGATGATTATTATCCCGGCTCGGCGGTGGCCGGCGACTTGGCTTTTTATTACAACAACTATCTAATGATAGGGAACAGTGAATGTCTTTTGGGATTGGGTTTGAACGCTTCCAATATCGGCTCTAAAATTTCTTTCGACAAAGGAAATACCAATGCTTTTTTGCCGGCCAATCTGAGGATAGGAGGCTCTTTGCTTTTCCCGATGGATGATTACAACACTTTGTCGCTCAACATAGATGCGAATAAATACATGTTTCCTACGCCTCCAGACACGAGAAACATGAGTACTGCGGAACGTCAAGCCGCTTTGGAAGAATATTACAATACAAATCCCTTGCCCGGCGTTTTCAAATCTTTTCACGACGCTCCCGGCGGTGCGCAGGAAGAATTTAATGAAATTAGCTGGTCGTTTGGCGCGGAATATGCTTATGACAATAAATTTTTTGTTCGCGGCGGATATTTCTACGAACATCCGAATAAGGGCAACATGCAATATTTTTCTGTCGGTGCGGGTTTTAAGTTAAATTCACTCCAAATCGACATTTCTTATTTGATTTCTACGGTTCCATCCAATCCTTTGGATCAAACACTTCGTTTTTCGCTGTGCTTCGACATGGATGGATTGAGGGGACTGATGCGATAAATTAACCGGTACAGCCAATGAACGGGATTAAACTTTATGCGGTGTTTTTTGTGTGGATTGGTTTTGTATCCATTGCACAAGCGGCAGACGGCGACGATTCAAAAGATTATTTCAATCCTTTGATTAACGGAGCGCCTTCTTTGACAATTGCTCCCGATGCGAAGGGAAGTAGTTTGGGCGACGCCGGCGCGGCTACCGAACCGGATATCTTTTCTCAATATTGGAATCCTGCAAAATATGCTTTTGCATATAGCAAAGGAGGATTCGGTTTGTCCTATACGCCTTGGCTGAAAAAAATGATTGACGATATAGATCTGGTTTACCTTGCCGGATATTATAAATTAGATGATTCCGGCCGGCAGGCGGTTGGGGTTTCCTTGCATTATTTTTCGACCGGAAAGATTGACGTCAGCCGCCCCGGCGAAGCGGCGCTCTATGGCATCAGTCCGTATGATGTTTCGTTTGACCTCAGTTATTCCCTGAAATTATCGGAAAATTTCGCCGGTGCGGTTGCTTTCCGTTACTTTTATTCCGATCCGGGGAAAATAGGGGAAGGATACTATCCGGGTTCGGCTTTTGCGGCCGACATAGCCGGTTATTACAACGATTACCTGATGCTGGGAAACAGTGAATGTCTTTTGGGTTTGGGCATCAATATTTCGAATATAGGTTCAAAAATTTCATACAACAAAGGAAACAGCACGACTTTTTTACCGGCAAATCTGAGGGTCGGAAGCTCGTTGCTTGTCCCGATGGACAGTTACAATACCTTGTCTTTTAATTTAGATGCGAATAAATACCTGTTTCCGGCGCCTCCCTATATGGGGAGTATGAGCGTAGAGGAAAAACAACAGGCTTTGAATGACTATTATGCCGTTTCTTCCCTGTCGGGAATCATGCAATCTTTCGACGAAGCGCGAGTTTCCTTGTCATTCGGGTTAGAATACATATATGATAATCATTTTTTTGTTCGCGGAGGTTATTTTTATGAACATCCGGATAATGGGAACCGGCAGTTTTTTTCAGCAGGCGCCGGTTTCAAATTCAATGCATTTCAATTGGATGCCGCCTATTTAATATCGACGGTTCCTCATAATCCTTTGGACCAAACGCTTCGTTTGTCTCTTAGTTTTGATATTGACGGTTTAAAAAATTGGATAAAATAATGGAAAAAATACGTGTCGGTTTTGGTTTTGACGTACACCGTTTTCAGGCAGGGCGCGAATTGTGGTTAGGCGGGATAAAAGTTCCGAATGACAAAGGTTTGTTGGGACATTCCGACGCCGACGTTTTGATTCACTCCCTTTGCGACGCCTTGTTAGGCGCGGCGAATTTGAGGGACATCGGCTTTCATTTCCCCGACACAAGCAGCAAATTTGAAAATATCGACAGCAAAATTTTGCTACGGCGGACTATGGATTTAATTCACGCTAAAGGTTATGGTTTTGGTAATGCAGATATCACCATTTGCGCCGAAAAACCTCGTTTAACGCTATATATTCCCCGTATGAAAACCATTTTATCGAATATTATAGCTGCTGATGAAGATGATATTTCCATTAAGGCGACTACGTCTGAAAAAATGGGATATGTGGGGCGGGAAGAAGGAATTGCCGTTTATGCTACTGTTTTGATATATAAGAAAATGTAATCCTGTACACAGCGGCTCAAAGTGCGTTCTTTCATGCAGCCCCCCGCTGTATTCATTGCCATGCACAAAAAAAAGAACCGCCTTTCGACGATTCTTACACTATGGTTGCGGAGGAAGGACTCGAACCCACGGCCTCCAGGTTATGAGCCTGGCGAGCTACCAACTGCTCCACTCCGCGATTTGGAGCTGCAAAGGTAGAACTTATTTTCTTAAAAAGCAAATTTTTTCAATTCTTTTTATTTTTCTCTTGACATTCATTGCTTTTTATACTAACTTTGCGCGCAAACTATAAGGGATTATTATCATGTCGGAAGTAGTCGTAAAAACAAAGGATAGGCTTATTGAAGTCGCTCGCCAATTGTTTGCCCGGATAGGGGTGGACAATACAACTATGAATGATATTGCTTTGGCTTCGGAAAAAGGCAGACGCACTTTATATACCTATTTTAAAAGTAAAACGGAAATTTACAATGCCGTCGTTCAATCGGAACTGAAAATCCTGTATGATTCTTTGGAAGCTGTCGCGAAAAAAAGTTTACCGGCCGACGAAAAAATGGTTGAATATATTCATATTCGTTTGGAATCAACGGGAAAACTAGTTTACCGGAACGGGACTTTGCGCGCCTATTTTTTCAGAGACTTGCGCAGAGTGGAATCTGCACGTAAAGCGTATGACGAAAGAGATTTTAAAGTAATTCTGAGTATTTTGCATGAAGGAATCGAACAAGATATTTTTGAAATTTCCGATCCGGTAAGGACAGCGCTTATTTTACAAAGCGTCATGAAAGGGATGGAAATTCCTTATATCAGAGGGATAATTAACGGTTTTTCCCCGTCGGACAGTAGTCAGGCAAATTCTGTTATCAACGTGTTGTTCAACGGGATAAAAAAACACCCCCCTGCCCTCTAAAGGGGAGTTGGCGTAGCAAGATGCTCATTATACCTGCGGCAAAGCCCCTTCAGGGGGTTTGGGGGTAAATCATAAAAACAAATAATATTTTTATATGATCAAATTATTAGAAGGAAAAACGGCTATTGTCACCGGCGCCGCGCGCGGAATCGGAAAGGCAATCGCCATTCGGTTTGCCGGTGAAGGATGTAACATCGCTTTCACGGATTTAGCGATTGATGACAATGCGAAAGAGACGGAAAAAGAAATCGCCGCCTTTGGCGTGAAAGTAAAAGCTTATGCTTCCAATGCCGCCGATTTTGAGGATACGCATACGGTTGTGAATGAAATCGTGAAAGATTTCGGACGGGTCGACATTCTGGTCAATAATGCGGGAATCACCCGCGACGGTCTGATGATGCGTATGTCCGAACAACAATGGGATTCGGTGATTAATGTAAATCTGAAATCGGCGTTTAATTTTACTCATGCCCTGACGCCCGTGATGATGAAGCAGAAAGCCGGAAGCATCATTAATATGAGTTCGGTTGTAGGCGTTCATGGAAATGCGGGACAAGCCAATTATTCCGCATCCAAAGCAGGGATGATTGGGTTGGCGAAGTCGGTAGCCAGAGAATTAGGTTCGCGGGGAATCCGCGCCAATGCGATTGCTCCGGGATTTATCATCACCGAAATGACCCACCAATTATCGGACGATGTGCGGGACGAATGGATCAAACAAATCCCGTTGAGGCGGGGCGGAAAACCCGAAGATGTGGCCGACGTCGCCTTGTTCCTGGCTTCCGACCTGTCATCGTACGTTACCGGACAAGTGATTCAAATTGACGGAGGCATGAACACTTGACTATGACTGTTATTTATGAAGACAATCATTTGATAGCGGTGAACAAGACCACTTCGGAGATTGTTCAAGGCGATAAAACGGGTGATATGCCCCTTTCCGAGACCGTAAAGCAATGGCTAAAGGACAAATATCAAAAGTCGGGAAATGTTTTCACCGGAGTAATTCACCGCTTGGATCGTCCGGTTTCGGGGGTGACGCTTTTTGCTAAGACGAGCAAAGCGCTGGAACGGATGAACGAAATGTTCCGTCAAGGCGAAGTAAAAAAAACGTATTGGGCGATTGTTGCAAACCGTCCGCCGCAGCAGGAAGAGGAGTTGGTGCATTATTTGATTCGCAACGAAAAGCAAAATAAATCGTATGCTTACGACAAAGAAAAACCGGGTTCGAAAAAAGCCGTTTTAACTTACCGCTTGATGGCTCAATCGGAGCGGTATTTTTTGTTGGAAATTGATTTGAAAACCGGTCGTCATCATCAAATACGGTGTCAGTTGGCAAAAATCGGTTGTCCGGTTAAAGGTGATTTGAAATACGGATTCAATCGCTCTAATCCTGATGGGGGAATTTGCTTGCATGCGCGGAAAGTGAAGTTTGTGCATCCGGTTTCAAAAAAAGAAATTGAGATTGTCGCTCCGGCGCCGGAGGAAAAAATTTGGACAATATTAATCGGATAAAGTCATGGAAGATATAGTATTATCAAAATATACGGAAGATTTTGTTCGCGCCGCCTTAGATTATTGCGTCGTGATGGAAAAAACCAAGCCGGGCGAAAAGAAGTTGTTTGTCGACAATATGGTCAGGATTTTGCCTTTGCTGTATTTGAAAGCATCTATTATTCCGCCGGTTAAGGAAAATTACGAATCCGAATTGGCCATAAAAGTCACGGAAGAAATGTATGATCGCGTTCGGGAAAATATCAGTAACTTGTTGGGTGAGGATGATTTATATTTGGAAACGTTTCATCCCGACATTAAATTGAGCGATTCACCCGTTGCGGTTAAAATTTCGGAAGATTTGGCTGACATCTACCAGGATTTAGGTAATTTTATCGCCGTATTCAAAAACGGACAGAAAGAAACGATGAACGATTCGTTGGTTCTCAGCATCCGGAATTTTGAAAAATATTGGGGACAAAGATTGGTAAATGCTATGCGGGCATTGCATTTTGTAAAATATAAAGATAGCGATTTTATTGATTAAAAATAAAGGGTGGGAAAAACTATATCCAAAGAAGAAATATCGGGTTTTAACTCCGAAGAATTTATAGGCCAGATTTATGTGATTGATAATCTTGCAGATTCGGAAAAGGCTGTACATTATTTATCTCGGTTCAAGCTGTTGGGTTTTGATACGGAAACCCGTCCGACATTCACGAAAGGATTCCACCGGAGTGTTTCATTGGTGCAACTATCTACGTTTGATACCTGTTTTTTGTTTCGTTTGACCGGCGACGGTTTTCCACCGGCTCTCATCAATTTATTGTCTAATCCCGAAATACTTAAAATCGGATTGTCCCTGCGGGATGATTTTTTAAGTATGAGCCGCCGCATGAAATTTTCTCCGCGAGGTTTTGTTGATTTACAGCAAATTGTTCGGAATTACGACATTGAAGATATTAGTTTACAAAAAATATATGCTATTCTCTTTAACAAGAAAATATCTAAAAATCAACGGCTGACCAATTGGGAAGCGAAAGAATTGACCGAAGCGCAGAAAAAATATGCGGCTTTGGATGCTTGGGCATGTCTGAAAATTTACGAATACCTATGTCCTATAAAAAAATATATTTGAATCCCGGCAAAGAAGAATCCTTGAAACGGTTTCATCCCTGGGTGTTTTCGGGCGCCATTCATCATGCCGAAGGCCGGCCCGAAGAAGGGGAAATTGTTGAAATTTACGATTCCCGGAAGAATTTTTTGGCGGTGGGACACTGTCAAATCGGTTCGATTGCCGTTCGCGTGTTGAGTTTCAAACAGGAAGAAATCGACGGTAATTTTTGGAAAAAACGTTTTGAAACCGCATGGACTTTACGCCAAGATTTGTTGAATAAAACGAACAGTAATATTTTTCGCCTGACACACGGCGAAGGCGATAATATGCCCGGTTTGATAACGGATGTTTATGGAAAAACAGCTGTGATGCAGGCACATACTCCGGGTATGCATCTGGCTCGTTTTGAATTGGCAACTGCTATGGAAGAAGTGATGGCCGGTTTCATCGAAAATATTTATTACAAGTCGGAAGAAACACTTCCTTTTAAAGCCGGATTGGAAGCCGAAAACGGTTATCTTTACGGAGGACGGAATGTTTCGGACATTGCCGTCGAAAACGGTTTGCAATTCAGGGTTGATTGGGAAAAAGGCCAAAAGACAGGCTTTTTTATCGACCAGAGAGACAATCGGAGTCTGTTGGAAAAATATGCCGAAGGGCGGGACGTGCTGAATATGTTCTGTTATACCGGAGGTTTTTCGTGTTATGCCTTGCGTGGAGGCGCGAGCAAGGTACATTCGGTTGATAGTTCTGCCAAAGCCGTTCATTTGACCAATGAAAATGTAGCTTTGAATTTTCCCGGCGAGATGCGTCATCAGGCTTTTGCGGAAGATGCGTTCAAATATTTGGAAAAAACGGATGCTTCGGCCTACGATTTGATCGTTCTTGATCCGCCGGCCTTTGCCAAACACCGTAAAGTATTGAAAAACGCTTTACAAGGCTATAAGAAGTTGAATGCGATAGCTATTGAGAAAATCCGTACAGGAGGAATTATTTTTACTTTTTCTTGTTCGCAAGTTGTTACAAAAGAAGATTTTAGACTTGCCGTATTTAGTGCGGCCGCACAGACCGGCCGAAATGTTAAAATCTTGCATCAACTGACACAGCAAGCCGATCATCCAATAAACATCTATCATCCTGAAGGTGAGTACATTAAAGGCCTTATTCTGCTTGTTGAATAGCCCATACAGGTTAAATATCGTTAAAAACGGAAAAAAATCTCGAAAAAATTATGTTTTATAACATAAAATGCATTACCTTTGTAATGTGTTTTTCATGGTATTAGATTTAAGGTTAACAATGAAGATTGGTTGTCGTGATGACAACCTTTTCTTTTTTAAATATTTCAATTGACCTTAAATAAAAAACAAGAGGGTGTATCAAAATATTTTTATTCTTTATTATTGCTCCTTCAACCCTCATTTTTTCCGTTTCAGCATTTTTTTCGAACTCCTGTTTCCATTTTCAGTTTATTTTTGCCACAGATAAAAATAAAAACCGGAAATGAAAAAGATTGTTTTAAGTATTATTATTTGTATGACGGCAGGGGTTGCAGTAACTCAAAATGCAATTCCCGCCTCATACCGTTTCACGTTGGAAGACTGTTTGAATTATGCTTTCGGCAATAATTACAATCTTCAATCCATGAAACTGACGGAAGACGCGCGCGCCGACGCCTACGAGCAATCGAAAATGGAACGGCTGCCGAGCTTAAGTGCATCTTTGAGTGAAAACCTGAACCACAGCAAGAATAGCGATGCTTCGTTTGGCGGCAGTTACGGCTTGAATGCCAATATGACTCTGTATCAAGGCGGAAATATATCCAACACAATAGAACAGAACAAATTGCGGAAAGAGCAGTCTTTCTATCAAACTTCCCTGTACGAAAATAATTTGACCATTCAAATTTTGCAGGCTTTCCTGACGGCATTAGGCAACGAAGAATTGCTGAAATATCAGGAAACGGTCGTCAAAGCAAGCGAAGAACAGATGAAACAAGGTAAAGAACAATTCCAATTCGGAAAAATTCTGGAAAGCGATTATCTATTACTTGAAGCCCAATGCGCCAATGACAAAAACAATGTCCTCAACACCCAAATATCCCGCGACAATAGTTTGCTGACATTGAAGAGCCTATTGGCCATGCAGGCAATAGACGACCTTCAAATCATTTATCCGGATACCGCTTCGATACACGCCATGTCGATCTTACCGTCCATGAATCAAGTGTTGGAAAGCGCTATGCTGACATTACCGGACTTAAAAATCAGCCAATACAATATCGACATTGCAAAAATCGGCCTTAAAATGTCGAAAGCCAATTATTTGCCTGCTCTCAGCCTGCATGGGAGCATCGGAACGGGACATACGGATTATACGAGTTTCGGCTCTCAACTTTCCAACCGGTTGAATCAACAAATCGGACTTTCGCTCAGTGTTCCGATTTACGACAACAGCCGCACCAAATCCAAAGTGACGCAAAGCCGTATTGCCCTGCAGCAAGCAGAATTGGATAAAAAACAAAGCGAATCGGATATTCAACAAACGGTTGTTACGGAATATCAAAGCGTGGTTTCCGCTTACAACAAATTCCAAACTACGAATATCCGGCAAAATGCTTATTCGAAAACTTTCGATGTTTACCGGGCGCAATTCCGTTTGGGTTCGATTACGGCGGTGGATTTACTGCAACAGCAAAACAATTATATCAGTGCGCTAAACGATTATATTCAAAGCAAATACGAATTTATGCTGAAGCGCAAAGTTTTAGACGTTTATATGGGGATTCAAGTAAAAATGTAAAATGTAAAAAGATATGAAGAAGAAAAAAGTCATAACCATTCTTTCCGCGATTATCGTTGCGCTTGTCATTGGTTTTTCCCTTTTCAAAGGGAAAGGCAACAGGGAAATTCATTTCAATACGGCTCAAGTGCAGGAAAATACAATTGAAATGACTGTTACCGCTACCGGATACGTCCAACCGGTGGATAAGGTGGAAGTTGGAACGCAGGTTTCTGGCGTTATCGAAAAAATATTTGCGGATTATAATTCACAGGTGAAAAAAGGACAATTATTGGCTGAAATTGATAAATCCACACTTATTGAGCGAGTTACGCAAGCCAAAGCAAGCGTAATGAGCGCCGAAAGCGATTTGAAATATGCACGGCAGAATTATGAGCGCGTAAAACAATTATACGATGTAAAAGCGGCAACCGAAGCCTCTTATGAGGAAGCAGTCAATCGTTTGGCGCAGGCGGAAACCAGCCTGGCCAACGCCAAAGCCAATCTGCACCAAGCGCAAGTAAATTTGTCGTATGCGGAAATTTATTCGCCCATTGACGGAGTTGTACTCGACCGTTCGGTGGAACAGGGACAAACAGTAGCTGCTTCTTTCAATACGCCGACTTTGTTTACCATCGCCAACGACTTGACCAAAATGCAGGTGGAAGCCAATGTAGATGAAGCCGATATTGGCCGTGTACGGGTAGGACAACCGGTTCGGTTTACGGTAGATGCTTACATCGACTATATTTTCGAAGGGATTGTCAACCAAATCCGTTTACAGCCTACGGTAACAAACAATGTGGTAACTTACACGGTTATCGTCTCTGCGCCCAATCCCGAAGAAAAACTGTATCCGGGAATGACGGCAAGCATTACGATCATCACACAAACGGAAAAAGGTCTTACCGTTCCGGCGGAAGCCCTGAATTTTATCCCGACTCCGGACATTTTCGCCTATCTGAAAATGAAACCCGAAATGCCCGCTCCGGAACAAAGACCGGATGTGACCGGGAAATCTGTTTGGTTGCAAACGCCGGACAGTATCGTCCGTAAGGAAATAAACACCGGATTATCCGACGGCGTGAATACAATTGTAACAAAAGGTCTGGTACCGGGTGATATGGTTATATTGTCGACTTTTACAGGCAAACAGGGTTTGCCGGAAACGCCGGCTTCCAATCCTTTTATGCCGCGACCGCCCAGACGGTAATCAATTACGAAATGAGTGAGATTATTAAAATAGAACAGCTTCGGCGGACTTTCCAAGTGGGAAGCGAGGAAGTCCACGCCCTGAAAGGCATATCGTTCACGATTCATTCCGGCGAATTTGTGAGCATCATGGGCGCCAGCGGAAGCGGGAAATCAACCTTGTTAAATATCCTGGGTTGTTTGGACCGTCCGACTTCGGGCGAATATTTTATCGACGGAACCGCCGTCAGCCAACGCACTAAAGACGAGCTTTCTACTTTGCGAAACAGGAAGATCGGTTTTGTTTTTCAATCGTATAATTTATTGCCCCGTACAAGCGCATTGGAAAACGTGGAATTGCCTTTGCTCTACAACAATACGATTTCGGGCAAAGAACGCCGCACGAAGGCTATTACAGCTTTGGAACAGGTTGGTCTGCACGACCGGATGATGCATTTGCCCAATCAGCTTTCGGGAGGACAACAGCAACGGGTCGCTATTGCACGCGCCCTGGTAAACGATCCGGTGATTCTCCTGGCCGACGAGGCGACGGGAAATTTGGATACCCGCACTTCTTACGAAATCATGAGTCTGTTTCAACAATTAAACAGGGAAGGAAAGACCATTGCTTTTGTTACACATGAGCCGGATATTGCCGTTTTCACCAACCGGACGATTCAACTGCGCGACGGGCATATCGTGGGAGATACGCCGGTTGTAATGCAATCGGCAAAAGAAGTGTTAAACAATGAAGAACTGAGAATTGAGAATTAAAAATTACTCAATTCTTTAAAATCATTCTCAATTTTCAATCCTCAATTCAAATGAACATTTTCAATTTATTCAAAATAGCTTACAAAGCGTTACTTCGCAACAAAACGCGTGCATTCCTGACCATGTTGGGCATTATTATCGGTATATCGTCGGTAATCGCCATGGTCAGTTTGGGACAAAGTTCCTCGCAAAGCATCAATAATCAGATCTCTTCCATGGGAACTAACCTGATTATGGTCATGCGGACAAGTCAACGGCAGGGCGGCGTAAATGTCGGATCGGCCAATGTACAAACGCTTATGGCCAAGGATGTGGACGCTATCCGCAACAAGGCCAAATATATCGGCGCCGTTTCGCCTTTGGTCAACGCCAGCGGACAGTTAGTCAACGGAGCCAACAACTGGCCGGGCAGTGTGCAAGGCGGTAATTCGGAATTAATTTCCATCCGTAAATACAAAATTGCTTCGGGGACGAATTTTACCGAACAGGATGTACGCAATTCCGCTAAAGTGTGTATTGTCGGGAAAACCGTTGTAGATAATCTTTTTCCCAATGGAGAAAGCCCTTTGGGAAAAATGATTCGCTTCAATAAAATTCCGTTTAAAATCATCGGCGTTTTGGAAAGTAAAGGGCAAAATCAGATGGGGCAAGACCAGGACGATGTGATAATTGCGCCCTATACTACCGTGCAAAAGCGAATTCTGGCAATTACTTATATCCACATGATCATGGCCTCTGCCTTGTCGGAGGAAACCGCCGGTTTGGCAACGCAGGAAATAGAAACCATTTTACATGCGAACCACAAGCTGAAAGCCGGTCAGGCGAATGATTTCGACGTCCGCACGCAAAAGGAAATGCTGGATATGATGAATTCGGTGACCGGTTTTCTGACTGTTTTACTGGCTGCCATTGCTTCCATTTCGTTGCTGGTTGGAGGTATCGGGATTATGAATATCATGTATGTTACCGTAACCGAACGTATTAAGGAAATCGGGTTGCGTATGTCTATCGGCGCCAAAAACAAAGATATTTTGTTGCAATTTTTGTGCGAAAGTATTATTTTGAGCCTTATCGGAGGAATTATCGGCATTTTGTTCGGACTATTGCTGTCGTATTTAGCATCCAAAGGTTTGAGTTGGCCATTCATCATCAGTATTCCTTCGGTAGGCATTTCCTTTCTGGTTTGCGCTGCGACAGGTATTTTCTTTGGTTGGTATCCGGCAAAGAAAGCGGCTTCGTTAGACCCGATTAATGCTTTACGGTATGAATAGTTTGGTAAATACAATTATTTCCGTTATTTTTGAGGAGTTTTTTTTAACATAAAATAGAAAAACAAACATTCCCCCATGCAAAAATCCTCCCTCAACTACCGCACAGCATTCTTGCTCGCTTCAGCCATCAGCCTGCTGATGAACACGCTTTTCCTGATAATGTTCTTCTACGGCAAATCCACCGACAAAATGGACGGACATCCTCCGCATTTTTTCCGGTTAGACTTAACCCTGTTTTACATTTTCTCTAATTTTCTGGTCGCTTTCCTGTTGTATCTCTTAAATTTCCGGTTACTGAAAAGCGCATGGTTTTCCCGGAAAGGAAAAAGGATATACAGCATCCTGACGGTTTTAGTCTGTACGGCCATTATCAGTTATGGATGTACGCTTGTGCAGATGCAAGTCGAAGATTTCGGACCCTATCTGAACCGAGCTATTGCAGGGGGAATGTTTCGTGATTCTCTCATTGCTATTGTTGTGATGTTGTCCTCGCAACTGATTTTCATTTCCAACAAGCAACAACAAACGGCTTTGGAAAATGAAAAATTACAATCCGAATACATGAAAACGCGCTTCATGGCGTTGAAAAATCAAGTAGATCCGCATTTCCTGTTCAATTCGTTAAATACCCTCAATTCATTGATACAAACCGACGCCGACAAAGCGAAGGAATATGTGCAGCAACTTTCCTACGTGTTTCGTTATACTTTGCAGAACAAGGAAATCATTACTTTGGAGGAAGAACTGAAATTTACCCTGGCATATTGCCTTCTGATGCAAATCCGCTACGGCGATAATCTGCAATTCATTCAAAATGTGGATGAAAAATATTATTCATATTCCATTGTTCCGTTGAGCTTGCAAACCTTGGTTGAGAATGCCATCAAGCACAATGTGGTCAGCAACAGGCAACCGCTAACCATTACTTTTTCCACTTCGGAACGAGCGACGATAACGGTTTCCAATCCTGTTCAACCCAAAAAAGATGTGGAAAGCGGGGAAAGCATCGGATTGTCGAATCTGGCCGAGCGTTACCGCTTGCTTTGGAACAGGGAAATTGCCATCTGCAATACCGGAGGAACTTTTGAAGTAGAAATACCTTTAATCGCATGAATGTCATTATTATAGAAGACGAAATTGTTGCAGCGCAAGCTTTGCAGATGCTTATCGGCGACGTGAGTCCCGACATGCAAATTCTTGCCGTACTTCAATCTATTGACGAAAGTGTGGAATGGTTTCAAACTTGTCCCCCACCCGATTTGGTATTTATGGATATTCATTTGGCTGACGGATCGGCTTTTATGATTTTTGAGAAAATTCAAATCTCCTGTCCCGTTATTTTTACGACCGCTTACGATGAATACGCCCTGAAAGCTTTTGGAGTAAACAGCATTGATTATCTGTTAAAACCAATTAATAAAAAGGATTTGGCGAAGGCAATCGACAAATACAGAAACTTTTCGTTTCAACCCGCCTACAATACCGATTTGATTAATAAACTGCTGTCGAGCATCAAACAAAATACGGTTGTTTACAAATCCTATTTTTTGGTGCCGGAAAAAGACAAACTGACTCCCTTGTCTGTCCACGACATTGCTTATATTTTTATTGATGCCAAAATGGTTAAAACCGTCACCTTTTCCGGTCGTACTTATTATATGGACATGGTTTTGGATGATTTGATGCGACAACTCGACCCAAAACTGTTTTTCCGGGCTAACCGGCAGTACATTATTGCTCACAAAGCCGTGAAAGATATGTCTTTATGGTTTGGGAGCAAGTTGTCCGTCAATTTAAAGATTGATACTCCCGAGCGAATACTTGTCAGTAAGGTTAGAGTCGGGGAATTTAAGAAATGGTTTGCGGGATAACCATTATTCCTGTTTAAATGTTTCCAATTCGTTATAAAACGCCAGCGCTTTTTCGATGTATTTTCCCCCCGAACCGTTTACCATTGACTTCAACCATTTTTTGTGCAGGTTTTCGGGTTTATGATTTATGTAAAACCAAACAGCCAGTCCTGTAAATGCACCTGTAAAAAGAATCTGAAATACAATATAAATCCAATTTACTTTACCCGGAAACCAGAAATCACTCAAATAAATAGTCGTATAAAATGGTATTTGCAAAAACATGATACGCGAATGGTAGAGAATGGAAAGCCGGATTTTTGCCAACTGCTGCTGAATGGCAACTACACTACCTGAGAAATCAACCTCGTTTGCCATGACCAGATGGCGGATATAATCGGATAATCC
>JAISWH010000031.1 GCA_031271125.1 Dysgonamonadaceae bacterium
TACGAACTGCCTTTGTCGGTTCCTTTGCTTGCCGACACATTGTAAGATTGCATAAAACCTGTGCGCGATACTTCGTCGAACCAGTCGGTATTGCTCGAATACATTGTTTTTGCGGCATCCAAATACTTCGGCAACATAACATTGTTCAGCGCCGGATTTCCATTCGCGTCATAATTCCATTCGAAATTGTAACCGATATTGTTGCTGTTGGGGTCGAAACCGCTATTGACATTTGCCTGCCACATTGCCCGGCCATATTCTTTGGCGTTCATCACATCTAAATGCGTGGTGTAGCGGGTAGCCGTGAGATACGAATCGAAATTGATTTTCACTGCGCCCTCTTTGCCGCGTTTGGTGGTAATAAGAATCACGCCGTTGGCGGCGCGAGAGCCGTAAATACTTGCGGCGGAAGCATCTTTCAATACCTGAATGCTCTCAATGTCGTTTGAGTTGAGTTCGTGCATTCCGCCTTTGGTCGGCACGCCGTCGATGATGTAGAGCGGGTCGTTGTTGTTGAGTGTTCCTATACCGCGAATGCGAATGGTTGCCGCACCGCTCGGATTGCCATCGGCGCTGATTTCCATACCTGCCACGCGCCCCTGCAACGCTTTCATCGGATTGTTTTCGGCAGCCGACATCATTTCCGACACATCAACTACGCCTACTGCCCCCGTTAAGTCGGCTTTTTTCTGCGAAGTGTAGCCGGTAACGATTACTTCGTCTAATTGAGCGGCATCTTCCGACAATACAATATTAATATTGTCGCCTGCCGATACCGTTTTTTCCTGCGCCAACATTCCAATCATCGAAAAGACCAAAACCGAAGGCGATTTTGTCAGTTCGATTTTGAAATTTCCATCAATGTCGGAAACCGTACCATTGGTTGTTCCTTTTTCAAGGATACTCACGCCCATCAAGCCCTCGCCGTTTTCGCTGACGGTTCCGCTTACCGGGTTTGTCTGTGCAAAAATCATATTTGCTGCAAACAAAAAAATTATTATTAAACTGTTTTTCATTGATAAAAAATTAAAATTTGTGAAGGCAAAGGTACGGGGGGTGAGGTGGGTTCGGCTGTAAAAAATGTTGCAAAAGCAAGCAAATATGTTGCGCCCTATTAAGTCGCAAATGCGGCGTGTTGTATGGATGCATTTGATTGCATCAATTTGAAATATACCCGTCGACGTAGTCAATTGTACCCAAAATAAAAGTTTTGGAAATAGAAACTATTAAAAATTATTTCGTATATTTGCCTGCACATAAAATTCCTACATAAGTTAGAAACATGAAGAATCTATATTTCATCGCATGGCTTGTTTGTACAACAGCTGTAACTATGCAAGCCCAAACGCCCGAATGGGAAAATCCCGAAATTTTCGGCGTCAATAAAGAACCGGCAAGAGCTACGGCTTTGCCATACAGCAATGAACAGCAAGCGATTGCCGGCAATTATTCCGCATCGCCCTATTACCAATCGTTGGATGGCATCTGGAAATTTAAATGGAGCAAAAAGCCCGCCGACAAACCCGGAGGTTTTTACGAACCGGCTTACGACGTAAGTAAATGGGATCATATTCAAGTCCCCGGAAACTGGGAATTGCAAGGTTTCGGCATTCCCATTTACACGAATATCGCTTATCCGCATCCTGTCAATCCGCCCTACATCGACCACAACGACAATCCGGTCGGTTGTTATGTACGCGATTTCATCATTCCCGAAAATTGGAACGGTCGCCGGGTTTATCTGCATTTTGAAAGCGGATTGACTGCTATGTATGTTTGGATGAACGGCAAATATTTAGGTTACAGCGAAGTGACGAAAAGTCCGGCCGAATTTGATATTACCCCATACATCCAAACCGGAAAAAATACCATTGCGATTGAAGGCTATCGTTGGAGCGATGGCGCCTATCTGGAAGATCAAGATTTTTGGCGCTTATCCGGCTTTGACAGAAGTGTTTATTTGTACAGTACCGACCAAATCCGCATCCAGGATTTCTTTGCCGAAGCCGATTTGGATAAAACGTACAGAAACGGTATTTTCTCGCTTGATTTGACTTTGAAAAATTATTCGAAAGAAAAAAAGAATGTTCAGGCAGAAATAAAATTGTTGGACAGCGACGGAAAAAGTGTTTTTTCGCAAAAGAAAAACACGGATATAAACGGGAATACCGGTAAAGAGGTAAAATCTTGCGTATCCACAACCATCGCCAATGTAAAACAGTGGAGCAACGAAACGCCCAATCTCTATACTTTGCTTATTTCATTGAAAGACAAACAGGGCAAAACCATAGAAACTACTTCTGCTAAAATCGGTTTCCGCAAAGTAGAAATCAAAAACGCCCAACTGCTGGTGAACGGCAAACCCATCTTGGTGCGAGGCGTAAATATACATGAACACAATCCGTTGACCGGGCATGTTCAAACCGAGGAAATGATGCGTAAAGACATCGCCTTGATGAAACAAAACAACATCAATGCCGTGCGCACAAGCCATTATCCGCAAAGCCCGCTTTGGTACAAACTATGCGATGAATACGGTTTGTTCCTGGTTGATGAAGCCAACCTCGAATCCCACGGATTGGGCTATGGCCCGGAAAACGTCGCCAATTTCCCCGAATGGCAAGCCGCTCATTTAGACCGCGTAATCCGTTTGGTAGAGCGAGACAAAAACCATCCTTCGGTCATTATCTGGTCGCTGGGAAATGAAGCAAGCAACGGCAAAGCCTTTTTCGCGATGTACGATTGGGTAAAAGCAAGAGATAACAGTCGTCCCGTACAGTACGAACAAGCCGGAGAAAACCGGAATACCGACATTGTTTGTCCGATGTATCCGCGGGTTGAACACATGAAACGGTATGCGGAACGCAAGGATGTTACGCGCCCGTTTATCATGTGCGAATACGCCCATTCCATGGGAAACAGCACCGGCAATTTCCAGGAATATTTCGACATTATCGCTACCTCCCCGCACATGCAGGGTGGATTTATCTGGGATTGGGTCGATCAGGGGATTGCGGCAACAGACGATTCGGGAAGAAAATACTGGGCTTACGGCGGAGACCTTGGCGGCTACCAATATACCAACGATAAAAATTTCTGCGCCAACGGCTTGATCAATGCCGACCGGACGCCTCATCCCGCCTTGAACGAAGTGAAAAAAGTTTATCAGGATATCCTTTTCCATGCCAAAGATATTGCGAAAGGTATCGTCACGATTGAAAACCGTTTTCATTATACAAGTTTGGATAGATTTGATTTCAAATGGGAATTGCTGCGTAACGGAGAGGTAACGGACAAAGGCGATTTTACCGTTTCGCAAGCGCCTTTGACAAAAAAAGAAGCAGTTATTGTCATACCGGAGGACGCAACCGCTAATTATCCTAAAGATGAATATTTTTTGAATGTTTATGCTTATACGAAAGAAGCGACGGAAATGATTCCTGCCGGACATGAAGTAGCGCGCGAACAATTTATTGTTCTTCCTTCGGAGAGGTTTTTGGTAGAAACTCAGGATTATCTCGGTTCAATAGAAATAATCAAAGACGACAATCGTGGGATAACTTTGAAATCCGGCCCTATTCAAATTGCTTTTTCCAAAAGAGACGGCTCGCTGACGGAATATTCGGCAGATGGCAAACGCTTGTTGGAATCCGGACCGCAACCCGATTTCTGGCGCGCGCCTACCGACAATGATTACGGAAACCGGATGCCGGAAATTTGCAATGTCTGGAAACTTGCAGGAAAAAACAAAACCCTGAAATCGTTTAATGTGAATAAAAGCGAATATTCCGCGATTATTACGGCAGAATATCTGTTGAACGACGTATCAAGCCATTATACAATCACTTACACGGTTAACGACAAAGGCGGTCTGAAAATAAAAGCTTCGTGGAAAGCCGGACGTGAAGACCTTCCCGAAATGCCGCGTTTCGGTATGCAAATGCGGCTTGCTCCGGAATTTGACCGGTTTACCTATTACGGCCGCGGTCCCTGGGAAAATTATTCCGATAGAAATACCGCCTCATTTATAGGTATTTATAGCAGTACCGTCGCCGAACAACCATTCGATTATATTCGTCCGCAGGAAAACGGGAACAAAACGGATGTTCGCTGGTTGACATTGACCAATAAAGATGGTTACGGCATACAAATCAAAGGTTTACATCCGTTGAGCGTCAAAGTGGCGCACAATCCGGCAGATGATTTGGATTTCGGGACAAGCAAAAAGAACAGCCATCCGAGCGACGTTACGCCGCAGAAAGATATTTTCCTGAATGTGGATTACCTGCAACGAGGCCTTGGCGGAGATGACAGTTGGGGCGCCTTACCGCATAAGCCGTA
>JAISWH010000034.1 GCA_031271125.1 Dysgonamonadaceae bacterium
ATGCGTATGAAACGGGATTAGAATCCCGGTTACACATCAAAAATGATTTTCCTTTTGAAGATTTGCCGGCGGTGTATCAACAGGCTTCCGTATTTGTTTATCCCTCATTTTTCGAGGGGTTCGGTATTCCGGTGATTGAAGCCCTGTCGTGCGGCGTTCCGGCGATTGCGGCGACCGGTTCCTGTTTGGAAGAAGCCGGCGGACCGGATTCTATTTATGTCGATCCTCTCAATGATGCGGAATTAGCGGCTAAAATCAGAGAAATATTGGAAAATAAAGACTTGGCGAAAAAAATGGTGAAACGGGGGTTGGAGTATATGAAGCGGTTTGATTCCCGGAGGATTGCGGGAGAAATAATGGAAATATATCAGGGTTTATTATGATTTATACCGTCCTTTTGCGCCAATTTTAACACTTTTATACCGTCCTTTTGTGCCAATTCAAAAAAAAATCCGTATCTTTGTCGAAAATATTTTTCAGATATGATACAACGAAAAGCAATAGCGTATTTACAAGAATGGAAAGAACGGTCAGACCGTAAACCATTGGTTTTGAGAGGGGCAAGGCAAGTTGGGAAAACAACTTTAGTCGTGGAATTTGCCAAGCAGTATGATGTTTTCCTTCACCTTAATCTCGAAAAAAATGCCGAATGGAATTTGTTTGAACAATATGATGAAGTAAACGAACTGATCCAAGCTATTTTTTTACAAAAAAAACAAATAATGAATGGCGGTTCCGTATTGCTTTTTATCGATGAAATTCAAAATTCCCCAAAAGCAGTCGCCATCTTACGTTATTTCTACGAAGAAGCCGGTCATATTCATGTAATTGCAGCCGGTTCGTTGCTTGAAACGATAATAGATGTTCGCAAAATTTCTTTTCCTGTCGGCCGGGTTGAGTATCTGGCCATTCGTCCCTGCTCGTTTCTCGAATTTCTAAATGGAATAAATAACGATTTTGACGCCGAACTAATCCAAAATTTAAAGGCTGCTCCCGTTCACGACAGGATTATAAAACTTTTCAATGACTACGCTTTAGTTGGCGGAATGCCGGCCGCAATTTCAAAATATGCCGAAAATCAGGATATTTTAGCGCTAAAACGGGTTTACGATTCGCTCTTGCAATCCTACAAAGACGATATAGAAAAATATACGAAAAATACGACCACAATAAAAATAATTCGCGAAATTCTGGAAACAGGATGGCTGTCGGCAGGCAGCATTATCACGTTTGAAAAATTCGGCGGAACAGATTTTTCTTCCAAAGAAATGAGTTTGGCGTTTCAAACCATACAGAAAGCCATGCTTTTGGAATTAGTGTTTCCGACTTCAAACACACGAATGCCGTTGTCGCCCAATCGCCGGCAACGCCCTAAACTGATTTGGATAGATACGGGATTAGTCAATTTTGTTGCCGGCATACAACAGGAAGTTTTTTCGGTCAAGAATATTCAGGACGTTTGGCGGGGCAAAATAGCCGAACAAATTACGGCGCAGGAACTGCTGACGCTTAACGATAGCATGCTTGCCAAACGGATTTTTTGGAAACGCGACAAACAGGGTTCCGAAGCCGAAGTGGATTTTATCTATCCGTACAATGGCCTGGCAATCCCGGTAGAAGTCAAGTCGGGACACAATTCCAAATTGAAATCGCTGCATCTGTTTATGGATGAGGCGCCTCACAATTTTGCGGTACGCGTTTGGTCGCAGCCTTTGTCGGTAGACAAAGTCAGCACTTCGACAGGAAAATCATTCAACTTGATTAACCTTCCGTTTTATTATATTGGGGTGATTGATAAAGTGTTGGAGCAATTGTATTGCAGAGCTGTATAGCTGTTAGCACTTCTTATCGTGCCCGGAACAGGACTCGAACCTGCACATCCTTGCGAACACTAGTCCCTGAAACTAGCGCGTCTACCAATTCCGCCATCCGGGCTTTCTTATTTGCGAGTGCAAAATTACATTTTTTTACTTAATTTCAAAGAAAAATTTCAAGAAAATCAACATTTGATGCTTAATTCCTGTAAAATAGCCTTAATTTTTTCATAAGTTGTGATGCGAGTCGGTATCAACGGCAACCGAAGCGTGTTTTCAATATAGCCCATTATGTTCAAAATGCTTTTTACACCGGCCGGATTTCCATCAACAGACAATAATTCAAACAATTCCGTAAAATTATGATGAATATGTAACGCTTTTGCGTAATCGCCGGACAACGTCAAACGTACCATCCGGCTAAATTCCTTCGGGAAAGCATTCCCAATCACGGAAATAACGCCCACAGCGCCAAAAGTAATCAACGGGAATGTAATACCGTCATCGCCGGAAATTACCTGGAAATCATGCGGTTTGTTTTTGATAATCGTACCAATCTGCGTCATGTTACCGGAAGCTTCTTTCACGCCTACTACATTTTCACAGTCATTGGCCAACCGCAAAGTCGTTTCGGCCGACATATTGACGCTCGTACGACCGGGAACATTATACAAAACTACCGGCAAAGATGTGGAACCGGCAATTTGCTTGTAATGTTGATAAATGCCTTCCTGAGAAGGTTTATTGTAATAAGGGACAACCGAAAGAATCGCATCAATACCTGAAAAATTATCGTTTTTCAACCGTTCGACGACCGCACGCGTATTGTTTCCGCCAACACCCGCCACGATAGGTATTTTTCCATTTACCCGCTCAACGACCGTTTGTATAATTTCTTTTTGTTCGTCGGAAGTCAAAGTAGGTATTTCTGCGGTAGTACCCAAAACAACCAGATAATCCGTGCCATTTTGCAATTGATAGTCCACCAAACGCACCAAAGCCTGGAAATCAATATCGCAGTTTGTTTTGAAAGGAGTGATCAAGGCAACTCCCATTCCTTTTAGATTAATGCGTCCCATTTGTTAATTTCTATTGTGTTTGGGTATTAGAAGAAATCGTCGTTAAATAATGAATGAGTTGCCTGCTCAATTCCCTGGCAGTAATTATTTCGTTGAGTTCGTTTTCGGAAGCAAATGAAATAACCAAATCATAAACCGGAAGATTCGTTTTACTAAATCCTACTTTTAACAACGAATCGGACGATACAAGCAAATATTGTAATAAAACATTTTCCTTGGGCGTCAAATCAATTGCAAGGTCGTAAGGAGTATCCGAATCCAATGAATTCACTAACTCCTTTAAAGAATCGTTTTTCCAAATATTCATATCTTTCTCCGTAACAATATTATGAAGTATCTTGGAATAATCATTCTTATCGCTATTATCCTTATAGGCATAGACTTTAACCTTTTTGCCCATTTTTTTTAATTGTTTAATAAAAAAGCTTGCATCCAAATAGTCTTTGGTATCAAAAAATAAAAGAATCGATTTGATTTCTTTCAAATTGCGATATTCTTTCTCTCTTTTCGATTTATTCAGAATTTTTTTTATTCTTCTTTTTAATACAAATTTATCTATATCTATCATATCATTTTAAGAAATTCTTCTTCCGAAATAATTTTAATCCCCAATTTCCTTGCTTTTTCCAATTTTGCCGGCCCCATATTTTCTCCGGCAAGAATGTAATCGGTTTTCGCAGAAACAGATCCGGAATTTTTCCCTCCGTTTTTTTCTATCAGCGCTTTGTATTCATCCCGCGAATGTAATAAAAAAGTTCCTGATATCACAAACGTCAAGCCATTTAAAAGATCTGTTTTCTCTGCCAGAACGGCTTCATCCAAAGCAAAGCGAACACCGTAAGTCTTTAGCCTTTCGACCAATACGCGATTAGACTCAATGGAAAAATGGTCGATAATGCTTTTTGCTATGACTTCGCCGATTTCGTCCACTGCAACTAATTGCTCATAATTTGAATTCATCAAATCGTCGATGTTATGAAACGCATACGCCAACCTCTTGGCAACCGTTTCGCCCACATACCGGATTCCTAATGCGTAAAGCGCTCGTTCATAAGGAACTTGCAATGAATTACGGACGCTTTCCACAAAATTGCCGGCGGACTTTTCCGCCCAGCGCTCCAATTTCATTATATCTTCCGCCTTAATCGTATATAAATCGGCTGCATTTTTTATCAAACCGGCTTTATAAAACTGACTGACGGTTTCTTCTCCTATATTGATATACATGGCTTTACGCCCGACAAAGTGTTCGATCATTCCTTTGATTTGCGGTTCGCAACCGAAATGATTCGGACAATAATAGGCGGCTTCACCTTCTTCCCGAACCAATTTTGTTCCGCAAGCCGGACAGTTTTTGATAAATTCTACTTTCAGACCGATCAAAAACCGCGCTTCTTTGTTCACTCCCACTATTTTAGGAATAATCTCCCCTCCCTTTTCAACAAAACACATGTCGCCGATATGGACGTCAAAGTTACGAATAATATCGGCATTATGCAAGGATGCCCGTTTAACGATTGTTCCGGAAAGCAAAACCGGCTCCAGATTGGCCACCGGAGTAACGTTTCCGGTTCGTCCCACCTGAAAATCAACCGAATTGAGGCGGGTTTCCGCCCGTTCCGCCTGAAATTTGTAGGCTATTGCCCAACGTGGCGATTTGGCTGTCCATCCCAGATTCAACTGCTGACGCGCCGAATTGACTTTCAAAACTATACCATCGGTCGCCACCGGCAAATTCCGCCGTTCCTTATCCCAATAATTGATAAATTCAAAAACTTCTTCCAAAGTACTGCATTTTTTCATTGCACCGGAAATTTTAAAACCCCAACTTTTAGCTTTTTGCAGGTTTTCATAATGCCCGTCCGAAGGAAGATTTTCGCCCAACAAATAATACAAATAGGAATCCAATTTACGTGAAGCGACAATGGCCGGATTTTGCAATTTCAATGTTCCCGAAGCTGCATTCCGGGGATTGGCAAACAACGGTTCTTCCGCTTCCGCACGTTCCTTATTCAAATCGTCGAAAACTTTCCAAGGCATCAATATTTCTCCGCGGATTTCAAATTGGGGAGAATAATCCGACCCTTGCAATTTGAGGGGAATCGTCTTAATCGTTCTTACATTGGCTGTCACGTCGTCGCCGCGGACGCCGTCGCCCCGCGTAACGGCGCGGACAAGCACCCCGTTTTCGTAAGTCAAAGCGATAGACGTACCGTCGTACTTCAGTTCGCAAACAAGGTCGAAGTCTTCATTCAGGGATTTTTTAGTCCGGTCGTAAAAATCCCGGATTTCCCCTTCGGAATAGGTATTGGAAAGGGAAAGCATCGGATAGACGTGTTCTACTTGAACAAAATTTTTGTTCAGGTCGCTGCCTACCCTTTGCGTTGGGGAATTGGGATCGAAATATTCGGGATGCCCGGCTTCCAACGCTTCTAATTCTTTCAGTTTTTTGTCAAACTCAAAATCGGATATTTCCGGTTTTGAAAGCACGTAATAACTGTAATTCAGGCTTTCTATTTCTCTTCGTAGGGATTCTATTTTGTCTTTCACCGCCTCCATCGAAAACTTTCTATTAAAATTTGAATATCTTTATTGATATAGGCCAAAACCGGCGCTATGGAATCCCGATTCGGCTCGGCATTAAAATACAATGCGCCTCTGAAAAAAGAACGGACACTGTCGGTCAATACAAATTGCAGGGGACTTGCAACATTTCCTTCTATCTCATACACAATTCCATATACATCATTTCCGGGATTCGTGAAAGCATATTCCTTGATTCCATCCGCCCGCATCTCGTGGATGTAAACCAATCGTTGACTTTTATCCGCTATGGTCTTAAAATTGTCTTTATTTATCGAAAAATAGGAACAATAAATCCGGACATTCAATTTCGGATAATTCAAATTAAACCCGATTGCAGACGCCGAATCACTCCGGTTTTCAATCTGCGCCTGATCGGAAAGGCTGAAATCAAAGGGGGAAAATTGAACGGAATGATATACCGGATCGGGCAAATCAATATGGAAATAAGCTCTTGGCTTAGGCGAATAATCCGAAGAACAGGAGGACAAGAAAATAATTGTAAACACGAAGACGCCGGCGAAAGGCAAAGGGCGGAAGGCGAAAAAAACTTTATTCTTCATGTGTTGTAAATTTGATTTTCAAAATCCGCTTTTTATCCATCCCGATAATCAGGAAAGAAAAGTTTTTATACTTAATTACTTCTTTTTCTTCCGGGAAATCTCCTTTTATTTCCAATATCAAACCGGCTAAAGTATCTACGTCATCGGTCAATTTACCGAACAATTTCTGATCTAAACCGGTCACCCGGAAAAAATCGATCAACAATATTTTTGCATCAAAAATATACGAACCATCGGCAAGAAGGATGTACTTGGAATCTTTTTCATCATCGTATTCATCGCTGATTTCACCTACAATTTCTTCCAGAATATCCTCCATCGTAACAATACCCGAAGTTCCCCCAAATTCATCCACAACGACGGCCAAATGTGTTTTGGTCGTCCGAAATTCCTCCAGCAAATCGTCGATTTTCTTATTTTCGGGAACAAAATAAGCAGGCCGAATCAGGCTTTGCCAGCGAAATTCGGCATGCTTATCCAAATAAGGCAATAAATCCTTGATATAAAGTATTCCTCTGATATTATCCAAATTGCCGGAATAGACCGGAATCCGCGAATAACCGACTTCCACGACATATTTTAGCACGTCCTTAAAACTTGTTTTAATGTCCAAATCAGCCACATCCATTCGGGAAGTCATGATTTCAACCACCGTTTTATTGTACAAACCGATGATTCCTTCCAACATTTCTTTTTCTTCCGGCAATTCGCCGGAAGTCAATTTAAGCGCTTTCGAAAGTTCATTGACGGAAACGTCGGATTTTTTTTTGAAGAAAAATTTCACAAAAATAATACATATTGAGTTAAGAACTAAGAGTTAAGGACTAAAAGTTCTTAGCTCTTAGTTTGTTCGTTCAGAACGGCAAATCATCTCCTTCCTCTGCTTCGGGAATCGCCGGATTTTCCGTCGTTGCCGCCGGTTGCCGCACCGGTTGTTGTACTTGATTCTGTTTTTCCGCAGGAGGCTGAGGAAACGGTGGTGGAGGCGCCGCCCCTGCCGCATCGGGTCTTTTATCCAATAACTCCATATTATCGCCCCAAACTTCGGTAATATACCGTTTATTTCCGGCTGCATCGTCATAAGAACGCGTACGGATTTTACCTTCCAAGTAAATTTTTGAGCCTTTTTTCACATACTTCTCAGCAATTTCCGCTAAACCTCTCCAAAGAACAATGTTGTGCCATTCCGTACGATCCGGCACTTGTGTACCATTCGCAGCAGTATAGCCCCTTTCGGTAGTTGCTAAGGTAAAATTGGCTACTGCACCGCCATTATCAAAATAGCGTACTTCCGGATCTTTCCCTACATTTCCTAATAAAATAATTTTGTTGACTGACATAATAAATAATTTTTTAAAGTGAAACAGTTAATAGTTTTGATTCTCGCGTCAAATTTAGACAAAAAATAAGAAATTACAAAAAAAATCTTAAATTTTTTAATTGAATTTCCGTAAATTATTCCATAATTTTTTCCAAAAAACTTTGCATCAGCCTGTGAATCGGATATTCCCCGATTTCGCTTTGTCTTATTTTTTTGTATTCTTCTAATCCCAATGTATTTTCGACAGACACTTCATAAAAATCGGCATAGAGAATCCGATGTGTCAAAACATGTTTGTAATTTTTTATTAATAGCTTGAAAATCAAGGATGTATCAAAAGTTTCCGAGTCAGGGGCAGGATGACTGGCGTTTCCGGGGAAAAGCGCCTGAAAATCGGTACGTTTCACCAAATCTTCAAACGACAAGGGAATTTCCGATTCCACCGAAGGAAATTCGTACAAATTTTGCCAAATACCTTTTCCTTCCCTCTTTTTCAAGAAAATAAACTCACCCGAATGAATTAGAAAATAATAAAGATACAGCTCTTTCGTTTTAGGTTTGTTTAATTTAACCGGAAATTCGGATACTTTCCCCTGCATTTTCGCTAAACAATGCGAGGCAAAAGTACAGATTCCACAATCGGGCGAAACGGGAACACATTGCAACGCGCCAAATTCCATAATCGCCTGATTAAAAAGACCTGCTTGCCGCCTGTCCATCAACCGGCCGGCCAATTCCGTAAAAAATTTTTTCCCTTTTGAGGTATCAATCGGTTCCTCAATGGCAAAAAGCCTCGACAAAAAACGGAAAACATTCCCGTCGACCACCGGACACGGATGGTTAAACGCAAAAGAAGCAATGGCGGCGGCAGTGTATTCCCCAATGCCTTTTAATTTTAAAAGAGATTCGTAATCTTCGGGAAATTTTCCGCCGAAATGAGTTTCGATACTCCGTGCGGCCGCATGAAGATTCCGCGCACGGGAATAATAACCCAAACCTTGCCAATATTTCAAAACATCCTGCTCATCGGCAGCCGCCAAAGTATGAACATCGGGAAACCGGCCGATAAACCGCTCGTAATATTCCAAACCCTGCACCACCCTCGTTTGTTGCAAAATAACTTCAGAAATCCAAATCTTATAAGGATTTGTAATATTTCTCCAAGGTAAAGTTCGCTTATGAATTTGATACCAAGTCAGAATTTTTTCCCCGACAAACCTATAATTTTCCATATTCGGCCACAAAAATAAGCAGATATTTCCTTCTAAATCGTATTTTTTTCAAAAAAATCGCATAATCTTTTTTTAATCAGGAATATTTACTGTATATTTGCAGTCCGAATCAAATTAATTTTATAAAATTTATAATCATGACAAAAGCAGATATTGTAAATGCAATTGCAAGGAATACCGGTATTGAAAAAGCTAATGTTTTAGCTGTAGTAGAAGGGTTCATGGAAGAAATTATGGACTCTATGAACAGTGGCAAAAATGTATATCTGAGAGGCTTCGGATCTTTTGTTGTCAAGAAAAGAGCGGCTAAAGCAGCCCGTCACATCAAAAATGAAACAACAATCATTATTCCGGAACGTTTCGTGCCAACTTTCAAACCATCTCAATATTTCTCCGAAAAATTGAGAACCAGTTTAGACGTTGAGTAAAGAATCAATATCATTTAATAATTAAATCAATTTACAATGCCAAGTGGAAAAAAAAGGAAAAGGCATAAAATGTCTACGCACAAACGAAAAAAAAGACTAAGAAAGAACAGACACAAGAAGAAAAAGTAAGCGTGTTCTTTTTTTAGAAAAGCAATGAAAGGTTAAACGTGCACTATCCATCGCGCTTTTAACCTTTTAGTATTTATCTACTCATATTTTAAAAACTAAATCAAAAAAGTATTGTGATCAGCGAATTAGTGATTGATGTTCAACCCAATGAAATATCTATTGCCGTCCTCGAAGACAAGAAATTAGTCGAATTTCAAAAAGAGGCGAGAAATATTTCCTTTTCAGTGGGTGATGTCTACCTCGGCAGAATCAAGAAGTTAATGCCGGGACTCAACGCTGCATTCGTGGATGTCGGATACAAAAAAGATGCATTTCTTCACTATCAGGACTTAGGATCCAATTTTAGTCGGTTGGATAAATTCCTGAAAACTACACTTTCTGACAAAAAAAAATTACCTCCACTCAACAAATTCTCTCATTTTCAAGACATTAATAAGGAGGGCGCAATTACAGACGTCTTGAAACAAGGCGATGAAGTATTGGTACAAATTGCCAAAGAACCGATTTCAACCAAGGGGCCTCGATTAACTTCGGAAATCTCATTTGCAGGCCGTTTCTTGGTTGCCATGCCTTTCGGAGATAAAGTTTCAGTGTCTCAAAAAATCAAATCGGGAGAAGAAAGAGCCAGACTCAGACAATTAATCCAGAGCATTAAGCCTAAAAATTTCACCGTCATCGTCAGGACTTCCGCCGAAGGAGTTCGTGTTGCCGAATTGGATTTAGAGCTAAAATCATTGGTGAAACGATGGGAAGACAACATGACCAAATTACTCAAAGTCAAAGCTCCGGCATTGGTTTATGAAGAAACGGGAAGAACTGTTGCACTGCTAAGAGACATCTTCAACCCTTCGTTCGAAAATATATACATCAACGATCCGGATGTGTATAACGAAGTTCATAATTATGTAGGTGAGATCTCCCCCGATCACACAAAAATAGTGAAACTTTACAAAGGCGAACTTCCTATTTTCGATAATTTCGCTATAACAAAACAAATTAAGTCGGGTTTTGGAAAACATGTCACATTCAAAAGCGGAGCTTATCTGATCATCGAACACACGGAAGCTATGCACGTTATCGACGTCAATAGTGGAAATCGTTCCAAATCGAGCACCGGCCAGGAAAACACGGCTATTGATGTGAATCTCGCCGCAGCGGACGAAATTGCGCGCCAATTGCGGCTCAGAGATATGGGGGGAATCATTGTTATCGATTTTATTGATATGCATGAATCGGACAACCGTCAGAAATTGTTCGACCACATGCGTGACCTGATGGCTAACGACAGAGCCAAACATAATATCCTACAAGTCAGCAAATTCGGTTTAATGCAAATTACCCGCCAAAGAGTAAGACCCGTAATGGACTTCAATACGGCGGAAGTTTGCCCAACTTGCTTCGGAAAGGGTGAAATCAAATCGTCTATTCTTTTCATGGAAGACTTGGAAAAGAAAATAAACGATGTCGTAACTATATTAAAAGTGAAGAAATTCAAGTTGTATGTACATCCTTATATTGCAGCGTTTATCAATCAGGGTCTTTTTTCCCTGAAATGGAAGTTGAAATTCAAATATTCCCTCGGCATGAGAATCATACCGAACCAAAAATTGGGTTTCTTGGAATATAAGTTTTTCGACATGGACAAAAACGAATTAGATATGAAAGACGATAGTCTTTCTGCTTAACCGGAATGAATCAAAAACGGAAAGAGGTTGTTTAGGTATTAATAGGCTTTGGCAATCTCTTTCCATTTTTTGAAGAATTTCAATCACAGACAACGTAGTATAAAGTTTTAGTCTTTGAACACCAAACAAACTTACCTCCACCATAAATATTCCGCATCTCTTTTTTGTCTAAGCTATCGAAACCAATAGCGCCTTTCATTGAACCATTTTTTGTCTTTTTCATTTTCGTAATGTTTTAGTTAATTAATATACCGCAAAGAAAATGATTTTTTTTTTGTTTTTTGGTTAAATAATTGTTATTATTTTGTTATTTTTATATTAACATTTGTTTTTTTATAAAAAAAATGGTTATTTTTGCAATAAATTTACAATACAATCTGACAATGAAATTCGCACTTTTAAATATAATTTTTGTTATTTCTTTAGCTTGTTTATTTGCCCTACAAGGGGTATGGCTATATTATACCTACCAAAGTGAAAACACTAAAATTCAAGGTATTTTAAATGAATTATTGTTAAAAGCCATTGAAGAAGAAATGGATGGAAGATTTTTTTTCGTTGAAGCGGAAAAATGTTCCGAATGTCCTAATGACTTAACGTACGAATATAAATACGATGAAAATAAAGGAGACCTTATTTCTCAACAATTTGATTTTATACAACAAATTTTATTCTATGAGGGCGTTTTCTTCAATTTAACCAAAGTCGACAGCATTTATGCCGCCTCTTTACATGAAAATAACATTCATGTTCAATACCGTCTCAATTACACGGACTCCCTCGGAAATAACATTAAATCGCGTGGAGCAAACATCGATAAAGGATTCCAAACCACTATTATACCTATTGTCAACGGTACAACAGCCGGAGCGATTGTCAAAATTTCCTCGCCGGCTATTTTCCAAAGCATGTTAAAAATCTTGATTGTTTCAATCCTGATTTTCTTTTTTATCATTGCTTGCATGATTTATGAAGTTAAAGTTTTCTTAACACAACGCCAATTGTATCAATTATGGAACAATTTCGTTCATGCACTCAGCCATGATATGAAAACCCCGTTAGCGACCATTCATTCGGTTTTAGTACAACTGGATAATGGTTCTTTGGATGTTCATCCGGAAATGAAAAACAAATTCAGCGTCATTGCAATAGAACAAACGCTTAACCTGCAATCAATCGTGAATCAGATACTTACTGTTGCTTATATTAACCAGAAACAATTGGTTTTGAACAAACAGGAGATCAACTTACCCGAAATGATTCATTCTCTGATCGATAAATTTACGGTAGTAAAAGAAAAAGATATTACGTTTTACGAAAAATATGATTTGAAAGAAAAACCGGTTTATGCGGATCATTTTTATCTGGAAAATGCAATCAGTAATTTAATTGATAATGCAATTAAATACTCGGGTAATGCCGTAAAAATTAATATCGAATGTACCGCCGGAGACAAACAAATATATATTGATATAAAAGACAATGGTTTCGGTATTTCAAAAAATGACCAGCAAAAAATATTCGACTGTTTTGAACGAGGGGTGGAAATCAAACGAAAACGGATAAGCGGTTTCGGATTGGGTTTGAATTATGTTAAATGCGTAATCGAAGCGCATGGAGGAGCTATCGCCTTAGTCAGCAGGGAAGGCGTCGGCAGCGAATTTACAATCACAATTCCAACATATTTGTAAAATATAACACTCATCTAACCATGGATAAAATTAAGTTACTGTTTGTTGAAGACGACGCAGCATTTTCATACATCGTTAAAACCAGTCTCGAATTGACTGAGAAATATGAAGTCCAAACAGCTTTCGACGGGAAAGAAGGTCTGGAAATGTATTTCGCTTTTGATCCGGACGTGGTCGTTGCAGATATCGAAATGCCTGTATTAGACGGGATGGATATGGTAAAGAAAATCAGAGACGAAAGCGAATTGATCCCTATCCTCTTGGCCACAGGCCAAACCAATGTCCAGAATGTTTTAAAAGGTTATAACCTGAATGTAGATAATTTTATCAAAAAGCCTTACATTCCCGAAGAGTTAGATGCTCATATACAAGCTATTCTGAGACGAATCAATCATTCTTCAACCAATGATGAGCAGGAAAACGTCATCCGATTCGGGAAATACATTTTCAATGTATATAAGCAAACACTTCAATACAAAGAGATTAAGCATAAACTTTCCGTCAGGGAAACTCAGATTTTAGAAAGATTATACAAACAAAGAGGGAAACTTGTCTTACGGAAACAGCTTTTGGAAGAATTATGGGAAGCAAATAATTATTTTACATCCCGGAGTTTGGACGTATTTGTCAACAAGTTACGCAAACTTTTATCGGATGATCCGGCTATTAAAATCGAAACCGTCTGGGGAAAAGGGCTTTTATTATCAATTACTTGAAGTTTCACCGCCCCATCTACAAAATACTTTCAAAATCGTTCCGTGTTTGTGTCCTTCGGGTATTGAGATTTTATCGCTTATGTCGGTAAACGTCCGGAAATCTTTTGTAGAAACCGCATCGTAAGATTTCTTGCGATAAGCGTCGAAATAAATCAGCCATTCATCGCCGGCCTTGACTACCGACGGGCCTTCCGTAAAGTTTTCCGTGAATCGCGGGCTTGGATTGCCATACGGTCCTTCGGGCGAAGTAGCGAATGACGCCAGAATGTTCCGTTCGGGACGGGTGTTGTCTTTGAATACCAATACGTAATCCGATGGCGCCCGCTTCACGATAACGGCGTCGATCGAACTGAAGCCGGGATCGTAGAATAATTTCGCCGGCGTGAATGTTTTGAAGTCTTTTGTTTTCGTGTAATACAATCGGTGGTTGTTGCGTTCGTCTTCGATTCCTTTTTCAAATCGGAAAGGAATGGTGGAAGCCCAAACGATGTAAAATTCACCTGTTTCATCTTCGTAGTACAATTCCGGCGCCCATACATTGACGGTTGTCGTGTCAAATTCCATGATAGGAATATGTTGCTGTTCCGACCAGTGTATCAAGTCTTTGGAGGAAGCATAACCGAAGCCCAGGTCGTTGTTCCAACCGGAAGTCCAAACCAAATGGAAAGTTCCGTCGGGACCTTGCACCATGCTTGGATCGCGCATTACCCTTTGTCCTACTTCCGGTTTCAGGAAAACGCCGGGGATGCTGTCCCAATGGTAGCCGTCGTAGCTGTAAAGGAAGCGGAGGCCTTCGTCGGCGGGTTCACGGAAAGAGGTGAACAGGTAGACTTCCTTTTCGCCGTTGCGACAGGAAATCAATGCGAGAATGAATAAGCAAAATAATACAATTTGTTTCATTTTATATTTTGATTTATTTGATTATAAGGCGGCACATCGCTGCCTACCACACTTTTCATTTCGATAATCAACTTGTCGCCGTAAAAATCGTAGTGGTGCGTAACTTGCTTTTCAAAATTCACGCCGCTGAAATAGGTAAAATCGCCAACGATAATATTCAGGTTTTTGAGCATTGGCTTAATGTATGTTACCGTATTGATATTCGGCACCGGAAAAATTGCATTTGGATCAGGTACAGTATTCATATATTTTTACTTTTTATGCCTTTTCGGGGCGGTTGATATCTAATTATCAGGAAAAATCTGTGTACTAAAAATCTGCATCTTGCCAGTTTGTGAATCTAACATTTTGATAATCTGCTATTTCCCGCCCTGCATAAATGACATAATTTTCGGTTTTTGAAAATAAATTTCTAAGTGAAAGAATGTTTTTTATATGGTCGGGCGACAGGGTTTCAGACAATTTTATTTCGATAAAGCGCATTTTGTCAGGCAATTCCTGTACACAATCCACTTCAACGCCTTTTGAATCTCTCAAAAAGTAAAAATTGGCAGGTAACCCGGCATTATAACGCATTTTCACCAGTTCCGAAAAAACAAAATTTTCAAACAGATTTCCACGCAAATAAAAAGTATCCAGCTGCTTTTCGTTCTCAATATTCAACAGCGAGCAGGCAAGTCCCGTATCGTAAAAATACATTTTCGGCGACTTAATCATTCTACGATTGACATTGCCCGAATACGACTGTACAAAATAAAGAATGTAACTCGCCTCCAAGAGCGAAAGCCACGATTTCACGGTATTTACCGCCATATTTGCATCGCGCGACAAAGACGACAAATCCAGAATATTGCCTGCTCTGCCTGCGCAAAGTTTGATAAAACGGAAAAAAGCCGTCTGATTTTCAATATTTTTCAACAGGCGAACATCGCGCTGCACGTAAGTTTCAATGTAATTCGGAAAAAAATATCGCGGTTCAATATTTTCATTATACAAGCGCGGATAACCGCCGTTAAACAATATACTATCAATACTTTGACTTTCTAACCCTGCCGATTTCAGTTCGGAATACGCCAAAGGCAAAAGTTTCAGCGAGGCAACTCTGCCCGCCAAAGTTTGCGAAATATGCTGGTTCATTAAAAAATTTTGCGAGCCGAGTAAAATCACTTTGCCGTTTTCGGCAGCATTATCCAAAATTTCCTGCAAGTAGGAAAACAGCGCGGGAACATGCTGCACCTCGTCTAAAATGAATTTTTCGCCTGCCGAGCGCAGAAAGCCGCGCGGGTCGGTTTCGGCAAAAAGGCGTATGTCGGGGTTTTCCAACGAAAAATAGG
>JAISWH010000141.1 GCA_031271125.1 Dysgonamonadaceae bacterium
ATTTGTCCGGACGGATGGACACTGCCCAGTGATTACGATTGGAATCAATTGGAAAAAGAGATTGCAACTAATCCGGGGAAATACTCTCTAGAAAGTGATACATTGAATCCTGCATGGAATGTAGCTTATGAAGGCAGTGCCAATTGGCGTCCAAGTGGAGACCTCACTTTAAACGGGTGGGGGCGCCGGATGAAAAGTCCCACTAAAGTTACATCCACCGTTGCCGCTACCAACGGTGCAAGCAGGGAAGACGGCACCGGCTTCAATGCGTTGTTAGTGGGCGACTATGAGGGCGGTCTTAGCAACAGTTTCGGCTTGCGCACGCACTTCTGGTCCAGTAGCGCCAATGGTGCTACAGTTGCGTGGCGTCGGTATATGCTTAACAGCAGCTCGGGTGTGATTCGTAGCGCTCTCAATAAGGAGTACTTGTTTAGCGTTAGGTGTAAGAAATAATGACAATTTGACTCCGCTCGGCGAAGGCCCGCACCGCCAACAGGTTACTTTGACGCCGGAAGTTTGCAAAATGGCGGGACAGGTCGCTTATGGAAAACTGATAGTAAAACCTATTTTTACTACAACACATCTAAACTTATCGCTCTTATACTTTACGCGGGAATAAATGAGTTGACAAGTAGACGAGTAAACGAGTAGACAAGTAAACGAGTTACGGCTCTTTATACCCTGTTTACTCGTTTACTCGTCAACTTGTTTACTCGTTTTATTCTTTATTTATTCGGATACCTATCTGAGATTGATTCCGAATATTCAGGATGAATGAGCGACTTTTGATACACTTTCTTGTTTTATTTAAAGGACATAGGCAAGCAGTTCGCCCGTCTCTATGCACAAAATCATACCGCGCAAAGTATCCCTGTTATGGCAAGGTAATTTGTCGACGGGAAATTAGGTTTGCTTGCGATGCAGGCATAGGCACAGAGGATATCCGAGGAAAATGCCCCCGGCGTATTTGGCGGTATCAAAAAAAACACTAACTTTGCAAACTAAACAAACAAAATAGACTTTAACAAATCAGAATATTTACGTAATTTTTAAATTTATATAATCATGAGGAAAGTAACATTTTTATTAATTGCCTGTCTGTTTTTCGCAGGTAACATTTGTGCCAAACAACCAAAAGGACAAGATCGTGTGATAAAAACCCAAGTTCCCGCTCGTCCGAAAGGACAAACCGATGTATTGCAACTGAAAGCCGATCCGTTGCCGACCGTTCGCATAGCTTTCATCGGTTTAGGTATGCGCGGTCCCGGCGCTGTGGAACGGATGACGCATATCGACGGCGTAGAAATCGTTGCATTATGCGACGTAGAACAAAAAAACACGGAGAAAGTCAACAACATGCTTGAAAAACGCGGTTTTCCCAAAGCCTTGGAATTTTACGGGGATACTTCCGTCTGGCGCAAGGTAACGGCTTTGCCCAATGTGGATTTGATTTATGTCGCCACCAATTGGCAATCCCATGTTACGATAGGCGTGCAGGCGATGAAAGACGGCAAACACGTTGTTATTGAAGTGCCTGCGGCCATGTCATTGGACGAAATCTGGGCTTTAATCAATACTTCGGAACAAACCCGCAAGCATTGTATGCAACTCGAAAATTGCGTCTATGACTTCTTTGAACTGACAACGCTGAATATGGTGCAACAAGGCCTTTTGGGAGAAATTATCCATGGGGAAGGCGCTTACATACACGGCCTTCAACCTTTCTGGAACTCCTATTGGAAGGATTGGCGCATGGAATTCAACAAAGAGCATCGGGGCGACGTATATCCCACTCACGGCCTCGGCCCTGTGTGCCAGGCAATGAATATCCACCGCGGCGACAAGCTGAATTATTTAGTGTCTGTCGATACGCGGGCGATAGGCAATCCGGCTTTTATTAAGGAAAAAAGGGGAGAAGACGTGAAAGAATTCCGCAACGGCGACCATACCTGTACGCTTATCAGTACCGAAAAAGGAAAATCAATCCTGATAGAACACAATGTAACCTCCCCGCGTCCTTACAGCCGGATGTACCAATTAACAGGGACAAAAGGTTTTGCTAACAAATATCCAACACAAGGCTACGCATTAGACAAAGAGGAAATTGATCCCGACATTGCAGCCGATCATGAAAATCTCAATGCCCATAGTTTTCTTCCTGCAGATGTAAGGAAAGCGCTTATGGAGAAATACAAACACCCGATAGTCAAAGACATTGAAGAAAAAGCGAAAACAGTCGGCGGACACGGCGGCATGGACTTTATCATGGACTACCGCTTAATCTATTGTTTGCAAAAAGGCTTGCCGCTGGATATGGACGTTTACGACTTAGCCGAATGGAGCTGCCTTGTTCCGCTCACCGAAATCTCGCTGGATAATAGTTCGGCTCCTGTGGAAATACCCGATTTCACTCGTGGCGGGTGGAATAAATTGAATGGTTTAACTTTTGCGGAATAAACAATAACGACCCCCTAACCCCCTAAAGGAGGGACGCGGCAGTAGAATATGCATACCCACTGCTCCGATTCCCCTTTAGGGGGAGGGTAATCATTTATACAAAATGAAAACACAATATTTATTACTTGCTTACATCCTGCTGCTAAGCCTCCCGCTTAACGCCCAAAAGCGCATTTCTCTCCAATCGCCCGACGGAAAATTGGAAACCGTCGTCACAATCGGCGAGAAAATAACATACACCGTTTCCTACAACGGCGACTTGATGTTGTCTAATTCCGTCCTGTCAATGACTTTGGCGGACGGCAACACATACGGGATTAACCCGAAACTGTCCGGCTCTTCGCTGGAAAAGGTAAACCGGACTTTCGCCGCCGCCGTTTATAAGCGCAGCATAGTCAGGGATCACTACAATGAACTCACGCTCCGCTTCAAAGGTGGCTATCATATCATTTTCAGGGCATACGACGATGGAGTCGCTTACCGGTTTGTTTCTACCGCAAAAAAGCCGTTCATTGTAGAGAGCGAACAGGCGGAATTTAATTTCCCGTCCGATTACAAGGCGTTTATTAATTATACAAACAAGCCGGAAGGATCGTTTGAAAGTCAATATATGAATTCATTCGAACAGCCTTACTACCATATTCCTTTGTCGGAATGGAATAAAAAACGGCTCGGAATCACTCCGATTGTTGTCGAGGGCGCAAACGGTAAAAAAATCTGTATTACCGAAGCCGATTTGCTGAACTATCCGGGAATGTTCCTTTATCCAACAGATAAATCAAACGGCTTGAAAGGCGTATTCGCCCCCTGTCCGAAGGAAACGAAGCAGGGCGGGCATAATATGTTGCAGGAATTGATACAATCGCGGGAACCGTATATCGCGAAATTCGACGGAGCGACGCAATTCCCCTGGCGCATTGTTATTGTAGCGGAAAAAGCCTCCGATCTGGCCGATAGCGACATGGTATATAAACTCGCAACTCCGTCTCAAGGCGACTATTCATGGGTAAAACCCGGAAAAGTAGCTTGGGAATGGTGGAATGCCTGGAACTTGTACAATGTGGATTTCAAGACCGGCGTAAACAACGAAACGTATAAATATTATATTGATTTCGCCTCGAAATACGGCATTGAATATGTCATACTGGATGAAGGATGGGCGGTGAACAAACAAGCCGATCTGTTTCAGATTGTACCCGAAATCGACCTGGAAGAATTGGTTGCTTATGCCGGAAGGAAAAATGTAGGCCTGATACTCTGGGCGGGTTATTATGCTTTCAACCGCGATATGGAAAAAATATGCAAGCATTACAGCGAAATGGGAATCAAGGGATTCAAGGTTGATTTTATGGACCGTGACGACCAGCCGATGGTGGATTTTCATCACCGCGCCGCACAGATGGGAGCAAAATACCGGTTGATGATCGATTTTCACGGAACCTACAAGCCGACAGGGCTGCAGCGCACTTATCCCAACGTCATCAATTTTGAAGCGGTCAACGGATTGGAACAATTGAAGTGGAGTTCGAAAGAACTTGACCAGGTAACATACGACGTAACCGTTCCCTTTATCCGCCAGGTTGCCGGCCCGATGGATTACACGCAGGGAGCGATGCGCAATGCAAGCCGGTCGAGCTACCATCCCGTATTCTCCGAACCGATGAGCCAGGGAACCCGTTGCAGGCAACTGGCCGAATACGTTATCTTCGAGTCTCCGTTAAATATGTTGTGCGATAACCCATCCAACTACATGGCCGAAGAAGAATGTACGGAATTTATCGCGTCCGTGCCTACGGTATGGGACAACACAATCGCCTTAAACGGCGAAATAGGCAAATACATATCCATTGCCCGCCGGAAAGGGAATGATTGGTACATCGGTTCCCTGACCAACTGGGACGCCCGGACATTAGAACTTGATTTGACTTTTCTGGGAGAAGGAAATTTCAAGGGCGAAGTATTCAGGGACGGAATCAATGCAGGCAGGGTTGCCCGCGACTATAAAAAAGAAATAATAGATATACCCGCCAATCGGAAACTCCTCGTTTCTATGGCGTCGGGAGGCGGATATGTTATAAAAGTGGTTAGAGATTAACGGTTAGCGATTAATATTTAGTTTAATAAAAATATGATTAAAAAAATTTATATAGTAGTTTTAGCGTCATTGTTTTTCCTGCCGTTATGCGTGCAGGCGCAAAAACATAGCTTTGAAATAAAAGGCGGAGAGTTCGTATATGACGGCAAGGCCATACGGATTATCTCAGGGGAAATGCATTACCCGCGCATCCCGCATCAATATTGGCGTCACCGGATGCAAATGTTGAAAGCGATGGGTCTGAATGCCGTGGCAACTTATGTGTTCTGGAATGCCCATGAACCGGAACCCGGCAAATGGGATTTTACGGGCGACAACAATCTGGCCGATTATATCAAAATAGCAGGCGAAGAAGGATTGATGGTCATCCTCCGTCCGGGACCTTATGTATGTGCCGAATGGGAATTCGGCGGATATCCGTGGTGGCTACAAAATGTGAAAGATTTGGAGCTGAGAAGGGATAACGAGCAGTTCCTCAAATATACCCGCCTGTATATAAACAGGTTGTATCAGGAAGTCGGTAACTTGCAGATAACCAAAGGCGGGCCGATCATCATGGTGCAGGCCGAAAATGAATTTGGCTCATACGTGTCGCAACGCAAGGACATCCCTTTGGCGGAACACCGGGCTTACAATGCGAAGATTGTACAACAGTTGAAAGATGCAGGCTTTGAAGTTCCGATGTTTACGTCGGACGGCAGCTGGCTTTTTGAAGGCGGGGCTACCCCCGGAGCATTGCCTACAGCCAATGGGGAAAGTAATATCGAAAACCTGAAAAAGGTTGTTAATGAATACAATGGAGGACAAGGACCTTATATGGTTGCCGAATTTTATCCCGGCTGGCTTGATCATTGGGCGGAGCCGTTCCCATTGGTCGGCGCGGGGAGAATTGCCCGCCAAACGGAGAAATACCTCCAAAACGATGTCTCAATCAATTATTACATGGTGCATGGAGGCACTAATTTCGGATTTACCTCAGGCGCCAACTACGATAAGAATCATGATATCCAGCCCGATATGACGAGTTACGATTACGACGCTCCTATCAGTGAAGCCGGCTGGGTAACGCCTAAATACGATTCGATACGCAATGTCATTAAGAAATATGTAAAATATCCTCTTCCCGAAGCTCCGGCGGCCATACCGGTGATAGAAATACCTCCCGTCAAACTGACTAAAATTGCAGACATGATGGAGGTAATCGGGGCGCAGAAGCCTCTGCAAAACGATAAACCGTTAACATTCGAACAAATGAACCAGGGACACGGATATGTCTTATACAAACGACACTTCACCCAACCGATCAGCGGTAAATTGGATATTGAAGGTTTGCGGGACTATGCGCTGGTCTATGTGAACGGTGTAAAAGCCGGCGAGTTGAACCGCTATTTCAAGAATTATACGATGGAAATAGATATTCCGTTTAACAGTACCTTGGAAATTCTGGTAGAGAACATGGGCCGGATAAACTATGGCGCCAATATCATTCATAATACGAAAGGCATTATCAGTCCGGTAAAAATCAACGACAATGTCATAGAAGGCGAATGGGAAATGTATCAGGCGCCTATGGATAAGACACCCGTGTTGGAACGAATGGACAAGTCGCAGGTGTATGACCTGAATAAGGCGGCTCATCTAAAAGGTAAACCGGTTGTGTATAAAGGCGTATTTGATCTGACGAAAACCGGCGATGCTTTCCTGGATATGGAAGATTGGGGCAAAGGGATTGTCTTTGTCAATGGTAAAAATATCGGCCGTTATTGGAATGTAGGTCCTCAGCATACCTTGTATGTGCCGGGCGTATGGCTCAAAAAAGGGCGTAACGAAATCGTTATCTTTGAGCAACAGAACGACAAACTTCAAACAGAAGTGAGAACAACGAAAATTCCCGTATTGACGAAACTCAAGGAGTTGGCAAATGTCCAAACGGCGCCGCCGGAACCTTATGGCGCAATTCCTGCCGAAAAACAGATAGATTGGCAAAAGTTGGAATACTACATGTTTATCCATTTCGGGCCTAATACGTTTACCGGCGTCGAATGGGGCGACGGCAGGGAAGACCCGAAAGTCTTCAATCCTGCCGCCCTCGATTGCCGGCAATGGGCAGAAACAGCCGAAGCGGCCGGAATGAAAGGTATTATCATTACCGCTAAGCACCACGATGGCTTTTGCCTGTTTCCGAGCAAATATAGCACGCACACCGTCAGGGAAAGTTTATGGAAAGACGGCAAAGGCGACGTTTTGAAAGAATTGTCCGACGCTTGCAGGGAATACGGATTAAAGTTCGGTGTTTATTTATCTCCTTGGGATCGGAATCATCCGGCTTACGGAACTCCCGAATATAATCAAATATTTGCAAATACCTTGAGCGAAGTTTTATCCGGTTATGGAGAAGTCTTTGAGCAATGGCTCGACGGAGCCAACGGAGAAGGAGAGGGAGGAAAGAAACAGGTTTACGACTGGAATTTGTTTTACGAAACCATTTACCGGAATCAACCTCAGATTATCATTTTCAGCGATGTCGGCCCCGACGTCCGGTGGATGGGCAATGAAAGCGGCATTGCCGGAGCAACAAACTGGTCGACCTTGAATGTCGAAGGTTTCGAGCCGGGTAAGAACGCTCCGCCCCAGGAGGCGCTAAACACGGGCGAACAAGGCGCTAAAGCGTGGATTCCCGCCGAAGTCGATGTATCTATACGTCCGGGCTGGTTTTACAGCCCTTCTACCGACACTATGGTAAAATCGGTAGCCGAACTGATGGACATTTATTACACATCAATCGGACGTAATTCAAACCTGTTGCTGAATGTGCCGCCCGACAGGAGAGGCCGTATTCATCCGAACGATTCGACGCGCTTGATTGAATTTCGGAAAGCCAGGGAAGAAGCTTTTGCCGAAAACCTGATTGCCGGCGCTACAATAAAAGCAAGCAATACAAGGGGAAATTCGGCCGAATACAAGCCCGGTAATGTACTTGATGCGGATTTCGATACCTATTGGACTACCGATGATAACGAATCGGCTCCGTATATAGAAATCAATTTGAAAAAGGCCGAGACTTTCAACCGCCTACTTTTGCAGGAATATATACCGTTAGGTCAACGGGTATCGTCGTTTAGCGTAAAGTATTGGGATAAGAAAATCCAAAAGTGGACGGAAGCGATTAATGCTACGACCATTGGTTACAAGCGCATATTACGTTTTCCGGCAGTAACGGCGCAGAAACTGAGGATTGAGTTTAAGGCCTTGACTTGTCCACTCATAAGCGATGTCGGAATATATCAATCGCTTGAATATTGAAAATTCCTGTAATTGCATTTTTATCCCTTAATTAATGACGCCTTAATCTATGCTCCTTTTTCGTATGGTTATCTTTCGTTTTTTACTTTTTTGAATTTTTATATAGTATTATGAGTATTTGTAAATAATTATGTAAATTTTATAGTAAAATATTTTATAAATAATTTATTATGCTTATATTTGTCCCGGATTATTTTAATTATTGATTATAAGGTCCAAAATTTTCAATATTTAAAATGTATCTGAAATTGATTTTTTAATAAAATTATTGTGGACATGAAGAATGAAAAAAGTTATTTTAAAAAACGAATAAATCACATGGTATTGTGTTTTTCGTTTTTGTTTTGGATTACAAATCCGGATTTACAAGCGCAGGTGGTCATTGGAGGGGACAACAAACCCCAAAGTTATTCTGTTTTGGAACTGAATTCAAACGAAAAGGGAGGTTTACGCTTACCCCGATTGACTACCGAACAACGAGACCAAATCACAAAAGACGCCAAATTTGTGGATGTAAAAAAAGATTTAGCCCGCGGATTGACAATTTACAATCTTGATACCAATTGCGAAGAATATTGGAATAGTACGGTATGGGTAAGCCTTTGTCAAAGCTTTCCCACTTCGAAAGTGGAGATGAGTTCCACAGACTGCGGTAAAATTCATGTATACGGAACATATTCACAAAGCGCTCCGTTAAATAACACACACTATATTCTGCTGCCTGTTACCGTAACGCAAAAGGGAAATTACTACCTTCTTGCATCAGGCAACAACGGTTACTATTTCCAGGCAAGCGGTGTGTTTGAAACTACCGGTGATTTCGAAATTCGTTTGGACGGAATAGGGACGCCGCGTGAAGAAAAAATCGACAGTCTCATTTTTTCCGGCAACAACGCGCCGATTAATACACAATGCATAATTACAGTTGATGTGAAAGAGAAGAGTATGGGTTACCGAACGGATGACAAGAATATACAAGTGTTCGGGACTTATCAAACACGGCAATTTATGAATACGGATAATTATGCAAAAGTACCTATTAATGTAATCGTGACCGGTTCCACCGTTTTTGAAACCGACTTAGTGAACGGGGTCAAGTTTAACGTTGTCCAAAGCCTGACGAATTTGGGCGCTGACACGCTTATTCTGAAAGCACATGGAGTCCCCAAGAGATCGGGTAAATACAGATATACTTTCACTACCGACGGCAGCATAAAAAATAGTTGCGATTTCGAGGTTACATTCACTTCTCTTTTGGGAACTTTTACAGACCCGGCTTGTAAATGTTTGGATATTTACGAAGAACGTCCCGATGCAATCAATGGTGAATATTGGTTGCTGGAGTGCCAGGCAACAACCGAAAAGAAACCTGTAAAAACCTACTGTGACCTCGAAAACGGCGGATGGACGTTGGTGTGGACATTTTCCGAAAAAACGGCTTACAGCACCTATAATTCCAGTAGAGGTATGTTAATAAGCGGATCCTCATACTCTGCTTTCAGTGACACCCCCCGAAACAGAGCAACAAAAGAAAACGACACAATCAATTATGCCGACTACAGGCTGAACAAGGATGAATGGCGTAATTTTCCAAACAGCATTACTCGTCCGCAACTGAAAGTACGGATTACCGAAAATCCTACCGATATGAATGATGAGTGGGCGTTGAATAATTATGGTATTGCCTCTCCGAGAAACCAATCCGAAAATCCGATTGAAACAGGACTCTCAGGTAAAGGAGTAATATCGCAAGGGAAAATTTTCGGCAACAAATGGGCGGTAAAATTGAACGGAGCTAATTTTCAAGGTTGGGACGAAATAAATGGCGACCGTACATCTATGAATATATTTAGCAATCCTACCTATTGTACGCATTGGAATTTTGAGAATATGGGGGACGCTTCGTTTCAAGTATTACCCAACCGTGGCGGAAGCGACAATACAGTATCCATGAAAAATATTAACAATGCTTTCGGATGGTTTGGCGAAACGGAAGTCAATCACCATTTCGGGAAATGCGGCGGACAAAACGGTAATGATTTCGACTTCTCTATTAAAACTTGTATAAACACCAATTTGTATCCACATAGTTTTAATAACGGGGAGGGACGTTATTTGCAATGGTTTGTGAGGTGAAAATAAACAATAAGAGAACTTAGGGTAGTCAAAATTAAAATATTTACTTTGCTCCATTTGGTTTTTAACTTTGAGTTTTCAAAAATAAATCCTTATCTTTGTACAAAAAAGGAGCATGCCCTTCGCATCAGCAAGGAAGCAGGAACTTTTAGTTTATTGCATGAATAGATTATATACTTTACTGATAGCCTTTTTGACATTGCCGCCTTTCAATGTGGCAGGTGAAGGGCTTGTTACGCCGGAATGGATGGTACGCGAAAAATTGTTGGGATTTCCTTTGCAACATTCGCAATGGCTTCCATCCGGATTGACGCATACCTATGCATTCTCCATCCGGGGCGGTAAATATACTTATTCATATAAAACGGGGGATGAAATAAGAGAAGTTGAACTCGACGGTTTTGGCTCAATGGACATCCCTTTGTACCGGATTCAAAATGATGAAGGCAAATATTTGACGATAGACACAACGACTTATTTGTATGACCGGCAATCGACGGTGTCCGGTGTAACCGGGGTGAATCTGGTTTGGTGCGACAAGTATGATGACCTTGCCGAAGATCCGGCTCGGAATAAGGCGGCATTGCAGTTGTTTGCCATCGCCGGCGCCGAAAGCGGGCCTGAAAATGCCTGGTACCCGGCGGGTGAAGGTTATCTGTATCTGCCGTTGGCTTCTTACAAAGCGCAGTATAATACGGGAACCGTTTTGCAAGATATAATTTTTTATAATAAAAACATAGGCCTTGACGACGATGATGACGGCGGATTGTTCCGTGTGAGCCGGTATTCGCCGGCGGGCGACGGAATAAACCATTTGGTGGTAGCGGACGGTTCCGGCATTGCACAGATTACTCCGGTGAAATTCAGATGGAAGAAACCGGAATATGTGCAAATGAACAGCGACAACCGTTACTTGGTACGTGACGTGAATGATGAATTTTATTACGCAGGAGGGGGCGCAGGGCAGAGCCGGCTAAAACGGGCGGATGCGCTTACTATTCTTGCCCACTGGGAAATCCGCCCGGATGAGGAAGACCCTTATCTGCACACTTTTGTACCGGAACTGACCGAGATTTACGGCGAACAGCCGAACACTCAATTACAGGGAACGTATTATTTCAAGAAGTTGAGCGGCAACGATTTGGCGATGTGCGTACAGGCGTTTGACCTTAGCGAATATGCCGATGCGTATACCGTTAAGACCGATACGTTTGAAATCATTTATACGACGTATGAATCCCCGTATTATGACATTCCTCATTATGCACTTCCCGATCAATTGGTTACACTCGAAGTGCCGTTTGTTGACCGGAACCTGACCGATAAAATTTCCGGTTCGGGTGCTACACTTGTCGGCGACCATTCATATCAGGTTTATCTAAACCGGATAAGCGGCACTAATTCCCTGACTTTCCTGACGATATACAAGACAACGGAAGTGCCGTTGGGTGAAACGGAATACGTGATTCCTTATTTTGCATTTTCTCTTATGATAGATGATAAAGAATATTTTCTCCATGTCGTCAATACACAGCAGGGTGATTCTGTATACTGGACCCGGATAACCGACGAGGAAAGGGATATACTCCTTAATCCGGAAAAATACAGGGATCCGCAATATAAATACCAATTCAAACAATATAAATTTTGTTTGCCGTATCAGATGGATGTAAACGGGCAGCGCGTCACGCCGGTGAGGTATGGCGAACCCGGCTATGAAATCGAATATCAACCGCTATATCTTCAAACCTTGAGTGATGACAACCCGGCCGACTATCCTTACCTGATTGTTGTCGGTAATTCCACGAAATATGCTTCCGCCAAGCGCTTGAATGAAGTTCTCCTGGAAAATAACCCCGAGGGAAATAGCCTTAAATGGAACATCTATTCTGTGGATTATTCGCTGGTAGATCAGTATTCGGTAACTTCGTGGATTCTGGCCGGCAAACATTCGGATGAAAACGAGTGGGTTTCGCTGTATGACGCGGATAACGGCACACCAGGCACTCATGTTGTTCAGGGTTTATTGACAGACATCAAGTTTAGCGGCGGCGGCATTATTTTCATCGGCGAAAGCAAAGAGTCGCCGGTCAATTACGGTGCATTGACGGGTATCAATAACGGGATGCTCGAATTTATCGCCGAAGGACAGGAAATGATCGGTTCTTATATAAAACATCCGATTTTCTACTACAAAATAAAAATCCCGGATAAAGACTTGTACCTGACCGACTCCTGGCATGAAACGGATCCTAAATATAAATATCTATGGTCGGACGGACGAAAATATCCCATGGCTTATTTCAGGGATGGAAAACTTGCCGATTATGAAGGATACTTGCCGACGAGAGCGGATGAACGGTTTGTTCAGACTTTCGGTTTCCGGTATATTGATCCGCACTACACAGAAAATCCGATCAAGGAAACAGCCCAGCAGACTTTCGTAATCACTTCGAATGCTAGTTTCAGGAATTATGGTTCCGACAAATATCGTTACTTGGCGGAAACCAACGGCCGTTTGGTATTCGTCGACGGTATAGAAAATGTATTGATATTCCAGTTCGGCAAAAAGAATGAAGATGGAATATTTGTCGGTCTTGAGGTAATCGGACGAGGTGAAATTTTCGGTGTAACCGGCGGCGTGCGCTTACTGAACCAGGCAGGTAAAGTTGATTTCTACACGATTGACGGGCGCTTGTTCAAATCCGTAAAAATAACCGGATCCGATCAAACGATTGCGGCTCCCCGCGGAGTGGTGATTGTCAGGTGTGGGGGGAAAGCCACAAAAGTGCTTGTCAAATGAGCCTTTAACCCCTAACCCCTGAAAGGGGGATGCCGTCGTAGCATATTCATACCTACTGCCCAAACGCCCCTTTTAGGGGGTTGGGGGATAATCGGTAATCACTAAGAAAGCTCCAACAAGCCATCGGGAAGTGCAACATGCAATTCTTTTTTATCTTCGTCAACCGAAGCAATTATTTCTCCGGCAGCAGGAATAAGAATTTCATTTGTATCCGTATTAATAATAAATAAGGTGTTAAGGGTAGATTCTTCTATGTCCGAAATCCGGCCGATTGTTCCCGAATGTTCGTCGATTACGGTAAACCCGATAAAATGACTCCAAGTGTAGGAATTACCGGAAGTATTGGCAATGAGGTATTTTTTGGGGAAATAGATTTCTTTGTTGGAAAGGAACCGGACTTTACTGTTCGAATCAAGGTTTTTCAAACGAACCATGCCTGCCGTACCGGAAGTAAACCGGTAATCTTCGATGCGGAAAGGCACAAAAATACCATCAATCCCGCAAATAAAAAAAGGACATTCGCTATCCTCAAAAGAGTCATTGGTGAAAGTAAATATCATTTCTCCTTTGATGCCGTGCGGCTTCCCGAATTGCCCGATTTTCACCAGTTCTTCCCGCCTGATCATGATATCCGTGTGATTCTTGCGCCTAAGGCATTCAGGCGTTTGTCGATATTCTCATAACCCCTGTCAATCTGGTCGATATTTTGAATGCAGCTGGTTCCTTCGGCGCTCATCGCGGCAATCAACATCGCAATTCCCGCACGAATATCCGGCGAAACCATCGTCGTTGCACGCAGGCTGTAACGCCGGTTAGCGCCGATCACCGTAGCCCGGTGCGGATCGCACAAGATAATCTGCGCGCCCATATCAATGAGTTTATCGACAAAGAACAAGCGGCTTTCAAACATCTTCTGGTGGATGAGCACACTTCCGTTGGCCTGCGTGGCGACAACCAGGAAAACGCTCAACAAGTCGGGCGTCAGTCCGGGCCAGGGCGCGTCGGCAATCGTCAAAATAGAACCGTCGATAAAGGTTTCTATGGTGTAAGAATCCTGTTCGGGAATGAGTATATCGTCGTTTTCGTTCCTGAGAGGAATCCCTAATTTCCTGAAAGCGTCGGGAATAATTCCCAAATCGTCGAAGGAAACATTTTTGATGCGCAACGCGGAACGGGTCATCGCCGCCATACCGATGAAACTTCCGACTTCAATCATATCGGGCAAAATCGTATGTTCGCAACCGTGTAAAGTTTCAACGCCGTCAATTCGGAGAAGATTAGAAGCCAGACCTTCTATCTGCGCGCCCATCGCCATTAGCATTTTTGTCAGTTGTTGTAAATAAGGTTCGCAGGCGGCATTGTAAATCGTTGTTTTTCCTTCGGCCAGAACGGAAGCCATGAGGATATTGGCGGTTCCCGTCACCGATGCTTCGTCCAACAACATATAGGTTCCTTTCAGACCTGTTGATTTCACTTCAAAGAGCTGACGTTCGGAGTCATAATTAAATTCGGCGCCTAATTTTTGTATGCCGATAAAATGTGTATCCAAACGGCGGCGGCCGATTTTATCACCTCCCGGTTTGGGGATCAGCGCTTCCCCGAAACGAGCTACCATAGGACCGACCAGCATGACCGAACCTCTCAATTCCGTCGAAACTTTCAGAAACGCTTCCGTTTTAATGTATTCCAGGTTAATGTTGTCGGCTTGGAAAGTGTATGTGCCGGATTTCGGACGATCTACCTTTACGCCGATTTCTTTTAAGAGCACAATTAAATTGTTTACATCCAGAATGTCAGGAATGTTGTGGATGGTAACTTTTTCGGATGTAAGCAAGCTTGCGCAGATTACTTGCAAGGCTTCGTTTTTCGCTCCTTGGGGAACGATTTCTCCCGATAATTTGTGTCCGCCTTCTATTATAAATGATGACATTTTGAATTTCTAATTCTTCTGCCTTCTGGCAAGATTTTTGTTTTTCTTCGATAAAATATCTTTCGATTCCGTCAATTTATGGGAGTCTTCATTTAATATGATTTGTCCATCGGATAAATTTTCCAGATCCATGAAAATTTTCTGATCGTCAACTACTTCTTTATTCCAGGTCAGGAACGATTTTTTCATGTGATTGGCCAACATGCCAATCAGGGCGTCTTTCAACTCACCGTCTTCGTATTCCTTCGCTTTTTTAATCATATTCTCAAGGTTTTTGCCATAATGTTTATAGACTATTCTCCCTTGGGAATAAGGCAGTTTCGTCGGTTTGACGTACAAATCTTCCCGTTTGATCACTTCGTAAGGATAATCAATATCCAATGCAAAATCAGACATAATGGCCAAATGATCCCAAAGGATGTGTTTGAAATCATTGACGTCCCGCAAATGCGGAAACATATTCCCCATAATGTTGATGATCGTATTCGCACACCGTGTCCGTTCTTCCCTGTCGGGAATCGAAACGCAGTAATTAACCATATTTTGAATATTTCTACCATATTCCGGCAAAGCCAAATGCTTTTCTTGCGTATTGTATCGCATATCAAATTTCATAATTTTCGTTGAATTTTATTTTTTTAGCAGCTAACTGCATGGTTTCTATTATCTTATCAGTCCAGGCGTCGAATTCCGGGTCTTCCTGCTGATATTCGGGATGATCCAGAATGTAATCAATAGTTTCTTTCACTCCTTCGTCAAAGCGTTTTATGGCGACGAATCCGGGAACCAGCCGTTTCAGTTTTGTATTGTCGAATACGGCCGAGACGGCTTTGTCGCCCAACAGTCCGCCATAAAAATTGTAAGGGCCGGCGGCTGCAAGGAATTCCGAAGATACATGCACGGCTTTCAACGGGCGATTAACGGCTTTGGCAATACATTGGTAAATCTGGTTCCATGTAAGCGTTTCGTCGGAAGTGATTTGTACGGCTTCGCCCAGAGCGCGGATGTTTCCCAATAATCCGACAAAACCTTTTGCAAAATCGCTGTTGTGAGTCATTGTCCATAAGGCAGTTCCGTCGCCGTGGATAATCACCGGTTTGCCGTCGGCGATGCGTTTTACGACCGACCAGGTTCCTTGCGTTCCGTGTACGGCCAAAGGCACTTTCCGTTCATCGTAAGTATAACTCGGACGGACAATGGTCACCGGAAAGCCTTTTTCCCGGTACAGTTTCATCAAATAATCTTCACACTCGATTTTGTTCCGCGAGTATTGCCAATACGGATTCGCCAAAGGCGTCGCCTCGGTAATCCGGTATTCGGACAAGGGTTTTTGATAAACCGACGCCGAGCTTATAAATATGAATTGTTTTGTTTTTTCGTTGAATAAACGATAATCCCGTTGCAACTGTTCCGGAACGAAAGCAATAAAATCGACCACACAGTCAAAATCCAAGTCTTTGATTAAGCCGGCCGCTTTGTCTTCGTCTTCAATGTCAGCCAAAAGATAATGAGCGCCTTCGGGAAGCACATCATTTCTTTTTCCCCTGTTCAAGAGATATAAATCGTGTCCCGACCGAAGCAACAACCTGGAAATCGCCGCACTGATTGTTCCCGTACCACCAATGAATAATATTTTCATGTGTACATAGTTATTTGTGTTCTAAAGGAAAAAATATATTTTTGCAAAGGTACGTGAAATTTTTTATATAACACACAGACAGATAAAAATTATCCCGGATTGCTCCGGTCTCACTGCGTCTTTGCGACAATATCAAAACTTTTTCCGCTATATCTTTGTTTATATTCCTGACTTCGTCGCTTTTCATCAAATTCGGCGAGTCTATTTTGTAAAGCATTTATAATCAAGTATAAGACAGTATAATAGCACCTCAAAAAAAGATTTAGCCCATTAAACAGATATTTTGCTGCTATTGTTTTGCGTACAAAATAAAAAAGCATTATTTTTGCGCCGTCAACAGAACAAAAAAGCAGTATGAACAAAGAAATAATCAAACAGGTAATTGCAGATAATCAGTATGAAATTCCTAATTATAAGGTATTTGACAGAAATTTTACCTTTGAGGAATTTGGAAACTATGTATTTGTCG
>JAISWH010000096.1 GCA_031271125.1 Dysgonamonadaceae bacterium
GCGGATGTCCCATTCCTTTATTGCACATTGCTTGCAAGGCTTGGATGATTTTCAAATAATAATTTGAAATACAGCCAATTAAATGAATTTCAAAAGAAATTGCTTGTGTACTATTTAGACAGATAGTCGGCTGTGCATCGGCGGGAAAAGAAAAGGCAAAGCCACGCAACGAGTCGCTTGCTTCACCGGAAATGATATTGCGCAATGTTTTCCCCTGCGGCTCAACGACAATGCTTTCCGCAGCCGACAAAAAATTTGCCCGCACAAAAGCGCCGATCCAAGCGTCGAAACAACTGTCGGCAGTGGCAATGATAGTTATTTGAAATGTATGAAAATAAAGTTCTTGCATCCGATTTGCTTTTTTACAGAGCCAAAGTCCGTTTAAAACTCTATCAAAAATCGACATAAATTTATAGCAAAGAAATCAAACTTCCAAATATTTTGGTCGGTTTTGTCTAAAAATAATCTATCTATCCATCATATAGTTATCCCTATTTCTTACGTTTCCATGCCGTTACCCATTTCAGTTCGCTTTTTCGTAAAATTCTGAAAGAGAGGTGGATATTCAAAATCTTTCACTATCTTTCCTCTGTAAAAAAACTGTTTTTCATTGCATGCGCTTGGAAAATCCGTGTTTTTCATGTAATTTTGCAGCAAATTATAACGCGATTCTCACAATATATGAAAAATATACGAAATTTCTGTATCATAGCGCACATCGACCACGGCAAAAGTACCCTGGCCGATCGTTTGTTGGAGTATACCCAAACCGTTACCGCAAAAGAAATGCAAGACCAGGTGCTGGACAACATGGATTTGGAGCGTGAACGGGGAATTACCATCAAAAGCCATGCTATCCAAATGCAATATAATTATAAAGGTGAAAATTATATTTTAAATCTGATAGACACGCCGGGACATGTGGATTTTTCTTATGAAGTTTCCCGTTCGATTGCCGCTTGCGAAGGCGCTCTATTAATTATCGACGCAGCACAAGGCATTCAGGCTCAGACGATTTCCAATCTTTACATGGCTCTCGAAAATGATTTGGAAATCATTCCCGTACTCAATAAAATTGATTTGCCGCAGGCGATGCCTGAAGAAGTGGAAGACCAGATCGTCGAGTTGTTGGGCTGTGACCGGAAAGACATTCTTCACGCCAGCGGGAAAACCGGCGAGGGTGTTTATGAAATTCTCGACGCCGTCGTAGAAAAAGTGCCGGCTCCGAAAGGCGACCCCAACGCTCCCTTACAGGCCTTGATTTTTGATTCGGTTTTTAACGCATTTCGTGGAATCATCGCTTATTTCAAGATTGAAAACGGTTCTATCCGGAAAGGGGATAAAGTGAAGTTTATTGCAACCGGAAAAGAATACGAAGCCGACGAAGTAGGCATTCTTAAATTGGAAATGTCTCCCCGTGAAGAAGTCTCTTGCGGAGATGTCGGCTACATTATTTCCGGAATAAAAGTTTCAAAAGAGGTGAAAGTCGGGGATACCATCACCCATATCAACCGGCCTTCGAACAAGGCGATAGAAGGTTTTGAAGAAGTGAAACCGATGGTTTTTGCCGGTGTGTATCCGATTGAAACGGAAGATTTTGAGAACTTGCGATCTTCTCTCGAAAAACTACAATTAAACGATGCTTCGCTGACTTTCCAACCGGAATCGTCCGTTGCGCTCGGTTTTGGGTTCCGTTGCGGATTTCTGGGATTACTCCACATGGAAATCGTGCAGGAACGGTTAGACCGCGAATTTAATATGGATGTGATTACGACGGTTCCCAACGTTTCTTACAAAGTTTACGACAAACAAGGTGAGTGCAAGGAGGTTCACAATCCGGCCGGATTGCCCGATCCTACTTTGATCGATCACATTGACGAGCCTTTTATCCGCGCTTCGGTCATTACCAATCTGGCGTATATCGGGCCGATTATGACTTTATGTCTCGGTAAACGAGGCATTTTGGTTAAACAGGATTATATTTCGGGCGACAGGGTTGAGATTCTTTTCGATCTGCCTCTGGGTGAAATCGTTATTGATTTTTATGATAAACTGAAAAGCATTTCCAAAGGTTATGCTTCTTTTGATTACCACATGCACGATTACCGCCCGTCGAAATTAGTCAAACTGGATATTCTGTTGAACGGCGAACAGGTCGACGCCCTTTCCACGCTGACGCATGTAGACAATGCCACAGGTTTCGGCCGCCGGATGTGCGAAAAACTGAAGGAACTGATTCCCCGTCAGCAATTTGACGTCGCCATTCAAGCGGCTATAGGAGCAAAAATCATTGCCCGCGAAACCATTAAAGCTGTACGCAAAGACGTGACAGCCAAATGTTACGGAGGCGATATTACCCGTAAACGGAAACTGCTCGAAAAGCAGAAAGAAGGGAAAAAACGCATGAAACAAGTGGGGAACGTAGAGGTGCCGCAGAAAGCATTCTTAGCGGTGCTGAAGTTGGATTAAATATTGTACCCTTAACTTCTAAGAACTTAGTTCTTAACTCTCAATTATCAATTATCCTGATAATTAAATCAATACATTCGTTCAGTTGCGCTTCGGTTATGACAAGCGGCGGTGCAAACCGGATGATGTTGGTATGAGTTGGTTTCGCCAAAAGTCCGTTTTCAGCTAATTTCAGACAGACCTCCCAAGCGAGGTCTTTTTGTTCGGAATTATTAATTACCACAGCGTTAAGCAATCCCTTTCCACGTACAAACGAGGCGGTTTTTGAGGTTTTGCAAAATTCGCCGAGCCGGTTGCGGAAGATTTGTCCGAGCCGGAAAGCGTTGTCGGCCAATTTTTCATCGCGCACCACTTCCAGCGCCGATACCGCAACAGCCGCCGCTACCGGATTGCCGCCGAAAGTGGAGCCGTGCTGACCGGGTTTTACGCAATCCATCACTTCGTTGCGCGACAAGACCGCCGATACAGGATAAACGCCGCCCGAAAGCGCTTTTCCGAGAATTAATATATCGGGATGCACGTCTTCGTAATCGCAGGCAAGCAATCGTCCGGTGCGGGCGATACCGGTCTGCACTTCGTCGGCAATGAACAGCGCATTGTGTTGGCGGCAAAGTTCATAACAACGTTTCAAATAGCCGTCGTCGGGAACGTAAACGCCGGCTTCGCCCTGAATCGGTTCCACCAGGAAGCCGGCAATATTTTCGTTTTCGGCAAATGCCTTTTCAAGCGCGGCGGAATCGTTGTAGGGAATGACGATAAATCCGGGCGTGAAAGGCCCGTAGTTGTTGTAAGCGTCGGGATCAATGGAAAACGAAACGATGGTGGTTGTCCGTCCGTGAAAATTTCCTTCGCAGACAACGATTTTCGCTTCGTTCCGAGCGATTCCTTTCACTTCGTAAGCCCATTTGCGGCAGAGTTTCAGCGCGGTTTCGACGGCTTCGGCGCCGGTATTCATCGGCAGGACTTTGTCGTAACCGAAATATTCCGTTACAAATTTTTCGTACACGCCCAGTTTGTCGTTGTAAAAAGCGCGTGAAGTCAGGGTCAGTTTTTGAGCCTGCTCCACCATCGTCTTGATAATTTTCGGGTGGCAATGCCCTTGATTGACGGCAGAGTATGACGAAAGGAAATCGTAATAGCGTTTCCCGTCGACGTCGGTCAGAAAAACGCCGCGTCCCGATTCGAGGACGGCCGGCAAGGAATGATAATTGTGCGCTCCGTAACGATTTTCGAGTTCCATCAGTTCGGATGCGGAAAGTTTTTGAGGTATCATATCGTTTTATTTTGGGGGCAAAAAGACTTCCGCCATCATGCAGCGGACGCTTCCACCGCCGTATTTTTCGATTACGGGAATCGCAACCGGAAGTAATTTTCCATATTGTTTTAAATGTTCGATTTGGAATGTTTCAAGCGATTCGTATGCCGTTTGTGAAAGTACGATTCGTTTTTCGCCGGTGCGATTTTCGATTTGCAGCATATTTCCGGCAAAGCGGTGCATTTGCGTTTCCGAAATTTCGATGATTTCTTTTCCGTCTGTTTCCAGTTCGGCGATTACTTTTTCCCGTTCGGCCGCATCGTCAATCGATTGCAGACAGACGACGGCAAAACGGTCGCCCACGCTCATCATCACGTTTGTGTGATAAATCGGGAGGCGTTTTCCTTCAAAAGTTTGCAATGCGTTGAATGTAACCGGTTTGAAATTCAATATTTTACAACATACGTCAAGCACATCCCTGTCGGTGCGTTCCGAAAGGCAGGCGTAGGCTTTGCGATTGACGCGGTCAAGAATCATACTGCCGGTGCCTTCGAGAAATTTGCCGTCGGCTTCAAAAGCCGATAAATCCACTTTGTTTCCCAACAGATAAGATTGATTTTCAATTGCTTTCAGAATATCCGTCCGGCGCTCGGCACGGCGGTTGGGCGCAAACATCGGGTAAAGAATCGTCAGCCCGTCATAATGGAACGATACCCAATTGTTTGGGAAAATCGAATCGGGCGTATGCGGCTGGAGTGTGTCCCGGATCACAATCACCTTGACGCCATTGTCTTCCAAAGTTTTACGCATGGCGGTAAATTCCGCCGCAGCCGCTTTGTGAATTTCGGCGGCGGCAGTTGCGTCGTTTTGCTGGAAATAATTATTTCCGGCTGTTTCGGCATTAAACCCAAACGCAACCGGTTCAATCATCAATATAGTAGATACATTCTGCTTCATTTTACATTCTCATCAACGGTAAGGTGGAGCAGCGCAAAAGCCCGCCCATTTTGGATATTTCGTGATACGGAACAGTTTCGACCGTTATTCCCCAGCGGTTTGTTAAATGCGCGTTGAGGCGTTTGAAATTATTCTCGCTCACCACCACGTCGGGCGCAATAGAAAACACGTTTGCGTTCATATAATACATTTCTTCCTGCGTGATATGGAAAAGGTTTTCAAAGCCGAAAATATCGACAATCCGTTGATAATCACTTTCTTTAATAAAACCATCGCGATAAACGATCGCTTTGTTTTTGCCAACGGGTTGAAAGCAACAGTCGAGGTGTAAAATACCGGCTCGCGGGTTGGTATCGTGCTTGTGAAGTTCGAGCGGGATGATGGTTTTTTCGGGCAGGAGTTCTTTTAAGAAATTGAAAGCGTGAATATTCGTGCGGGCGGTTCGCAGTTGCGGATAATCGGCGGCTGTATAAATTCCGAGGAAAACGATATTGTCATACAGGACGACGTCGCCGCCTTCGACATGCGCTTTTTCGGGCAAGTTGTATATTTTGCTGTACGAAATCTGCGAAAAGACTTCTTCGTAAGCCTCTTTTTCGTCGTTGCGGTCGGGGATGATGTTGGAGACAATTATCTTATCATCAACCACAAATGCCACGTCGCGGGCAAAAACCTGATTGCAATTTTCGAGAATGTGCGGCCGGTAAATAGTTACGTCATAACGTTGCAAAACGCGCTTCAATTCCGACATTTCGTGTCCTATTTTTTCTTCGGTAGGGTAAATGCCCTTTGAAACCGTTTCGTATGATTTGGCGTCGTAAGTCTGTCCGAGCGCAGGCTCCGGTCCCATTGAGCCGCATTGTCCGAGCACTATGGCTTTGAGTCGCGCCGTTTCGTTTGTGATATGGAGATTCATAATTGAATTTTTGGGATCTCAACCAAATCGAACTCAAACGTTCCTGCCGTTAGTTTTACCACTTTTTCCCCCTTTACCTGTTCGGGGAGATAAAGCGTAGCCGTAGCGTTTGGCGGCACGGTCAGTTTGTATTTTACGGCATTGCCCGTGCGCGACCATTTTGAAATGATTGCGCCATAAGGCGAGCGGTATTGCGCTTCAAAGCGATTTAGATTTTCAACAAAATTCGGACGTACAATGATGTGCTTGAAGCCCGGTTGTTGCGGGTCGGGGAAAATTCCGCCAAGCCCTTTGTAAAACCATGCTCCTATTTCGCCAAACATCATGTGATTGTCGGAAAAGTCGCGGGTAGCGTTTAAATCCCAATTTTCGAGCAGCGTTGTTGCGCCGTTTTCAATCCACCAGCCCCAGGAAGGATAGGTGTTCTGTACGGCAATCTTGTAAGCGGCGTCGGCATAGCCGTTTTCGCTCAAGGCATTGAGAAGCGCTTTCGCCCCCAAAACGCCTACGTCCAAGTGAAAACCGGTTTCAGCCACTTTAGCAACCAGGTTTTGCGCTACTTTGGCAACCAGTTCGTCCGGCACAATCTTCCAATGCAGCGGGACACACAACTCGGTTTGCGTTCCCGATGCGTAAATACCCGTTTCGCGGTTGAGGAATTTACTGTTGATGGCATTTTTTATTTTGTCGGCCAAAGCCGAATAGTGTTCTTCATCGTCTTTGTTACCCAACAGTTTTGCCGTTTGCGCTAAAATCGTTGCATCGACATAATAATAGACCGACGAAGTAAGCTCTTTGTCCGACGGCACGCTGACCGGTACCCAGTCGCCTCGTCCGAAAGTAGTCAAGCCGTCGGGATAGTTTTTATCGACGTAATCAACGTAGCGTTTGATGTTTTCGTAGCAATCCGTCAAAAGTTTGCTGTCACCGTAGAAAAGGTAGATATTCCATGGGATAATGGCAATCGTACTTGTCCAGTCGAGACCGTTACTGGAGCCGTAGCCCCAGCCGCCTGTCGGGATAATGTCGGGCAAGACGCCGTCGGCTCGCTGCTCGTCGCGGTGGTCGGCAAGCCATTTTTCGTAAACGGTAATGGCGTCGAAATTGTACAGCGCGGCTTCAATGGCAAAATGCCCGTCGCCTGTCCATCCGTTTTTTTCGCGTTGCGGGCAGTCGGTCGGATAGCCCATTAGGTTGGATAGATAGGAGTTATTGGCGGCTTGTTGCAGTTTTTCTATTAAGGGATTAGAGGCGGTAATTTTTCCGGTTTGCTCCACATCGCTGTGCATAAAATAAGCTGTCAAACTGTTTTCGTCCGGAGTTATCGCTCGGCTTGCCGTAAGTTCCACATACCGAAAACCCTTGTAGTTGAAACGCGGCATAAACTCGTCGTTGTCGCCGCTCAACGTAAGAATATCGGTTTGAAACGGATCGCTTTCCTTATCGCCGCGATAGTAAACGTCGATGTTCGACAAATCGAGACATCCGTCGGGATAAAGGCGTTCTCCGTGTTTGAGTCGGATTACCGTTCCTTTTTCGCCTTTGATTTTCAAGCGGGTAACCCCAGCCATGTTTTGTCCGAAATCGAAAATGTAATTTTTATCGTCGAATTTCTTTATTGATTTTGCTTTGAACGACTGTACATTGCGAATTGGCTGCAACTGCTGTGCGGTAATATTGGAAGAAGGCGCAGGGCGCAGGCTTGCCTTTTCCCATTTCGTATCGTCGAAAGCGGTGGTGTTCCATCCCTTTTGTGCGAGATTGAAATCGAGGTGTTCGCCGGTGTAAATACTGTTGAAAATCAATTCGCCCGACGAAGTTTTCCAAGTGTCGTCGGTAGCGATAACTTGTACGGTTTCGTCATCATACGTGATGCGGACGTCCATGCAAAAAGCCGGACGGTTGCGCCACGGAGCGCGTTCAAAATCCCATACGGCGAGGCTTTGGTGGTTGTACCAACCGTTGCCGAGCAGTACGCCGACGGCATTTTCGCCCTGTACAAGTTGCGGCGTAATATCGTAAGTGACATACAAGTTGCGGCGGTCGAAGCGCGTGTAAACAGGGTCGAGGCGGTGGTCGCCGGTCTTTTCGCCGTTAATGGAGAGTTCATACAGTCCGGCAACGGCAATATATGCGCGGGCGGATTTAATTTTCTTATCAACCGAAAACTGTTTACGGAAGTATGGCGCGGGTTGAAAATCCACATCCTTTCCGTCGTCAATCCAGAGTCCTTTCCAATTTTTCGCGTTCATCATTCCCGTTTCAAAAGAATGAACCGGCGACGCCTTTTTTTTATCCTCCCCGTTCCAAAGGATTACTTTCCAATAATATTTGGTAAAGGCTTGCAAGGGTTTTCCTGCATATTCAACCAACATTTCGCCGGAAGGTTGTTTGCCGGTATTCCACATTTCCCCTGTTCCGTTTTTTACCGCTTCGAAATCGGTTCCCACAATCATTTGGAATGCGGTTTGTTTCGCGCCCTGTCGTTTGTCGTCCATTCGCCACGAAAGACGGGGAGCGGGATTGTCTATGCCGACCGGATTGCGGCGGTGATCGGTTTGTAAACCGGCAGGGCCGGTTGGTACAAAACAACCGGTAACAGAAAGAAAGAGAATGAGCGATAAAGCATTGTATTTTTTCATGATTGTAATATTTCGTATCATTTATGAAATATAATAATTTAAAAAATTCAAATGCAGACCGGCGGCTTCTACTTGCGGCTGTGTGATTTCCCACCATGCGCCGATTTCGCAATTTTCGGGCAAACCGGTTTTCATCTGTTTTTGATATTCCGGATTAATCAAAGCATCGTACTGAAACAGAAAGGTTGCCGGAAAATTGTATTTTTTGACCGGCGAAATATGCTTGACAACGGCGTCGAACAACAAACTGTCGGAATTTGCGATGCGATAATCGGTTTGGCGAATAAAGTTTATAATATTGATTACTAACGGAGTATCGTTTTTATGGGCTGTCAAACAAGCAGACAAAGAAAGGAGAAAAAAGAACAATAATAATGAAAACACTGTTGGTGTTTTCATTAATACGTGTTTAACTTGTAACGATAGCATTTCTTAATTTTTATTAATTGGTTACAAAGATAACAATTATTTATTCATCAACCGGTTCAAAATTCAAAAAATAATTTTTGATTTCACAAAAAAATAACTAACTTTGCACCCACTTTTACGTAACCGCTGGCGAGAAAAAGTGTGGCTCGCGAATGTTGCGTCTGGGTTATTACAACTATAAATAACTATTATTCATGGATTTAATTAAAGTTGCGGAACAAGCTTTTACAAACCCGAAAGAACAAGAGTTCCCCCGGTTTAAGAGCGGAGATACCGTTACGGTAGCTTACCGGATTAAAGAAGGAAACAAAGAACGCATCCAGCAGTATCGCGGTGTAGTGATCAAAATTGCGGGTCATGGCGATCAAAGGCGTTTCACGGTGCGAAAAATGTCGGATAACGTGGGCGTTGAACGTATTTTCCCTTTGAATTCTCCGTTTATTAACAGTATTGTTTTGAACAAAGTTGGTAAAGTTCGCCGCGCCAAATTGTATTATTTGCGTAAACTCACCGGTAAAAAAGCAAGAATCAAAGAAAAAAGAGTCTAAAGTTATTTTGCACGAGATGGTTTTGTGCATGAAAAAAGGCTAAAGGAAGGTTATATCCGGATGACTACACGCGACGGTCTGTCGGAATATCCGGAAAATATATTGGATGATTGAGTTTGTCGAAATCAGACCGAAGCAATCCGGACGTAGACTATACTTATTTTGATACAGCCCAAAAATGTTAGGGCCGGCCCTAAAAATATTAGAGCCGGCCCTGAGAACGATAGTTATTTTGATAACTTAATTTGTCTTATCTTCGTCTGCTACCGCTTCCTGCCATGTTTCCCACATTGGAATGTCCGGATCAAAGCCGTCATAACCTTCATTTTGGCGAAGTTTGCCATTCCGGTTGGCATCTATTGCCTTACGGGGGATAGGCCAATACAGATTGTTTGCCGCCATTGTAAAATTACGGCTTTTGATCGAAGGAGCGCCTGGTTTGTTGTAATAATTGTTATATTTATTGATGCGATGCCACCAGAAACTGTTTTCATGCAAATTGTCTACCGAATATGTGGCGCCGGTTTCATCAGGTTTACCGCTGAGTGCAAGACTGTATGAAATACGGCTCAATTCCATAAAACGCCATTCTTCCATATTGAGTTCGCGGGCGCGTTCATTGACAATGTCATCAATTGTTACGGACGAATACAGTTGTTCGCATTTGGCGCGTTGTCTGATTTTATTCACATCAGCCGTTGCGCCTGCTATGTCTCCTTTGTAGAATTTGGCTTCGGCGCGAAGCAGATACGTTTCGGCAAGCCTGTAAATGTATTGATCACCTGCTCCGCCACGATGATTGGTTTGCGACCCGCCGAGTTCGGTAGGATCTTCATAAAAGTACTTGTAATGGGGCCAGTCAAACCAGCAACGAACCGTATCCGAACACAATGGATTGCCGTTATCGGCATAAAGCCTGATCTTTTCTCCATACCATGGGGCATTATGTTCACGGTTGTTATAGCGGAGCGAATCCATATAAACCCAATTGCCTGTGGCGCCACTGTGACGCAAATCACTTTTGTCCATGGCGCTGTTTACAATCCATACGTCATTCGTTGCAAAACGTGTCGGGCGAATATGCGCAATGCCTCGACCCAATGCCCGGTTGTAGTTGTATTTTGCATCATAAGTTGAAGCGTTTTCGGGATAAATTCTGAACGCTCTTTTGGCGTCGGGGCCTATGATGGCATCGGCATCAAGAAACGGGAGCAAATTACGCATGGAACGCAGTTTTATTTCGGTATTTGTTCCGGCGCGATTCACCATACCCAAAAGGACTTCCTTGTTGGCGGTAATAAGTTTGTTTTCAGGTCTGTGTAAATCCCAAATCACATTACGGGTAATAGGCCATGTCTCCGGGAACGGATTTATAAATGTTCCAAAGTTGTTTTCCATCAGGGAATATCCCGACTGGTCGATCAGGATATTTGCCTGTTCAAGGGCTTTATCCCATTGTCCGGTTGCCAGGTAGCATTTAATGAGCAACTGACGGCAAGCGGCTTTGTTGATGGAACCTGCCGTACTCATTTTTGACTGATCGGGCACCCATTCAACAGCTTTTTCCATATCGGCTGTAATCATTTGTAAAATGGCTTCGCGTTTCGTACTTCGATAGTCGAATTTAGGCAGTTCTACAATTTTCGTAATAAGAGGGACATTTTTAAATTCAAAACAGAGGGCGAGATAGCGAAATGCACGATGAAAATAGGCTTTCCCCATAAATTCATTTCTCAGATTTTCATCCAGACCCTCCACTTTGTCAAGAAAGGTAGTAACGGTGTTTGCATATTTGATTCCGTTGTAGGTCTCATCCCAGAAATACAGCAAACGGTTGGTTGTATTGTTTTCTAATCCGTTAGGTGTTAAGCGTGTGGCAATGTCAATGAAGATATTGCCATCGTCAGTCTTACCTGCAACTGCCATATCCGAAAACATATAGTCGGAACTTATCGGTAATGACAAATCTTCAGCTTGCCAATAACTCCAATAAGTTCGTAAATGACGGTCACAAAAACCCAATGCCGATTCCAAACCTTCGCGCGAAGTGAAAGTTTTAGTCGGTTCGTAAAACGAGAGCGGATCGGGTTTCAAAAATTCTTCACTACAGCTTGATGTTAATATCAAGGCCAACATGATCAGTATTCTATCTGATAATTTTATTGTTTTTATATATGAATCTTTCATATCATTTCGGATTTTAAAAAGTTAAATTTAATCCTATTGAATAAATTCTTGGCGTTATACCGCCTCCATCGGAAGTATTGGAAGTCCATGTTTCAGGATCTCCGTATTCCCACTCTTTTGCCCAGACCGCAACATTGCGAATGGAAGCGTATATCTTGATTTTTTCAATATTCAACCTGGAAGTCAGATTCCCCGGCAGGGAATATCCCACCGTTATGTTATCAAGACGAATGAACGACCTGTCTATTGGCTTGTTGGGAGAAGTAACTCCCGCCGGGCCTTTGGCGTCAAGCCTTGCATATTTGTCGGAAGGATTGTCGAGTGTCCAGTATTCTTTTTTGTAGGCGTTAGCATTATTTGTTACTAACGACGTACCGTTATCCTGATTCAGGTAGTACCCGTTTAAACTTTTTTGTCCCCATTTGGAATAAATATTGAATGAGAAATCAAAATTTTCATACACTGTAAAACTGTTTCTCATCGACCAGTTGATGGATGGGGCCGTTTGCCCGAGAAATTCCTTGTCGCTGTTGTTATAGACAGGAGTTGTAGAGCCGTCGGCATTTACCTTATCGTCCAATGTATAGCTGTTTGCTACTTTGGGGTCTCCGGGACGCTGACCGTATTTGGCTGCTTCTTCCGCTTCGTTTGTCTGCCATATGCCTGTTACACGATAATCCCAGATAGCGCTGATAGGCTGTCCGATAAACCATTTATTGGTGATATCGTTTGTTTCTTTCTCGCCTACGATATTTCCAAGATCATCTATGATGGCTTCATATTGATAATAAAGGTGTTTTATCGCGTTTTTGTATTTTGTAAAACCGACAGTCGTATTCCATTCGAAATTCCGGTTTTTGATATTCTGAGAATTAATGGAAATTTCAAAACCTCTGTTTTCGACCTCTCCGAGATTACAGGTAATACTGCTGAAACCCGAAAAACCGGGCAATGCCTGATTCATGATCATATCTGTAGTGGGCATGACGTAATAATCAAGAGTTCCTGTAACGCGGTTATTCAGGAATCCGAAATCAAGACCGACATTCCAAGCAGCCGTTTTTTCCCATTGCAGGTGGGTATTGGCAAGGCGGTCAAGTCTGAGGATTTGGGACTGTAAAAGATTATTGTTGACGTCAATATAACCCACCGTACCTACCGAAGGAACAAGATTTGCCAGGGCAACGTAGGGGTTATCCAGTGAACGGTTACCGTTTTGTCCCCATGAAAGCCTTAACTTACCCGTGCTCAGAGGTTCCCATTTGAAGAATTTTTCGTTTGCAAACGCCCATGCAAAAGCAATTGAGAAAAATGTCGCACGCGGGTTGGAGGTTCCAAAAGCAGAATAACCGTCACGGCGAATGGATCCTGTGAACATATACTTATTGTCAAAGGAATAAAACAGGCGGGCGAGCAAACCGTCGGCAGTTTCATGTCTGTCTTCCGATAAAAACTTACTTCTGTCTTTTTCGGCATTTTCCGTGCGGTGGAAGCCTAAGGCGTCGGTAGGCAGAATATTTTTTGCTTCGATCCGGTCTTTCCAGAACTGTCTTTCTTCGGCTTCCTGTACAAGCGTCAGATTGAGATGATGATAATCTGCAACCGTATAGTCCCAGTTAATCGTATTGTTAATTGACCAGTCGAAACGCTTTGACTGTTCGCGGTTGACGCGCTCGCTATCGGGAGATTTCCAATCCGGATGATCGGCTGAACGCCAATAACGGTCATAAAAATACTGGTAACGCGGTGATGCATTAAACGAATAGATCACATTGAAAGGCAACTTGATTTTTGCGTTAAGGATGGAGTTGAGTACCGTATAGCCTTTTTCCAATTCGATGTACTTGCGGTTAAAATCGTAGTTGTATCCTTTGTTGTTTGACATGAGGTCTCCCATGGGATGCACCACCGGATTCCCGTCTTCATCCGAATAGGTCGCAAACGGGCTGTTATTGATGATTTGTGTTCCCCAGTCGGCAGGTACGTCGCCATCGGTACGATCTTGGAAATTGATGTTTGCACCCACTTCAAACCAGTCGGTCACCTTTGCGTTCAATTTGACATTGGAACGTACCGCCCTGTAATTGTTGCCGACAACTACGCCTTCATTCGACAGGTAACCCAGAGACAGGTAATAGTTTATCTGGTTATTTGCGCCTGAAACACTGATGTTATGATCTTGACTGACGCCTGTCCGGAAACTGTGGTCGTACCAGTCGAAAGTATTTCCTGCAAGAAAATTGGTCAGGGTATTGTCTTGCATCAGGAGGCGTCTTGCCCATATTTCACGGTCGGAATATTCCGACGCATTAACGGTGTAAGATTTCCATTGATCAAGTGTTATGCCCCATTTTGAAAGATTGCCCGGTGTCGGTTCGTTGAAGTATCCCAACATTCCTTTCTTCGCGGCCGTAGTGCTTACGTCGCTTTGGTAGGCTTCATAATTGTTTGTCGCGGGATTTAATCCATACGATTGGGTGGTGTACCAATCTTCGCGATATTTGAGATAACCTTCAGCGCCGAAAACCTCCCTGTTGGATGCCTGTGTAGAAAATCCCATATTGGCAGTGAAATTGACGATCGGTTTACCCATTTGTCCTTTTTTGGTAGTAATGATGATTACTCCGTTTGCCGCTTTGGCTCCATAAACCGACGCTGCCGAAGCATCTTTCAATACATCAATCTGACCGATGTCATCGGGATTGATTTCCGACAGTTCGCCGTAGAAGATCATGCCGTCAACAATAAGTAACGGGTCGTTGTGTCCGTTTTCGGTATATACGGAACGCTGTCCGCGTATTTGCATCGAACCGCCACCTTTGGCCGAAGCATCGAAACCGACATTCAAACCCGGTGTACCGCGAAGAATATCCTGTACGGTTTTGGGATTTTCATCTGCAATTTTGTCGGGACGGATTTGAATGATGGCGCCCGTGAGATCTTTTTTACGCATTGTTCCATAACCTACCACCACTACTTCATCAATAGTTGCCACATCTTCATGCAATTCAATCTGCAAATTCGTATTTTCCCCGGGATTTATTTCCTGTGTGGAAAATCCTATATACGAAACGGTCAACCTTGAGCCTGCGGGCGCTTTAATTGCGAATCGTCCATCCACATCGGTTACCGTACCGATGGTTGTCCCTTTCACCCAAACCGAAGCGCCGATGACAGGATCGCCTCCCCCATCGGTTACAATACCGTCGTAGGTTACCAACTGACCTCGCTTGTCCTGCTGCGGTTTGAAGGCGATTGTGATGGTCTTGTCCGTCTTTGTAAAGGACAGGTCTTTACCGATAAAGGCTTGTGTCAATACCTGTTCGGCAGTAGCTTCTTTTAAGTTTACCGAAACTGTGATTTCGGCGGCATCTTTGTCGGCGATGAAAAATGAATACGGGTATTCCGCGCCGAGTTTCTTTATCAACTCCGTTACGGTAATTCCGCTTGCCGTAACACTCTTTTTAACCTCTTTCTGTGCATGGACAGGGCTGGCTTGAAACCATCCGAACATTATCACCGCCCAGCTTAAAAGATACATTTTGAATTTTTTTGTGTCTCTCATTTGTTTTTTATTTTAAAAATTATTACTTTTGCAGTAATTATACATTATATATAAGTCAATACCCATTCTGTTTTTTACAGAACTGTAAAATTTACTTTTGTATTATCGTATTTTTGACAAAAGAGTTCGGGTCTATTCCCCAATAAGCCGCCGGACTCTTTTTTTATTTACTTTTTTCTATAACTATTCCTGCTTCATCTGTTTCTCTATATTTGAATTTCAATTCGTCTTTCAATGCCGACAGAATTTCTCCTATCGGTCGTTCGACCAGGAACAACGCTGTTATTACCTTATTTTCAATATCCGGATAATCAATATCTATCCGGATATGGTAGATGTGTTCCAGTTTCCGTATAAATTCCCCGAAAGTGATGTCCGAATACAAATATCTGCCTGTAGTCCAAGCCGTGTTAAACTGTAAATCGGTTATTTGCTTGTTATAATCACCGGAAACTACGTCATAAACAATTTCTTCCCCGGGATGTAGCAAGGTTTGGCACTTATAGGCTTCGAAACCTACCGAACCTTTTGACAAAGTTACCGTAACCTGTTTGCTTTTTTTGTCCGAAAGGACATTAAATTCCGTTCCGAATACAGTAGTTTCGGTGTCCTGTGTCCTGACAGTAAACTTCTTTGCAGCATCTTTCGTTACCTCAAAATAAGCTTCCCCCGATAAATCGACTCTCCTGTTGTTCTTCCCGAAAGAAGATGTGAACGTGATAGAACTGTATTTGTTCAACTTAACTTTTGTGCTGTCTCCAAGTATATAATCCGAAATTGCTCCCTGTGTTGCATACATATATGTGTGCGACGGATAAGCATTGTAGTAATAAATGGTACCACAGGACAGTAACAACAGGAAAATGGCTGCTGCACGCCAAAAGGAGTTGATAAAATTATTCCTGCGGGATTGGGCTACGGAACCTTTGATACGGGAGTGGATTTTTTCATCTACGGAAGCCTGCATATTCCTGTCTGTTACAACTTTTGCGTCCCAATACTCTTTTATTTCATTGAATAACAGAGCATCATCTTCGCTTTCATGCAACATTTGCCTGAGAGTTTCACGTTCCTGTTCGGTTGCTTCTCCCGATAGTATTTTTGAAGCTAACGACGAAAAATCTTTTTCCATATCCGACAATTATATCTTTCTACTTATATATACACCAATTTTTGGAAAATCCCCCATCCGGAATGGATTTTTTTTTATTTTTTCCTCCGTAGCTTCTCTTTCAGTTTCTCTACGGCAACAGCAACTTGCTTTTCTACTGTTTTTACCGAAACGGAAAGTATCTCAGCCGCCTCTTTATAGCTTTTCTTTTGTTCCCTGACTAACGTGAAAGCCAGCTTTGTACGGTGAGGCAGTTCATTTATTGCTTTATTAAGTTCTACTACGGTTTCCTTCGAAATATATATGGATTCGGGAGTAGTTTCCGTGTAACGGAAAATGTCAATTGTACAAGTATCCAAGTCAAGTGTTTCCTGCTTCTCGTCTCTGAGATAATTCAGCGCTTTGTTGCGGGCAACAGTTAACATATAATTGTTAATAACATTAAGGTCGGGAAGTTTTTCACGGTTCAACCATATACTCATGAAGACGTCGGACGCCAACTCTTCACAGGACAAACGATCTGGAACAAACAAAGAAATAAAACGAATAACTTTTTCGCAGTTATTGTTTACGAAAAAGCGAAACATCTTTTCATATTTCTCATTAGATTCAGACATTATTATGGATACTGATTTAAGGTAATCGCACCAAAAATCAGAATTTTTGCTTCAATACGCTTGCTTCTAAGGTAGCTTTTCCTTCCACAGCCTTTACAAATGCTTTGAAATGAGCGCTATTGTTGTGCGAATCAATGGCGCTTTGCGATTTCCACGTTTCGATGAAAGTCAGTTTCAACGGGTTTTTTACGTCTTCAAATACGTCGTAAAAAATATTGCCCGGTTCTTTACGGGTAGCATCAACTACGGTTTTAACGGCGTTTAATATTTCGGCCTTAAATTCCGGTTTCATCGTTATGGTTGCAACAATGGTCAACGGTTCTTCCTGAATCTCGTTATTTTCTGTAAATGAACAAAATAACAATATCGAACATAAAATAAATAATAATTCTTTTTTCATACTTATCAATAATTAAGTTTTTTTTGAGAAGCAAAGATATAATATTAATGCTCAAATATCAAGAGATACGGCGAAAAAAATTGATTTTCGGCTCTTATAATGCAATCTATGCACATAATCGATTCGGAAAATTTTCAAAATATTGTCCAAACCAATGCTGATTTCCGTATAAGGATCTGTTCCCAAGGCTCTGATTCCGTTGTTGAAAATGAACAATTCGGGGTGTATTTGCGGATTGTTGTTGTCGGACAAAGGCCCGTATAGGGTTCTTAGTTCGAGATTTGTCCTGATTTTGCTTTTGGAATAGATTATTCTGACCGGCGACCAATTAAAAGTAAAGTCCAATTTGCCGGCTAAATACCTGTCGGTCACAAATTCATAGTAATTCATCAGGTTATAGTCTTCTTTTTGAAAAATATACCCTTGATTTCCGCCCGGAATAAACAAGATGGGGAAAGGCACGCGATCCCAAACCTTTCCGCCCGAAAGACGGATGCCGGCATGACCGGTGTGAAAAGGGAAATAAATTTTCTTATAGATGCTGAAACTCGTAATTTTATAGTTGTAACGCGAATCGAAAATTCCTTTGATACCCATCCGGTAATTCAAATTCAGGTCGAAATCGGCGTTTTGAAAAATCAAACGGTTGTCCCGCAGTTTGACAAATTTCTCATGCGGCGCATAACGAAGCGAGAGTCCCAATTCTGTGTTCTTAATAGACGGATATAGTTGGTTAAATTGCGCATAATGTATTTTCCCAAAAGGTTTTTCGTATATATATTTGGCTGTTAATTCCGCAGAAAAATCCCGCAGGAACTTTTTTTCATAATTCACTCTTCCTATTTCTTGAAGAGGCATGCTTCTCGTTCCCGAATGAAAAAACGAATGAAGAAAATGATCGCGTTCGTCTGCTAAAAGATCATATCCGGGAAGATTCAGGTCATGCACGTAAGTGAAGTGGAATTGATCGTTCCGATCGTAGGAATAACGAATATCACCTCTGTATTTCAGTTGTTTATCTCTGAATCCGTAAGCCAGATAACCACCTGCCGAAACGTGCCGGTTCAGTTTCCATGTCGTATTCCCGCCGATTCTCAAGCGAAGCCCTTCCAATGCGTTGTGGTGAATCGTATGACTTAAAGGCCCGATTTCCAAGCGGTCGCCGAAAATTCCGATTTTATCGGTAGCGAGAAGCAAACCGGTTTTTTGCAGATTCCGGTAAGCGCGCGTGCGGCCGGCTTCTTCAATCAGAGCGGATATTTCTTGTTCCGAAGCAGTTAACGCCAGGGGCGGCAGGGAATCCCACATCCGGTCGGACAGGATTTCGGTTCGATTCAACAGCAAACCGGCTTTACGGTCGTCGCCGAGATAAAATAAATTTTCTTTTTTTGAGGGAGTGTGCGTAAACAACATTTCATCGACGCCTTTGCGGCGGGTGAACCAGTTCAAAGTAAACACTGCTTTCAACAAGGAAAAATCTTTGATTGAGACATATAAATAGCCTTCAAACGTATTGTCTATGCGTTCTTTTGAAAAAAAGGCGATTTCATAAGCGGGGACGCCGTCTATTTCTTCCATTCCCGATAAATAGTATTGATAAGTTTCCATTGCGTTTTTGGCAAGCGGACTTTTGACGGAATTGGTTAATAACTCGCTTTTGTTTTTCGAGAGATCAATGTCTCCCGTCCATTCATTGATCAAATAAGATAAATTGTCCGAATTGATATAATTGAAGATATTACTCGTTGAATCCGTCTTTTGGCGACTGTTTTTGTAGGTATGCGACAAAAAGAGCGTTAAATCCCAATCGGTTGGCTTGTTATCAATGGGACGCCCATATTTCAGCCATGAACCGTAATATTTCAGAATGTACTTGTAAAAAAGAGCATCAACGGGAGTTGCGGGATGAAGCCATTCTTCCATCCATTGGGTATTGATGACCAAATTCAGTGAAGATTTATGGAAATGATAAGGTTTCTGGACAAAAAAATCAGAAGAATCACGCGCAATCAATTGATTGACAATGGCATCTGCCTTTTGGTCAAAAGGAAATTGCCTGAGTGCATGAAGCCCCCAGGCTTTGTATTTCATTTCGAGTGGTGTTTTTTGCGCATCAATTGTTGTAACGCAAAAAAACAGTAAAACAAAAAACAATAAGTTGGTTTGCATAAGTTCTTATTTTTCAGCGGCGAGCGCTTCCGCCATAGCTTTTCCTAAAGCCAGGCATCCTTCCAACGACTCCGACAAAAGGCCTTGCCTCTGTTCGACCGGAGGAGCAACCACTTTCCATTTCATTTGTTCCGGAAATGCCGACAGTTTTTTTACCGCTGTTCCCGCCCATGAAAACGAACCGAAATATCCGAATAAACGGTCTTTTATATCCCGTATTTCTATTTTACTTAAAATGGATTCTATTTCGGGATAAAGTTGATTGCAATAAGTCGGACTACCTATAATCAGGCCTTTGTATTTGAAAATATCGGCAAGTATGTAAGAAGCGTGGCTTTTACCGGCGTTATGTACGACAATGTTTTTTATTCCATTCTCAGACAAGGAATAAGCGATGGCGTCAGCCATTTGTTCGGTGTTTCCGTACATACTTCCGTAAACGATTGTGACGCCTTCTTCGCCTTCGTAACGGCTCATGCGGTTGTATAAAGCAATGGCTTCCGGCAGATGTTGCCGCCATACCGGTCCGTGCGTGGAACAGACGGTCGTAATCTCCAATGCAGCTATTTTTTGCATGGCTTTTTGGACGGCGTTGCCGTATTTCCCGACAATATTGGCGTAGTAACGGATGATTTCTTCCCTGTACGGGTCGATATTTATATCTTTATCAATGATTCCGCCGTTGAGCGCTCCGAAAGTGCCGAAAGCATCGGCAGAGAAAAGTATTTTTTCTTTGGGATCGTAGGTGAACATTACTTCTATCCAATGAACCATCGGCGCCGTATGAAAACTAAGTTTACGGCTTCCTATGTCGAGTGTGTCGTTGTCTTTGACTTCATGAAGACCTTCCGTTATTCCGTGATAACCTTTCAACATATCGAAAGTTTTTACGTTTCCGACGATTTTTACGTCGGGGTACTGTTGGCGCAACAACCGGATACTGCCGGAATGATCAGGCTCCATGTGATTGATTATCAGGTAATCCAATGAACGTCCGTCCAATATTGCCGCAATCTTTCTCAGGAATATGTCCGAATAACAAACATCCACCGTATCAATCAATACGTTTTTTTCGTCAAGGATTAAATAGGAGTTATAGGATACGCCGGCCGGAAGGGGCCATAAGTTTTCAAAAAGCGCTTTTTGCCGGTCGTTTACTCCGGCATAAAATACATTTTTTGCAATTTCTTTTGATTTCATTTATTATAAGTTTTGATAAATACGGAAACAAATGTACATGAAATTTTTTACATAGCACACAGACATGATAATATTTTCCGGAGGCTGTTCTCCAAAGTATGCTGCTACACAATTTTTTTTTATAAAAGTAAGAAAAGTTATTAATTCTTTCGTTTTTTTCCGGCAAAAAAGTTATCTTTGCAACCTATCTGAGAACTATGTATAATATGAAAAATGCAATTGAAAATGTAATTGAGCAACCATTAAGGGAGTTTGAGAAGGTATTATCAATTATCATTCCCGTTTACAATGAAGAATCAACCCTGGAATGTCTTCTGAAAAAAGTGATTCATGTAAAACTGACAAACGGAGCGGGAAAAGAAATTATCATCGTCAACGATTGCTCGCGCGACAAAAGTGAAGCTATCGCCAAGTATGTAATAGGCAAGCATCCGGATGTAGCTATCAAATATGCCCGGCACGAAGTTAACTCCGGCAAAGGCATGGCCATCCGGACGGGGCTGCAATTGGTGACAGGTGATTATGTCGTCATTCAGGACGCCGACCTCGAGTGTGATCCTTTAGACCTTGACTTCCTGTTAAGTTACCTGATTACTTGCGAAAAGAAAGTGGTATACGGTTCGCGTTTTCTCGAACGGAAAAATAAACATTCTTATCTCGGATTCTATTTGGGAGGGAGATTGGTTTCCTTTTTTGCCAATATATTATATGGACAGCGTTTAACAGATGAACCTACCTGTTACAAAATGTTTGACACCGGCCTCTTGAAATCTATTCCCCTGCAATGCACCGGATTTGAATTTTGCCCCGAAGTGACGGCCAAAGTATCGAAGTTAGGCTACAAAATAAAGGAACTGCCCATCCACTATTATCCGCGCAGCATCAAGGACGGGAAAAAATTAAAATGGCACGACGGAATAAAAGCTATTTGGACGTTACTGAAATACCGGTTTATAAAATAAAAACAATACGAAAATGGCAAAAAACATCAGCAATAAGAACTACCGGCAGAAAAACAGGCCGCCGGTAAAACAGACGCCTGCAAAACAAACAAAACAAACAGTTTCCGCAGGTAACGGTTTCCCGATTTGGCTGGTAAAGAATGTATGCGCCGTCCTTGCCGCAGGATTCATCCTCTTCAAATGCATAGAAGTACAGCCGGGGTATAATTGGGCGTATAACGGCCTGCTGAAAGGGAATATGTCCACTATTCGGAAGTATCCCGACGCGACGTTGGAACAACGAAACGAAATGAAATTGGGCTTCGACCACACTTACCTTCAATTCCTGAAGAAAGAGACGCCCGAAGATGCCGTTATCCTGTATCCTTCCCCTGAAGACTTTTTCCCGGAAGGTATGGAAAGCCCTTTTAAGCAGGATGTTTCCACCAAAACATGGGGGTTACGCGTCCTCTATCCCCGCAAAATAGTGCTTCCTTCGGAAATGGAAACCAACCGTTATGCCAAAGACATCACCCACGTGGCCATTGTGAATGGGAGAGGCTACGAACGGGTGGATTACAAGGTGGAGACTCCTTTCGCACATGGTGTATTACCCGTAAAACGTTGATGATATGTTATATTTAGGTCTTTTTCTAACCATCGCATCGGGCTTTGTCTTTATTCATTGCCTTTCGGTGAAATTTACATTAATAGAAAAAGTAGGTCTGTCTTTCCCGTTAGGGATGGCGTTTACCTGCTTTCTGATGTTGCTTCTTGATCAGGTTGATATTCCTTTAACGCCGGCGCCTTTGCTGATAAGTCAAGCGTTGTTGATGGCCAGTTTGAGCCTCTTTGTTTATTTCTATCGCAAGGATGCGTGGGCATCCCTGCGGGAGTTAAGGTTTTCGTTGAAAAACGTCAATCTGGTGTGGGCGCTTTTTATCCTGGCTGTGGTCTATGTGGAGTATATGAACTTTTCCAAGTGCATGTATTTTCCTCCTACCGACCGGGACAGCCTGGCGGGGTTTGAAACAATCGGCTATATTGCAGCCCAAGAACATACGTTCAAGGGGCTTAGCCTCTTCGATGAAAGCTATATGCCGGGCGTACACGGTCCGGCCAGTTGTATCACTTATGCCCCTTTGGTGCAACTCTGTTATGCGTATGTGTATACGTTGGGAGCCGAGACGTCGAAGATCATCCCCGCCCTGATGTATCTATTCTTCCTGGTGGCTTTTTATGGAGCTACGTCGCGGGCGGCAGGTAAGACGGGAGCGGCTGTAGCGACTTTCTTCATGCTGTTGACGCCCGAAATGCTGGCCTGGTCTTCCCTTTCCATGACCAATGTGATTCATGCCGTTTTTGCCTCCCTGAGCGTTATCTATATGTCTCTATGGTTTCAAACGAGGGAGAAAAAAGACTTGCTGCTTTGCGGGGCATTACTGGGCGGAAATATCCTGAGCCGTAATGAAGGGATTGTGTTTACAGCCGCCGTGTTGCTGTTGCTGTTTATTGATGCAGTCCGGTCGAAGCGCTATTGGGGTTTTGCGCAGGCGGCTCTTTGGGCGCTTGTCCCGCTGATCGTTTGGACGCTGTATAAGAAACTGAACGGTTTGTATGCCGACGGTATTGCCGTCACTCATCCGTTTTGGGATGCGGAAAAGGCCGGCGTCATAAGGTCTTACATGTGGGGGCTGTATAATCAGACGCAGTATTACGGATGGACATTCATCGTCTTCCTGATCGCTTTTTTTGCCAACCTTTGGTTTCTTATCCGGAAAAAAGACAGCCTCTACGTGCTGCTGGCTATCGGATTGTCTTCACTTTTTTACGTGCTTATCCTCTACCAGATTGACTACAAATGGGATACCATACATAATGTTCTGTCGTATTCGGCCAAGCGTTTCCTGTTTTGCTTCGTTCCGATGGTCTGGTATTTTTCGCTTAGTAATCATGCGGTGAGCAGTCTTTTCCGAAAGATGGAGCGGTGGTTAACGGTTAGTGGTTAGTGGTTAGTGGTTAGTGGTTAGTGGTTAACGGTTAGTGGTTAGTGGTTAATGATTAGTGGTCGATCATTAACCATTAACCACTAACCACTAATCACTAACCACTAATTTAAAGATTTCCCAGATAATGATTCCGGCCGCAACCGAGACATTGAGAGAATGTTTAGTGCCGAATTGCGGAATCTCGATGCAGGAATCGCACCGGTTCATGACTTCCTGATCAATGCCTTTGACTTCATTTCCGAAAATGACGGCGTATTTTCCGCCGGTGAGCGTAAGTTTTTCCAAGTAGACGCTGTTTTCGGCTTGTTCGATGGCGGCGATATGGTAGTTTTGTTGTTTCAGTTCTTCAACTGCGTCCAACGTTTTTTCAAAATATTTCCATGCGACGGAGTCTTCGGCGCCTAAAGCCGTTTTGTGGATTTCGACATGGGGCGGCGTGGCCGTAATTCCGCACAGATAAACCGCTTCGACTAAAAAAGCGTCGCATGTGCGAAAGACGGAGCCGACGTTGTGGAGACTTCGCACGTTGTCCAAAACGACGACCAATGGAATCTTTTTCGTCTCTTTAAATTCCGACGGACTTAAGCGTTTCAGTTCCGTGATTTTGAGTTTTCTCATAATTATTCATTTTCTTCGTAATAATACGAATAATCTATTCCTTTCATAAACATTTCGCGGCTGTTGATTTCGTCGGTTAGGGCATTTTTCAGCAAGTTTTTTAGCGTCGTACTGTTTATAGAACTTTTTACCATTGCACCCAGATAATCGGTTTTGTTAATTTTACTCCAATCAACACATTTTTTCAGGCGTTTTTTTAATATCAAATCCAGCCAAATGCGAGCGCTTCGCCCATTACCTTCCATAAATGGGTGAGCAATGTTCATTTCCACATATTTATCGGCAATTTCTTCGAATGTATTTTCGGGCATTTGTTCAATTTGCCTTAATGTACCGCCCAAAAAGTGAGCTACTGCAAACTGGAAGCCGCCTTTTGAAATGTTTTTTTGCCTTATCTGTCCGGCAAAATCGTAAAGCCCGCCAAAAATATATGCGTGAATCTGCTGCAAACTTTTTGTTGTGCCGATGTCCTTTGTCTCAACGAGGTTGCTTTCAAAAAAAGAATATGCTTTTTTGCGGCTCTGCCCGTCAATCGTGTTTTCGCTGTACAAAAACCAGTCGAGGAATTTCATTGCCTTGTTATTTGGGAAATGTTTGGCGAGAGCGATAACACCGTCGCTGTCGAGCGTGTCGGTTAAATATTTTTTTCCGTCCGGTGCGGTTAATTTGAGTTGGTTAGTGGCACTAACCAACTCGTTATGTTCTTTTTTCAGTTTGTTTTTCAGGTATTTCCAATAATTACGAACTTTGCTGTAATCGCTGTACTCACCCAAAACGGCTACAATATCCGGCACCGAAAACCACCATTTGTTGTTTTCTTCGTCCCAAATAGCACGAACTTCACGATCGTCAAAGAAGCGGATTGAAATTTTTGTATTCATAATGATTAGTGATTAGTGGTTGTTTGGCGGTATCGTTAATTACTTTCCAAATACCTTTCTTGTCCGACCCTTCCCGAATAATTATTCCTTCTTTTTTCAGTTTTTCTATATACTTTTGAACAGCCGAAGGGTTGATTTGTAATGTTTCAGATAATTCTTTTCGTGTAATATCCGGTTTGGCGGCAAGCAGTTCAAGCAATTTGGCCGCTTTTTCCGGCCACTTTTTCTGACCACCGGATTTTTTTTTCTGACCACCGGAATCGTTTTTCTGACCACCGGAATTTTCATCTATAGTCTCATTTGCACTTTGAAAATTTATATGTAATTCTCTGTTTTTAAGTCTGTTGTTTTCCCCAAGAAGTAAATTTGAAAGAAAGCGGACAAGATATTTATCGGTTTTATGAACACCACGCGACAAGTCCTCATAATTTGCCCTCAAAAGCGCATTACGAAAATACCACGAATGCTCAGCAAACAAATTGTTGCTTATGTTCTTGAAACCGAGTTTGCGAAGATATTTTATTAAAAAAACTGCTGTTGTTCGTGTGTTTCCTTCGCCGAAAATATGAATTTGCCACAAATAAGCAATAAAATGAGCGATGTGTTCTATAATCTGTTGTTTGCTTAAACCTTTGTAAACAAATGCTTTTTCTTCCTTAAAATCGTATTCAAGCGTTTCCTTCAAATAATCCGCACTTGCATATAACACAGTTTCGCCGTCAAGCGCCCATTCGGCTTTGGTTATGTTGTAATCGCGGATTTTACCTGCAAACTTGTAAATTCCGCTGAACAGCCGTCTGTGAATGTTGAGATACTCGACAGGCGAAAATGAAAAGGTCTTTTCGGAAAGAATTTCGGCAATTCGGGCTGATACCTTGTCGGCTTCTTCTGTTCTTTCGTCTGCATCTGTTTGTTTGCCGGACAGTGTTTTATAATAAGTATCAATACGATTTTTTACCTCGTCAAAAACGATGCCGCCTTCAATATTTTCTTTGGCGGTTTCAATAAGATACTTTGAAGGTGTTAAGCCGTCAACCTGCTGCAAGCCGATAGCGGTTTGCCAGATTTGGCTTTTCTCTATCTTGCCGGGTTCACCCTGACGGATATATTCTTCAAAATCGCGTATCATATTTCCTCTACCGAACAACATAGCGTATTTATTTTATACTCTTAAAAGCAATTGCATAGAGCTTCATCTGTTTGAGCATCGCCAACAAACCATTGGAGCGCGTAGGAGACAGATGTTTTTTCAAACCGACGTCGTCAATAAAATGCAAATCCGCCGAAAGGATTTCATCGGGCGTGTGTCCGGAAAGCGTCCGAATCAGCAGGGCAACAATCCCTTTTACGATAACGGCGTCGCTGTCGCCTTGAAACACGACTTTGCCGTCCACCCAATCGGCCTGTAGCCACACCCGGCTCTGACAGCCTTCGATGAGATTGTTTTTCGTCTTGTACTTTTCGTCGATAGGTTGAAGTCCGTTACCCATTTCGATAAGTAAAGCATATTTATCCATCCAATTTTCAAAAACGGAAAATTCTTCGATAATCTGTTCCTGAATTTCGTTTATTGTTGCCATGATGATTTATTTTATACCCCCTTTAGAGGGTTGGGGGGTAATATTTATTTTTCTTTGTATAAAACTTGCAAAACCGTCTGACCGACAGCTTGTAAAGTGTTTTTATCTACATTTTTCATCGTGTCGTCCAAAGTATGCCAATAGGAAGCAAAACCGGTTTCGGAATCCGGATCGTATTGGATAATATCAATGCAAGGAATTTTCCGGTGTTTCATCACCTGTAAATGATCATCTTCAATGGAGCCTCCCTGCCGGCTTGAGAAATAGGAATCATAACCGGCGGCTTGCGCCGCTTCCCAAACTTTTTTCACAACATGGGGAGCTTGTTGCGAGGAAAAGATTTCCTTGAAAAACAGCGCGCCGGGAGCGCTAACCATATCCAGAAGTATCCCGTAGCGCGCCGTATAATCGGGAACATGCGGATTTTTCGCCCAATATTCCGACCCCATGCACCAATTGCCGTAATGCCGGTTGGCGACAGGAAAATTAGGTTTGCCCCAATCTTCCGCATCAAAGAAGATAATGTCAAGTCCTACGGCTGGTTGAGTGATATTCACCTGACGGGCAATTTCCAACAAAACAGCACATGCTCCGGCTCCGTCATTCGCTCCGTCAATGGGCGTATGCCGGTTTTTGCCGTCCGGATCGTAGTCGGCATAAGGTCTTGAGTCCCAATGTGCACAGAGGAGAACACGGTTTTTGTTTTCCGGCTGGAAAGAGCCGATAATATTTGTGATGGCAATCGGTGAATGATCCAAAAGATGCAAATTCGCTTGTTGTTCGACGACTGCGGCTCCAAATCGCCTTAATTCGCCGGCTAAATAGGTTCCGCAAGCATCGTGCGCCGACGTGTTGGGAACACGCGGACCGAATGAAACTTGTTTTTCGGTGTACAAATAAGCGCTGTCGGCATTGAAAACGGGAACTTTTATTTCGACGGCGTTATTTGTCCGAGGCGTCTGCTTGCAGGAAGAACCCATCAGCAAACAGAAAAAAGTAAACATTAAATATTTTATCATAAGTACAAATTATTAAATAGTTTACAAAAAATCGGTAATCGCTACCTAATTGCCCTCGCCCAAAATATCGCCGATATTTCCGGTATCGCTTTTAGCGCCGTCGCTGACAAATATTTCATCGGCTTCAATGGCAATGCCTCTGTCGGCTTCCACAGCGCACGCGCCTGTTCCGCAAGCCAAAGTTTCGCCGCTTCCCCGTTCCCAGACGCGCATCCGGGCGCGGGTTGGCGACACAATTTCTACAAATTCCGTTTTTATACGGCAAAGGTAAATAAAAAAATGATATCTACGAAAATAATCTAATGCTCTATCCTGTTCCGCTTACTTGTTACAGATGGAATTGGTTTGAGAAATCATACATCATTTTACAACAGGCGGTTCCTTTAATGTGCCTCCTTCATTGTATTTCTGGTTGTTGGGGAGACCTTTCCGGCCGACGCCTTCGCGCATCAGCGCCTTCAATTCTTCCAGATGACGCTGATAGATGCCGCGAGGACTGACGCCGTGTTTCCGGCAAAGCGAAGCAGCCATGCCGACGACTTCGCCCAGCATGCCCGTCGTGCGCATCACACGGGTAGTACCCAGCGCTACGTGCGTCACGCTGATGTTGCGGCCGGCCATGAACAGGTTGTCAACGTTGCGCGAGTAGAGGCAGCGGTACGGTACGGGATATGGGTAAATCGTTGTGTGTTTGGCGATAGATTTGAACTCGGAACCGGGAAAATTGGCAGTATTCTTCGGGTCGGGATAGTGCAGGTCTATCGACCACGTTGTGGCAGCCGTGCCGTCTTCGTGTACGACGTGTTTGCGCAGGTCGTCTTCCTTGAGGATGTAGTCGCCCATCAGGCGGCGCGATTCGCGTTTGCCCGAAATGTATGCTACCCAACCCAGACGGCGGTTGCGGTAGGGTTCGTTTTCCTTCAGGCCGTTTTTCAGAAAACTCCAGTTGGAATAGACAACCAGCAGGCCATAGTCGCGGATGCGTTCGAAGTCGCGGATCTGGTCGCGGTTCATGCCCGTCTCCCACGTCCATTCGCCCATCGTTACTTTTTCGCTGTTCCTGTCGTTAAATTCTACTCCGTAACTGAATTTTGGGAAACCCGCAGGTTTGCCCGCATCTTCCGAATACCACTGTACGGAGGCGCCCATCGTCATCCGGTCGGCCTGTTCGGGGGCGGCGCTTTCGCCGAACTCGTCGCGGCTCTCGCGTCCCATGCGGTAGTCGGCGCCGGCGAGGTAGCCTATTGTGCCGTCGCCTGTGCAGTCGGAGAATAAAGGCGCTTCGAAACGCAGCTCGCGTCCCGTCTCGATATGCTGCGCCACGACGGACGCTATTATTTGTCCGTTCATTTGCACGCCTGTGGCGCGGTAACCGGCAAACAGCGTGATGTTCGGCTCATTGGCGATGGCTTCGGCTTTTTTACCGTCTTCGTAGAAGCCGGCGGGCTGTGCATTGCCGCCGCGCGAGGGTCCCCATTCCTTCTGGAGGTTGCCCAGTTCAGGATAGACGCCTGTTTCTATCCGTCCGCCCAAGTGGACGCGAATCTCCGAACTGTTGTTTCCGCCCAGCACGGGACGGTCGTTGATGAGCGCCACTTTGCACCCCAGCCGCGCAGCGGCGATGGCGGCGCTCATCCCGGCGATGCCTCCGCCTACGACGACGAAATCGAACGCGCCCGCACTGTCAGGCATGTCGGGAAGGTTCAGCGCCTTCCGCCGGAAGCGATCGAGTTCGGCGACATCTGCCGGCGGCGCCTGATGTCCGTCCGTAGTGAAATAGATGGCGTCGCAGCGGCCGTTGAAGCCGGTCATGTCCTGAAGTGTGACGACTACGGCCTGTGGATCGCGTACCGTGACTTTCCCTGCGACCTGCCACATCCACTCCGTTCCTTCGGCCCCCAGCGGCGATACCAGCTGTTTGCCGCCCACGAGCAGGCGGAATTTGCCCGGCCCCTCGCCTTCGTGCCACGGTGACGTCCAGTTGAACGTGCGGACATAGACGTAATACGTCCCCGCTTCGGGCAGGGTAATTTGTGTCGAAGCGTCCGCGACGGGCGTTCCCATCCCATGCGCCATCAGATAGGGCGACCCCATCTGATCCATAAACTGCTGGTCAACAACCCAGCCGCCCTTGTGCGTGAAGCTCTCGGCTTCGAGGAGACAGTCGGCGGCGGAAGCGTGCAGGGTGCACAGCAACGCCACGGTCAGGAAGATAATATTTTGTCTTTTCATGCGATCTGTTTTTTATTAAATATATGGATAAATTCGTTTTGCTGTCCAATTTGTTACAACAAGCCTTCATTCTTATGCCACGAATGTACAAGCGCTATTCGTATTCCAGCCATGCCGTGACCACGGCGGTAACGCCGGATGTGAACCGTATCCATCGCGCCTGGAATGTATCCGGAAACGTGTGTTTCCATGTTTCGCCCGATTTGACGGTACAGGCGGCGTATTTCATCCAGTCGCCGTTTCCGGTCGGGTCGGCTTCGATAGTGAACACAACGTCCTTATCTGACTGATGCGACAAAGATAACGACTTTTTATCATAAAAGCCGCACAGGTACGGGTCGGATTTTTCTCCGGCATTTACCTGTGTGTTTTTCCACGGGCCTCCGTGTCCGACGGGCTTGCCCAACTGCCACAGGTCGTCGATGACGCCAACCCATACGGCGGCTTTCCGGTCGTCAGAAACGATGATGTGAGGATTGCTGCGCCCTTCTTCGGGCGTCACGCCGGTGAGGACGATCATGCCGCGATACGAAGCATAGTCGTGGATACGGAAGTTATGCGAGGCGACGGGGCGTATTTTGGCATACCCGTCGGCGTTCTCGGCGGGGAGTTCGTAGAAGGCGCCCAGACAATTGAACAGGTCGCGCTCGGTAGCTACTTCGCGGCAGATGCGCAGGGCGCCGCTATTCGTCAGCGGAGCGAAGGCTTCGTTACCCAGCGGAAGACGCCAGCGGCGGCCGAGGTCGTCGACAATCAGCGCCGAAGCGTCATCGACGGTAACGGCCTGTCGGGGGATGGCAAAGCGGGTGCGGATGAAATCGGACGTTTTGGCGTCGTCCGTGCGCGTCAGCGTCAGCCTGTCGCCCATTTCGTAGTAGCCCGTTTCAGTCGTTTCGCCGTTACCGGTGATGCTGCAGGCCAGCAGTCCAAGCGCACGGCGGTTGTCGCCCAGTCCGTACAGCAGTCCGCCCAGCGACCGGCTGCTTTCGACGGATGTCAGCCCGGCGAATATTCCGTCGGGCGCAACCGGAGGACGACGGTCGGGCGACGCATAGTTGAAACTGACGGTAGCTACTGTGCGTGCGTCTGTCCTGACACGCACCCATTCGCCCTTTTCTTCGGGAAGGAAAGCAACATGCACAGCATCGGCGGCGGGTACAGCGACGGATTTAAGCACACGCCAACTGTCGTTGCCGGCGACGTCGGTCTCGAACGTGAAGGTGACGGGCTGTGCGCCCCTGTTTTCTATCCAGCAGGTACGAATCGCCCATCCGTCGAAGAGGAACGGTTCGGAGACTTCGCCGGCGTCGACGCTTTCGGCTTTCCATACGGCGCCTTCGGCCGTCGCAGGCCCAAGTTCGTCCGGACGGGAAAGGGAGGTAAACCAGAGGTTGGAGTTCGACTGTCCCGGCCCTTCGATGCCGCCTTTCGCCTTGCGCTTGTTGAGAAACTCCTTTTGTGCGGAATCGTCGCAGCCGAACACTAATTGGTCGTTCCAGCGGGCAAAATCGCCGATGACTTTCAGATAGGCGGAGCGCGGGCGGATACCGGCCGAGTTGCCGGAGGTGAATGTTGCCGGAAAACGCCAGAAAAGGCCGTGCATTGTCATCAGGTAGTCGGGTTGGGCGTCCGTGCCGACGTCGCGGATACGCGGCCATTCGGTGTTCCAGCCGTGTGCGCCGTCGTAGCTGTGACTGGCTTTGGGCAA
>JAISWH010000109.1 GCA_031271125.1 Dysgonamonadaceae bacterium
GAAACGGCGCCGATTCTTTTCACGGTTGCCGCGTATTTCCTGCCACAGCTGCCTCATTCGATATATGACCAGGTGATGGCTCTCCCGTATCATCTGTATGTGATTGCCGTGAGCGGAACCGACCTGGAAGCGACCCGCCCGATGGCTTACGGGACGGCTTTGGTATTGATCGTCATTGTATTAATTATCAATGTATCCGCTTCCTTTTTACGAAAAAAATTACAAAAACATCATGCTTGAAACGAGGAATATTGATTTTTATTACGGCAGTTTTCATGCTTTGAAAAATATCGACATGAAAATTGAAGACCATACGGTCACAGCGTTTATCGGCCCTTCGGGTTGCGGGAAATCAACTTTTTTGCGGTTGTTCAACCGGATGAACGATTTGATTCCCGACACGCACCTGACCGGCGAATGTTTGATCGACGGGGAAGATATTTACCACAAATCCGTCGATGTAACGAACCTGCGGAAACGGGTCGGGATGGTTTTCCAGAAACCGAATCCTTTTCCGAAATCTATTTTTGAAAACGTGGCTTACGGGCTTCGGGTAGCCGGAATCAACGATAAACGGTTTGTCGCCGGACGGGTGGAAGAATCCCTGAAAAGCGCCGCCCTCTGGGAGGAAGTGAAAGACAAACTGAAAAAATCGGCTTTCGAGCTTTCGGGCGGGCAACAGCAACGGTTGTGTATCGCCCGCGCTTTAGCTATTTCACCTTCCGTCATCCTGATGGACGAACCGGCTTCGGCGCTCGACCCGATTTCGACTTCCAAAATCGAAGACTTAATCCATATACTGAAAAAGGATTACACGATTGTGATTGTTACGCACAACATGCAGCAGGCCGCCCGCGTAAGCGACAAAACCGGCTTTTTCATGCTGGGTGAACTGATTGAATACAACGATACGAAAAAAATATTCCTGAGTCCCGAAAAGGAAGAAACACAGAATTATATCACCGGGCGGTTTGGGTAAACACCTGCCCCCTCCTTTGGAGGAGGTGGTCTTGCATCTTTCTGTCGGGAGAGGTTAATTAAATTATTATGAAGCATACGGAAAAAGAACTAATTACATTAAAAGAAGAAGTCAGCGAAATGTGGCGTCTGGTCCTTTCGCAATTAGAAAAGGTGAAACAGGCTTTTTTGAGTAACGACATCGAATTAGCGCGGGAAGTCGCCAGCCGCGAGAAACGAGTCAATTCCTTCGAGTTGAAGATTGACAGCGATTGCGAGAATTACATCGCTTTGTATAATCCGGTTGCCATCGACTTGCGTTTGGTACTTTCACTGATCAAAATCAGTATCACGCTGGAACGCATCGCCGATTTTGCCGACGGAATTGCCAAATACATCATTGATGAGAGCGCCAATTCCGAAAGCGGTGACTTGAAAGAAGATTTACAGGTAGAAATCATGTTTGACGCGGTCATCGAAATGCTTTCGGACAGTTATGTAGCGCTGGAATCGGAAAATACCCGGCTTTCGGGTAAGATTCTGGCGAGAGACGAAGCGGTGGATGAAATTTACCGGAATGCAATCAAAATATTGGCGGAAGCCATTCGAAGCAAAAAAATTGACGCCGAAAACGGATTAAAAACCATGCTGGTCATTCGCAAAATTGAACGCATCGGCGATCATTGCAGCAACATTGTCGAGGAAATTGTATTTTATATTGACGCCAAAGTTTTGAAACATAGCCGAAACAATGCGTAGAGGAATGACAACAGGGTGCGAAAAGTTCAAATGAAATTCGGTTTATGTAATAAAAAGTCGCTATCTTTGCAAGTGATACAAAAAAAGATTTTAACGCAATGCAACAAACACTTATTAAAAAATTGCAGAACTTTTTCCCCGCTTATCCTGTTGAAAAAGCATGGGTATTCGGTTCTTACGCACGGGGTGAACAAACGCGCAAAAGTGATGTGGATATTTTGGTAAAATTTGATGAAAATGCCGAAATCTCATTGTTCGACCACATAAGAATAAGACATAAACTGCAAGATTTATTGCATAAAAAAATTGATTTGGTAGAAGAAGGATGTATAAAGAAATTTGCCCAACAATCCGTAGAAGAAGATAAAATATTAATTTATGAGAGATAAAATTAGAGATAAGGGCCGACTGGAGCACATTTTAGAAGCAATTGATAATCTTTTTGAATTTACACAGGGTGTAAATATCGAAGATTATCAGTCTAATAAGATTTTACGTTTTGCAATTATTAAAAATTTAGAAATTATAGGTGAAGCAAGTTATAAACTCACGAAAGAATTCACGGAAAAACATGCCGGAATCGAATGGCAAGTGATTATTGACTTGCGTCACATATTAGTACATGGTTATTACCAAATTAGCGACAAGGAAATTTGGTATGTTATTCAAAATGATTTGCAACCATTAAAAAAACAAATACAAACGATATACGGAAACGAATATGGCAATCTATGGCAGAAAAAATATTAGTCGTCGATGACGGGAAAAATATATGCGAAATTCTGGAATTTAACCTCAGCAACGAAGGGTATGAAGTAGAATGTGCCTATTCCGCCGAAGAAGCGCTGGAAAAACTGACGCCCGGACATTCGCTGATTTTACTGGACGTCATGATGGGCGGCATGTCGGGATACAAAATGGCGGAAAAACTGCGGAAAGAAGAAAATCCGGTTCCGATTATTTTCCTGACGGCCAAAGATACCGAAAACGATATGCTTACCGGCTTTTCGGTTGGCGGCGACGATTACATTTCCAAACCGTTTTCGATTAAAGAAGTCATTGCCCGCGTGAAGGCTGTGCTGAAACGCACGGAAACCCGGCAAAAAAAGCAAGAATCCGGCCCAAATATCGAAAAAGCCGAAAACAAACTGGTTTTCAACGACCTTACCATTGATTTTGATACCAAAGAGCTGATTATCGGCGAGGAAATCGTTCCGCTGACAAGGACGGAATTTGAAATCATCACGCTTTTGGCTTCCAATTCCTCGCGGGTATTCGAACGCGAAGACATCATCGACCTCATCTGGAAAGATGCTCCCTATATTACCGAGCGAACGATCGACGTTCACATCGGCAGGTTACGTAAAAAATTGGGCGACAAGGCTTCCATAATTACCAGCCGCCCCGGATATGGTTACCGCTTTAATGATTCCGGAAAATGAAACAATCTTTTGCCCGCAAACTCGCACTCAGTTTTTGTTTAATACTGGTGATTTTTTCCATTAGCTTAGTGGTTTTTGAACTTCCACGCGAAAAAAATCACAAAAGGGAAATCATGGAAGAACGTTTGGACAGTTACGCGGATATAATTTATCCCTGTCTTCTCCGGAGCGGTTTCAACAAAGCCGGTTCGGACAGCCTGCTTCATCTTTTCCCCGGCAATCTTCGCATAACGATTATAAATAATGACGGGAAAGTATTATACGACAATCGTTTGGATGATTTATCCCAAACGGAAAATCATGCCGGACGGCCCGAAATACGGAAAGCGGCAAAGACCGGGAAAGGAAGCGACATTCGCCTTTCCGCTTCCACGCGCAAATCGTACCTGTATTATGCCAAACATTCGGGTAGCCATTACATACGGCTTGCTTTGCCCTACGACCTGCAAATCCGGCGCTTGCTTAGACCCGACGGCGCTTTCGTTTATTACCTGCTGATCCTGTCTGTACTCGCCATTGCGTTTATTAATTATACCGCACACCGGTTTGGCCGGACAATCAAACGGTTGAGCGATTATTCGACCGCTGTCAATAAAAACTTTTCCGTAAATATGCCGGATTTCCCGGACGATGAAACAGGGACGGTAAGCAGGCAAATCGCCGAAGATTACAGGCGGTTGAAAGAAAGCGAGGTGAAATTATCGCTCGAACACCGGAAGCTCTTGATGCACATCCAGAGTTCGGCCGAAGGGATTTGTTTCTTTACCCCCAACCGCAAAGTCGCTTTTTACAACGGCCTGTTCCTCCAGTATTTAAACGTTCTTAGCGACCACATTACACTCGATTCGTCCGTAATCCTGAACGAAGCGGTTTTTTTAGACGTCGTCGCCTTTCTCAATGACCGGAAGGATAAGGATTATTTTGAAACCTCTTTCCGCAAACAAGGTAAGTTCTTCGCCGGACGAGTCAATGTTTTTGAAGACCAAAGCTTTGAAATCGTGTTGAACGACAATACCCGGCAAGAACAAAACAAGCTGTTAAAGAGAGAATTAACCGGAAACATCGCCCACGAACTTCGTACGCCTGTGACGGGAATCCGCGGCTACCTCGAAACCATTCTCGACAATAAACTCGACCGTGAAAAAGAACATGAATTTGTTTCCAAGGCTTACGAACAAATCATCACGCTCTCGGAACTGATTCGCGACATGACTTTATTGTCGAAAATCAGTGAATCGCCCGGTTCTTTCCAATTCAAACGCATTGTGTTGCAAGATGTCATTGATAAAGTCGAATCGGATTTGGGTGCATCCTTACAAGCGAAAAACATTGTAGTCCGGTCGACGATTTCCCGCGATTTGAGTGTTTTGGGAAATGAAAACCTGCTCTACTCCGTTTTCCGCAATTTGATGGATAATGTCATTAACCATGCCGGCGAAAGCCTTACCGTTGAAATCAGCCGATACAACCAAGAAGGGAATTTGGCTTACTTCTCTTTCTCGGATAACGGCGTCGGCATCAAAAACGAGAAGCATCTTTCCCGTTTATTTGAACGTTTTTACCGTGTCGAAGAAGGACGTACCCGCGATACGGGCGGTTCGGGATTAGGCCTGTCGATTGTTAAAAACGGGATTGCTTTCCACGGCGGATCCATTTCCGTGAAAAACCGGCTCAGCGGCGGATTGGAATTTTTGTTTACTTTACCGGTGAAATAATTTGCGAAACGAAGAAAACCAAACTCTTTTTGCTATTTCAAACGAATTTATGTATCTTTGTGGCCGCAAAAACAAATTTAAGGCATGGTCCGGTAGCTCAGCTGGATAGAGCAACAGCCTTCTAAGCTGTGGGTCGTGGGTTCGAATCCCGCCCGGATCACAAAAAATAACTCCGCTTAACACATTGGTTACAGGCAAGTTATTGAAATCTAATAATCATTATAAGACTTCAAAAACACAAATTTATCCCTCGTTTTTGCCAAAATATCACAATAATTTTGCTATATTTGCCGAAAAAATTACAAATAAATTACAAAATAAGTAGTAAGTAACTTTTTAAAATAGAGTGTTTTTGGGTTGTTAATTCGGAAAAACATATTATATAACATAAAAAAAACCGCTCTTTTTGGGGAGCGGGCGCGTCGTTGATTAAAAAAAACAGCAGGCCGGATAGACTACATTGTGAGTGTACTCGCTTTCAATTCGTCCGCCATTCTGTTAAACGCCTGTTTTACTTTTGAAAATTGTTTTTGTGACATATTCTTTGATCCTGCGGCGTAGTGCCGGAAGTTCGACGGATTCATTTCTGCATATTTCGCTACTTTCGTTATATTTAAGAAATCAAAATGATTAAAGAAACTTGGGAAATCGAATACCCATGATACTTCTAATTCGGGAAAATTTTCTTCCGGATATTCCTGTTTCATTTCATCGTAAAATGTAAAGCAGTCTTCTTTTGCTTCTTCTACCGTAGCGCCACATCCGCCCAGATAGAAATGTTTAAATGGATAATCGCAGGAACATACATATCCCTCAATTCCGTTTTTGATGATTGCGATGGTAATTTTTAAAGTTTTCATATCTAAATATTTAAATAATAAAATGTTGATTAAAACAGGGGGCTAATTTCCCCTGTTTTGCCTGGCTTTGTTTATCATCGACATAGCTAATCTTTCGTCAATATCGGAATGTCTTGCAAAAGGGAATTTTCGTCCGTTTTCGTAATTCCAAATATCGTGGTTGCCGCCTCTACGGTGAAATTCGCAGCCCAAAGCTCTCAGCTT
>JAISWH010000114.1 GCA_031271125.1 Dysgonamonadaceae bacterium
GGCAAAAATTCACAATAATAATATTCCGATATATCACGGTTCTGTAACCGACATGCCTTTTGATAATAAATTCTACGATGGAATATATTGCTATGCACTGATTCATTTACTGAACAAGCATGAACGAAAGAAATTTATCAACGATTGCCATGCCCAATTAAAACCGAACGGATGGATGATTTTTTCGACGATTTCAAAAAATGATTCAATGTACGGGAAAGGAAAGCAACTAAGCAAAAACCGTTTTTTGATGACAAGCGGCGCAAAACTGTTTTTTTATGATTCGGAATCCATCAGGCGGGAATTTGGGGAATATGGATTGACGGATTTTTCAGAGATGGATGAGCCGGTTAAACTTTTGAAAAATAATCCTTCGTTGAAATTTACAGTGGTGAAATGCCAGAAACGTTTTATGGAAAATTAGAATGGAAACAACAAAATACAAACTCCGCGAATGGCGATTGTCCGACGTCGCTTCGCTTGCCGAAAATGCAAACAATATCCACATTTGGAACAATGTGCGTGATTATTTTCCAAATCCCTATTCGGAAGAAGACGGGCGACAGTTTATCGAAATGGTGCTGGCAAAACCTGCGCCTGCAACCGACAGGGCAATCGTGATTGACGGAAAAGCCGTTGGCGGAATGGGTATTGTGCCTCAAACCGATGTGGAACGAATCAGTGCGGAAATCGGTTACTGGTTAGGCGAAGATTACTGGAACAGAGGTATTATGACCGCCGCTGTAAAGGAAATGACGGAATATGTTTTTTTGAATTTCCCTGAATTGTATAAAATATACGCGCCTGTTTTTGATTTCAACCTTGCCTCTCAACGGGTGTTGCAAAAAGCCGGATTCGAGCGGGAAGCGATATTGAAACAGGCGGCAATCAAAAACGATAAAATCATTGACGAGCATTATTACAGCATTTTGAAAATGTAAAATCATGAAAATCATCAAATCGTTATTACCCGAAAACTCGCAGACAAGGAATTTTTTGCCTGCCGGTTATGTAGAAACGTATTCGGTTATTATCCCTGAACACAGCCGGTTAACGCCGGACAATATACTCGTTGCCATTTGGACGGATTTTCCAAAATGGCTGCAAATGCTGTTTAAATTAAGGGACCGGCTTGTTAAACCTTTCGGACTGAAAGCGGGCAGTTCCGAAAAAAATTCCGGGCAAAAATTTGAAGAAGCTATTCGTACCGGCAATCCACTGGGTTTATTGACCATTCCTGCAAAAACTGCCGACGAAACCGTTATGCGCCTTACCGATAAACATCTCACAGCTGAAATGTCTGTCCATATCGAAAAGCTGAATAACAGTCAGCTGAAAATAAGCATCATAACGCTTGTCCACTTTCACAATGCTTTGGGAAAAATTTACTTTTTCTTCATCCGCCCATTTCATAAAATGATTGTGAAGACAATTACAAAACGAAGTATAAAACGATTGATGAAATCGCTGATGAACAATAAAAACCTTAGCAAACAATTGAATGAATGATGTAATTGGATTATTACTGCTTTCGTACCTCGACCGTTACTCTTTACGCAAGCCCAACCGGAAGCTGTTTTATGCGTAACAAACCGAACCCGCCATCCCCCAACGAATGATAATAAACACCGTTCGGGGGATGGCGGGTCAAGCCTGTCATGACAGAGGAAAACGAAGTGTATCAGGAATTATTTCAACGTTCCCGCCTGCGCTTCCCGAATCATTTTTTCGTTCGGAAGAATATAGATTTCAACACGACGATTTTGTTGACGTCCGGCTACGGTGCCGTTATCGGCTACCGGTTGAGAAGAACCGAGTCCTTGGGATGCCATACGGGAAACAGAAACGCCTTGGTTTTCCAAGAATTTTTCTACGGAGTTCGCTCTTTGTTCCGACAGAGGGATGTTGATTTTGTCGTTTCCGGTGCTGTCGGTATGTCCGTAAATTTCCACATAGGTGTCCGGATTCGTTTTCAACGAATTGGCGAATTGGGTCAACGCTGTTTTAGAAGAAGTGTTCAATGTGCTCAAATTAGTTGCAAACAGGATACCCGAATCGAAAGTTACTTTGATGGCCTGCCCGTCATTAGCGGATTCCACTTGCGCGCCGTTAATGGCTTCCAATTCTTTCTTTTGTTTATCCATTTTGTTGCCGATCAATGCGCCGGCGCCACCGCCGACTACAGCTCCAATTCCAGCGCCCCATGCAGCGCCTTGTTTTCCACCGATTAATGCGCCGATAACAGCTCCTATTCCACCGCCTCCAGCGGCACCAATTCCTGTTCCTTTGGCAGTATTACTGGCATTACATCCGGCAAAAACAATTGCCACACACAATAATAAACTTGCGAATACATTTACTTTTTTCATTGTACTTAAATATTTAATAAATTAGTTTCTTTCTATGCTATGGACAGCAAAATCCATGCCAATTCGTCAATTTTCAGGCATTTGGGTTTAAAAATTATTCGGAAATATCCAGTGTATCGGAATATGCAGCCTCTGCGGCTAACACCAGTCGGATTTCTTCTTCACTAAATCGCCCGATTGCATCTTTGCTTGCTTGTCGGATAATAAACCGGATGAGTTCTTTTTCTTCCTTTTCCTCATCTTCTTCGCTCAACCAATCATGGTTTTCGTAAAATTCGCAAATGACGTCCAATATATAATACAGGGTGTCTTCCGGAAATTGTTCTTTTAAATCCGACGGAAGATGATTTCCGATGAATTTTACGGCTATTTCGTCATCATATTCAATCATAAGTGTATCAAATTAGAGATTATTTTTTGAATCTTCCGGATCTTCCGGATTTTCTGAATTTTCTGAATTTTCCGTTGGCTCCGTTTGTTCACTTTCTTCAAAATCGGTAAAACCTTCTTTCATCAAGAGATTATACCACAACATAGCCTTTTTGATGTCGGAAGGATATACCCGTTGTTTATCAAAATCGGGAAGGATTCCGGCAAACCACGATCGTAATTCTTCGGAGGTAATTGTCGCCGGATCGAAATCGATGGCCTGTCCGTTTTGTTTTTCTTTAATCTGCTGGAGTACTTTTCTCAACGGAATATCTTCGCTTTCGGTATAGATGGATATATCGCCTAACGATATCACCTTGTCGCGCACATATACCGGTCCCCGTTTGTGGTCGATCAATGATTCGACAATAAACATGTTTTTTCCTTGGGAAATCAATTTAAATAATCCGGGTTTACCGGAAACGGATAAAATTTCTTTCAACATATTGAAATATTTTTCTAATGAACGTGCAAAGTTAAGCAAATTCATTCGGATTTTACAAATTTCAGCCAATTTTCTACTTGAGGCAACAGTGCCTGCCGGTCATCATTTATAAAGGTGTAATCGGCCAGTGCACTTCGTTCTTCTTCCGATATCTGATTGCGAATTCGGCTTAAAACGGCTTCCCGGTCGAGATGATCCCTTTTCTGCGTCCGCAGAATGCGTATTTCCAAAGGAGCCGATACATTGATGCTGAGATCTATCCATCGTTTTAATCCGGATTCAAATAAAAGAGCAGACTCAATGCCTAACAGTGTCCGGCCTTCTTGTGCGGTTTTCCATTCCAAGAAATCTTCTTCTACAGCGGGATGTACGACGGAATGAACAAAATCGCGGTTTTCCGGATGGCTGAAAATCAGCGCAGCCAGCATCGGACGATTCAACAGACCATACGGTTCGTACAGTTCCGAACCAAAACGGGCAGACAGTTTTTCTCTTACCGTTTGGGAAATATCATGGATTTTTTTAGCCGCAATATCGGTATTGTAGACTGGAATATCGTTAATTTCCAGCAATTTCGACACAACGGATTTACCGCTACCGATGCCGCCTGTGATACCGACAACTTTCATAAATCCCATTTTTGTTCGATGAGATATTCCACCGTTTCGGGAACAATGCGGTAATCGTCCAGCCCTTGGGGTTTACGGAGCAGTGCAGGCAGAATATTCACGTTTGTATTTTGAAGCAATTCGTTGTAATCGACGCCTACTTCCAAATCCTCCGCTTTCAAAGAGGCGTAATTATTCAATGAAATATAGCAAACAATTTCCACCGTCGAAGGAAAAAAACGCACGTGAATATCATCCGGAACATTCGGGCAGATTAACAGCAATTCAAATTTTTTCTCTGCATATTTTTCGAGGGTTGCGGTTAACCTGACTTTCTGGACGGAAGCGCTAAGACCTTTCGGCGTTTGCAGTTTTACGATGAAGTTGATATTTTTTTGTATGTTTGCCTCGTTTAGGGTCGAAGTATAAATCCATTGCAAAGTGTCCAGAATTTTTTTATCACCATACACCCATACCTTGTCCGGTTCAATTTGCAGGCTATCAATAAATCGGTAGCCGTTGGCCGGTGAAAGCATTCCGTCGATACGGACAGGAATTTCTTTTCCTTCCCCGTGCAACGAATCATTAACCATCGTTGTTTCGGGATATGGATTCCGTGAAAAAGCGGAAGTATCGTAATCGCTTGTTTGCTGGAAATATTGCATCAACCAGAAAACGAAAGCAATTGCAACAAAAAGGAGGAAGACCAAAAGTTCTTTCCATTTCCGACTGCGGAAAAACGTCCTGGTCTTCCGTTGTATTTCTTCCTTATTTACCGGATGGAGTGTCATTGGGCGCTGCAAATACAGAAGCCTTGTCGACTTTCACTTTCACGCCTTCGGCGATTTCAATTACATAATCGTAATCGTTGATTTCTTTCAGTTTACCATGCAAACCGCCTGAAGTTACTACTTTGTCGCCGGTTTTCAATGCGGCGCGTTGCTTTTCGATTTCTTTTTGCCGCTTTTGTTGCGGGCGAATCATGAAAAACCACATAACTACGAACAGGAGAACGATCATTAATAAACCGCTTCCGCCACCGCCAAGGAAACCTCCCGGCGCTTGTGTGTCTAATAAAATACTTAATGTCATTTTTTTTAAGTTTAATGATTTGAGAGGACAAATATAATCAAATTTTCAATAACTTGTGTTCATTTTTCAATTCCGTAACAATACCGTCTAAAATACCATTGATAAAAGTGCCGCTTTTAGGAGTACTGTAATACCACGCCAACTCGATATACTCGTTCAAGGATACGCTGATGGGAATAGATGGGAAATTCTTGATTTCTGCCAGAGCGATTTGCATGATACAAAGATCGATGGAGGCAATCCGTCCCAAATCCCAGTTCTGAATTTGTTTATTAATCAAAGTAGTATTTTCTTCATGTTCCAAAATAGAACGATGCAGTAATTGAATAGCGAACCGATGGTCTTCTTCATCGCGGAACATCGGGAGTAATTTCTGTTTCCGGTCTTCTGCGGGTTTAAAGCGTTTAATGGTTTTCAGTACGAACGTGCCGATAATATCCAAATCGTCAGTCCAATAAATATCTTTTTCTTCTAAAATTTCCGGCAATTCGGCATTTTCCAGAATAATCTCTTTGAATACTTTCCGCCAAAATTCCTGATCGCTTTCGTAAGTATCGTCCGATTCGAGGTAATCTTTATAAATATTCGATTTTACAATAGTATTTAACAGATTGCGGATAAAAGAGTCGTCGTTCATCCAAAAAAATCCGTTTCGATTGACAAATTTCTCCATCGTTTCGTTGGTCCGCAATTGTTCGGCCAAGCGATTGTTGGCTAAACGCAGGTTCGGATTGCGTTCTTCTTCCGTAGGAAGAAATTTATATTGCAATGCATCGATTTTTTTTTGTTCGGCGTCGGTGAGGGCGGTTATCAGAATAAGGAGATAGTGGTAAAGATCGAACGCTTTTTGCAGGCTGCGGGTTAATGCCTTTTCGGCGCCATTCAAATCGGCGCTGTTTTTTTGACAGTACGCATAGACTATCTGAAGAACTTTAATGCGAATTAAGATGCGATTAATCATTTTATAAGAACATTGTTATCCGCTGCAAAGGTAATAGTTTTCCTGTAATTTCACATAAAAAACGCCGAAAATTTCGTTGGTTTTTCTATTTATTCACCCCGCCGTATCCGGATTTGAATCGCATTCTCGATAGGTGTTTCGCCGACAAATATCAGGTAGCCACCACCGCCGGCTCCGCTTAGTTTCCAGCCGAACATACGGTTTTTGTATTGATCGAGCAATTTGAAAATATCGGGTGTTACCATATTCGGATACAAGGCGATTTGCGCTTCAAAGCTGTCGCGCATCGCTTTGCCGAATGCGCGGATGTCCTGCGCCTGTATTGCTTTCCAACAATCGTTGGCGGCATCGCTGAGTTTTTTTGCGCCTTCGACTGTGATATGGGTATTGGCTAACACATCGTAACTGCTTTGGCGCGGGTAAAGCGGAAGCAGACAAAGCCGTTCTTCTATCCATGTCAGCAATGGACTATCCGGGATGCTTTCGATTTTTGAAGGCCAGTAGCTACCGTCGTATTGCAGGTAATTCAGTCCGGGTAAGACAATGCCCAGCGCATCCTGCGAACCGCTCACGTATTTTGTTCCGGGAGGATTTTCAAAACAAAAGAGCGTGCGGGCTAATTTTTCTTTATCGCCTGCCGGAATATCTACCTGCCAAAGTTCGATAGCTTTTTTGCGCGAACTGGTAGACATACCGCTCCGATCGTTGAAATCGTAATCGGGTTCGATGGAAATAGTCAATACCGGTCCCGGATAGAGGCTACTCACATTGGGTTGGTCTAACCAGCCGCCGGCTAAATCGATACGGTAAGGAATCCGGCACTCGCTCCGTAAGGAAGTAGTAGAACGGACGGGCAGATTTTCATGCGGTACCCGTTTACTGACAATGTATTTAATATTCAAGTCTTTGCATAATTGTTCTTTCAGTATGCTGTGTCCGTCGCTGTTGACGAAAAAAATATCCGGTTTCAATTGTTTGATTTCTTCCAGAAAATCGATCAACCCGCTACCGCTGTTTACCCATGCATCTTTAACCGATTTGAGAGCCTTCACCATGTAGAGGCGTTCTTTTTCGTTATTCACCGGCCATCGGGCTTTCAGTTCGTACAATGTTTTGTCCGAACCGATGCCAACATAGAGTTCGCCGTGGGTGGCGGCTTCTTCAAAGAATGCCACGTGGCCACTGTGGAGCATATCGTAGCATCCGCTGACAAATACTTTTTTCATTCTTATTTGAGTTGTTTGAAAATTCGGTGTGAAGATAAGAATTATTTGTGTTTTTACAAGATTCTTCTTTGTTTTTTAGTAAAACTTTGTATCTTTGCAGGCCGAAATCAATGTCCTGTGGTGTAACGGTAGCACATCGGATTCTGGTTCCGCTTGTCTGGGTTCGAATCCTGGCAGGACAACAA
>JAISWH010000117.1 GCA_031271125.1 Dysgonamonadaceae bacterium
AAAATAATGTCCTTTCAGGACAACGTAACATTGACTGATGCGTAACATGAGTTACTAATTTTTATGATTCTTAAATACATTGAAAAAGGCAATAGCACCTCAAAAAAAGATTTAGCCAATTTTTGTCCCTCTCGAAAATTGTTTGTACTTTTGCATTGCAGTTTTATGCAGACAAAGGCGGGTCAGAGGTGGTCAAATGAAACTCTCGAAAACACCCCAAGTCGTATCCCATAAGACAAAACAAAAGCGTAATTCGTTGTTTTATTATGAATAAAATCGTCGAATGTGTCCCCAACTTCAGCGAAGGACGAGACTTAAAAAAAATAGAACGAATCGTAAACGCTTTCCGGGCGAAAGAAAACATTAAATTGTTGGATTACAGCAACGACAAAGACCATAACCGAATGGTCGTCACAGCTATCGGCGAACCGGAAGCAATGAAATCGGCTATAATTGAAGCGGTTGGAGTTGCCGTCAAAGAAATTGATTTGACGCGGCATGAAGGTCAGCACCCAAGAATCGGTGCTGCCGACGTCATTCCGTTTATCCCGCTTAAAGGAATGAATCTCGAAGAAGCGGATGCTTTGGCAAAAGATACGGCGCGGATGCTTGCCGAAAAATATGCACTTCCGGTTTATTTGTACGAAAAATCAGCTTCAGCGGAGCATCGTCAAAATCTGGCCGCTATCAGGAAAGGTGAATTTGGAGGATTAACCGGGAAAATGAAACTGCCCGAATGGAAACCCGATTTCGGCCCGGACGAACGGCATCCTACGGCCGGCGCTTCAGTGGTCGGCGCACGTATGCCGCTGATTGCTTTCAACGTGAATTTAAATACGGACAAATTGGAAATTGCCGACAAAATTGCGAAAAAAGTGCGCTTTATCGGCGGCGGATTGCGGTTTTGCAAAGCGATGGGAGTCGAATTGAAAGACCAAAACAAGGTTCAGGTTTCCATGAATTTAACGGATTATACAAAAACAGCTATTTACCAAGCCGTGGAAATGATTCGCTTTGAAGCTCAACGATATGGAGTTTCTATTTCCTGCACCGAACTCATTGGTTTATTGCCGTTGCAAGCTGTTGTAGATACGGCTTCTTATTATTTGGGACTGGAAAATTTTTCCATGAAACAAATCATGGAAACGCATTTAATGGAGTAACGGCATAGTATAAGTCAGAAAATTTATATATCTTTGCATGTCTTTTGCAAAAAGCGAAGGGCGTCGAGATAAATACAAATGTTCCATACTATTTAAATCTGTAATATATGTCCGAATTCAAACTTTTTTATAGAAAGGATGATACGGTTAAAGTCAGCCGTAGCATCGAATTTATCAAACAAATTCCGGAAAATGATATATTATGGATTGATTTGAACGACGTGGACGAGTCCACTGAAAATCAATTGGAAGATTACCTAAAAATTTACATTCAGGAAGAAGAAGAAATGATTGAAATCGAAACATCTTCCCGTTATATTGAGACGCGCGATACGCTGGTCGTGAATACCAACTTCCTCTTGGGCACTTATGATAAAAATCCGGTTTCTTTCATTATGAAAAACAATATCCTCATTTCGGTCAGAAATGAAGATTTGAGTTCTTTCACCGAAACTGTGAAAAAAATATTTGCCAATCCGCACAATTTTACATCCGGTTATCATATTTTCCTCGCACTGCTCGAAACCCGAATCGAATTTGATGCGGATATGATTGAGGAAATCACGATGGAAATTACGAACATGAGTAACAGTATTCAAGACGCAGATGAAGACGCTTTATTGGAAATCAAGAACTTACAGGAAAAAACCATGATGTTCCGCGAAAATATCATCGACAAACAACGCGCTGTTTCCAGCATGTTGCGGAGCAGCCTTGTCCCCCGTGAATTGCACGCCAAACTGACCATTTTGATTAAGGACATTAATTCCCTGCTGGAACACATCCGCTTCAGTTTCGACCGTTTGGATTACTTGCAGGATACTTTCCTCGGTTTGTTGAACATCCAACAAAACAAGATTATTAAGATTTTTACAATTATATCGGTGATTTTCATGCCTCCGACCCTGATTGCAAGTATTTATGGGATGAACTTCGATGTGATGCCCGAACTGCATTGGAAATGGGGATATGCATTTTCATACCTCTTAATGGCAATTTTCATAGCGGCATTCCTATTGTATTTCAGGAAAAAGAAATATTTGTGAAATTTAAAAATTAAAAATTATAAACATCATGAAAAAAAACATTTTTATTTTAGCAGCATCTGCAATTTTATTCGTTTCTTGCGGTAAAAAAGAAACGGCCGAACTGACAACGGCTTCCGGTTTACAGGCTTCCAAGTTTGAAACGACAACGGACAACGGACAAACGACGCGTTTATACACCATCAAAAATGCGAACGGAATGGAAGTGTGCGTTACCAACATCGGCGGACGGATTGTCTCTATTTGGGTACCCGATAAATCGGGGAATTTCAGGGATGTCGTACTCGGTTTCGACGATATTCAATCTTATATCCCGGTTAAAACCAATTTCGGAGCCATTATCGGCCGTTACGGCAACCGCATCGCCGGCGGGAAAATGACGCTCAGCAACAGAGCTACTTACAGGCTCAAACAAAACAACGGTAATAATACCTTGCACGGAGGATTGCGTGGTTTTCATACCCGCTATTTCGATATTGAACAGCTGGACAGTACAGCTTTGATTTGTAAATATCTTTCCAAGAACAATGAAGAAGGTTTCCCCGGCGACTTGCTGGTAACAGTAACCTATTCCCTTTCCGATGACAATGCGCTTCATATTGATTACGAGGCGGAAGCCAATCAATCGACTGTCGTAAACCTTACGAATCATTCGTATTTCAATTTGTCGGGCGACCCGAATAATACGATTATCGACCATTTGCTTTTTGTGGACGCCGACAATTATACACCGACAAACGACGAATTAATTCCGACCGGAGTTATCGCAAAAGTAAAAGGTACGCCGCTGGATTTTACAACCCCGAAAGTCATTGGTGCGCAAATCAACGACACAACTTTTGAAGCCGTTAAATTCGGAAAAGGTTACGATCACAATTTCGTATTAAACAAACCCGGCGACATTAACCAATTAGCTGCCAAATTAGTTTCTCCGGCTACCGGAATTGCTTTGGAAGTTTACACTACCGAACCGGGAATACAAATCTACACGGGAAATTTCTTAGACGGTACGGATACCGGCAAGAAAGGCATTGTTTACAATTACAGAACCGCTATCTGTCTCGAAACGCAACATTTCCCCAATTCGCCGAATATACCGTCATTCCCGACAACGGAATTGTTTCCCGACAGCATTTATCAAACACAAACAATTTATAAGTTTGGGATAGAGTAAATCAATATTATAGTATGTGCGGCATAAAATTAGTAAACGAGTAGACGAGTTAACAAGTAGACGGGCTATTTGTATCTACTCGTTTACTTTATAACTACCAAATGCTCAAAATCATACAGCGTAAAGTATAAATCTTTAAATTTCTCCATAATGAAAAAAACTTTTTTATCTGCAATCATTTGCATATCCTGTTTGAGCTATTCATTTGCTCAAACAAAAACAAGTCTGAATTTAGTGCCCGTCCCGGTCCAAATGAAAGTGAACAGCGGGCAATTTGTGATTAATTCCAACACGCAAATCGTCCTGACCGCCCAAAGCCAGGAAATGAAAAATGCGGTTGCCGTTTTCAACGAATTATTAAGAAAAGCCGCCGGTTATCGGTTGGCTGTTGTAAACGCGCCTGTTTCTTCAAATGCTATTGTTTGCAAAATCAATCCGGCAATCGGTAACGCCGAAGGTTACAAATTGTCGGTGAAACCGAACGTCATTACTTTGGAAGCGCAAACGCCTCAAGGTATTTTCTACGGTATGCAGACTTTGCGCCAACTGCTTCCCGCCCAAATCGAACGGCCGTATCTGAGCAATGCCGCATGGACTATCCCCTGCGTTGAAATTGAAGACTATCCCCGTTTTGTTCACCGCGGACTGATGTTGGACGCCGGCCGGCATTTTCAACCCAAAGAATTTGTGTTGAAATTTATCGACATGCTGGCTTATCACAAGATGAATATTTTGCATTGGCACTTGACGGAAGATCAAGGCTGGCGGATCGAAATCAAAAAATATCCTAAATTGCAGCAAATCTCGGCATTCCGGAATCGCACTTTGAAAGGCCGCTACACCTCGCCCGAAAAAAGACAGTGGGACAATACCCGGTACGGCGGTTATTATACGCAGGAAGACATCAAAGAGGTGATTGCCTACGCTCAAAAACGATTTGTCAATATCATTCCCGAAATCGAAATGCCCGGACATGCCGTATCCGCCTTGGCCGCTTATCCCGAACTTTCCTGCACGGGCGGGCCTTTTGAAGTCGAAGGGCTTTGGGGCGTTTGCGATGATATTTATTGCCCGAAAGAAGAAACTTTTACTTTCCTGCAAAACATTTTGTCGGAAGTAATGGATTTATTCCCTTCCGAATACATTCATATCGGCGGCGACGAAGCCCCAAAAAAACGTTGGGAACGTTGCGCCCATTGTCAGGCGTTGATAAAGAAAGAAGGCCTGAAAGATGAACACGAACTGCAATCCTGGTTCATCAAAAGAATCGAAAAATTCGTAGAATCCAAAGGCAAACACATTATCGGATGGGACGAAATCCTCGAAGGCGGATTAGCACCCAATGCTACGGTAATGTCGTGGCGGGGCGAACAGGGCGGAATCGAAGCCGCTAAACAAAACCACAATGTGATCATGACGCCCAATACTTACGTTTACCTGGATTATTACCAAGCAAATCCGAAAACGGAGCCTTTGACTATCGGCGGTTATTTGCCTTTGTGGAAAACATACAGTTTCAATCCGACGCCGGCGGCGCTTACTCCCGAAGAAGCCAAACACATTTTAGGCGTTCAGGGAAATATCTGGACGGAATACATTTCAACTTCGGAATACCTTGAATACATGGCATTTCCACGCGGAGCAGCCGTTGCCGAAACAGGCTGGTCGCCCAACGCCAAGAAAAACTACACGGATTTCAAAGCGCGGATGATTCAACAATTCAAACGTTACGACGGTATGAATTGGAATTATTGCAAAGCCATACTCACGGAAGAAGAATGAAACAAATATTCTACGCCGTAGCCGCCATCATCGCATTGTGCTTTGCCATACGATTGATGGCTAAAGTAAAAGATGTTCCGGAAGAAGAACCGGATTCGGAAAATGAGAATAAAGATTTAAATTCAAAGTAGTCAAATACACTCCTTTAAATCTTTATTTTTAAAAATTCTTAAATTCTTAAATTTTTAAAATAAATGAAAACACAAACAAGTTTCGCATTACGCATCATTTGCATTAGCAGTATTTTGTTTTTCGTACAATGTACGGGAAAAAGTAAACAATCATCACAACAGCAAGCCTCCGACTGGGGCGACAAGATGACGGCTTATGCCGTTCGGGAATTTATGCCGGCCGACAAGTACGCATGGGACTGGGCGCAGGCTACGATGCTCCGCGCCGTGGCCGACCGCTACGAATTGGGTATCGACAGGGAAGAAATGCTGAACTATGTCCGCAAGGCGATGGAAGTTACTATGGACAAGGCGGAAGGAATTCATCCGAACGCCGTTGCATCGGGCTTTGGAATGGCTTTTCTCGCACGGGTGACGGGCGACGAAGAATATGCAAAGAAAGCATTCAAGATTTACGACGACTATACGAAAATCGTCAGGTCGCCGAACGGCGGCGTTTCGCACCGCGACAATGTAGTGGAACTGTGGGACGATACGGTCTACATGATCAGCCTCTTTATGCTGGAAATGTATCGCCTGACAGGCGATGAAAAGTACCTCCGGGAAGTAGCCTTCCAACTCACGGCACATGCGGAAAAGCTGGAAGACCCGGCTACCGGCCTGTGGTATCACGGATGGGATGCCGATGACGATCCGTTCGACGACAAATGCAGCATGATCGGCTGGGCCGACAACCCCGAACGCCGCGGCAGCCAGTTTTGGGGACGGGGCAACGGCTGGGTCGTCATGACGCTCGCCAACACGTTGCACCTGATGCCCCGCACGATGAGCGAACGGCCGGCATTGGAAGCCATGTTCGTGAAGTTTGCACAGACGCTGGCCGGACTGCAGGACGCCGCCACCGGACACTGGTATCAGTTGCCGGTATATCCCGGCGAAGCGGGCAACTTCATCGAAAGCTCCTGCACCGCCATGTTTGCGTACGGTATTACCAGGGGCATTGCCGACGGCCTCCTTCCGTCCGAAACATTCCGCCCTGTGGTCGACAAAGCATTCCTCGGTATTGAGGAAAACAGCCTGAAAACGCTTGGCGATTCGCTGGTAAACATTACAAACGTATGTGCCGGCACCTGCGTCGGCGACAAAGATTATTATTTCAAACGGGAGGTCGTGGACGGCACTCCGTTTGCACTTGGCTCCGCCATTATGTTTTTTGACCGTTACCGGCTGCTCAGGTAACACAGCCACATGACAGAAATTAGAACACGAAATTTTATATGAAAAACAATAGTTTGATTTTACTTGTCAGCCTGATAGGTATGATCTATGCGTCAAATCTGTATGGACAGTCCCGCCCACAGGCAACCGGCGACCTGTACATCCGTGACCCGTTCATCGTAACGGATGCGCAGAAAGGTATATATTATATGTACGGCTCTTCGTCGCAGAAAGGCAGGGAGGGACAGACAATAGGCGGCGTGGCGGTTTACAAAAGCAGGGACCTGAAAACGTGGGAAGGCCCGCAGCAGGTCTTCACCGTGCCCGAAGACAACTGGATTACCGGTATGGTCTGGGCGCCTGAAGTGCACGTGTACAACGGGCGGTACTATCTCTTTGCCACGCTCAACAGCGATATCGAATGGAAAAAGCGCCGGGAGGGATGGTCTGCGTACACGTTTCGCGGTACGCAAATCTTCCATGCCGATGCGCCGGAAGGCCCATTCCTGCCCTTCGGCCGCACGCCCCATACGCCCATGGATTATATGGCGCTCGACGGCACGCTCTGGGTCGAAGACGGCACGCCCTGGATGGTCTTTTGCCACGAATGGGTGCAAATGACGGACGGAACGATGGACGCCGTGGAACTCAAACCCGACCTGTCGGCGCCTGTGGGACGGCCGTTCAGCCTTTTCTGCGCATCAAGCGCACCCTGGGCACCCGAAGGAAACAAATACTATGTGACCGACGGCTGCTTTGTATATCGCACAAAGGCCGGCAAACTGCTGATGATTTGGTCGAGCTTTTCCCAAGAAGGATACGCCATAGGCATTGCCGAGTCGACTACCGGAAAAATCACCGGCCCGTGGAAACAACATCCGGAACCGCTGTTCAATCAGAACGGTGGACACGGAATGATTTTCCACACATTCGACGGCAAACTGTGTATCGCATTCCACCAGCCCAACAGTGGCGGGGCGGAAAGGGCGCATATCTACGAACTGGAAGATACGGGACATACGTTGCTCCTCAAACAGGAACTGAAATAATAAACAGCATAAATTTAAATATTGAACAGAATGAAAAGATTCCATTTTTACAGCCTGGCGACGGCCCTGATAATTGTCGCCCAAGCAGGTTGCCGGCAGCAAAGTCAGACGGAGGCCGCTATTGACAGAGAGAAAACGGTTTTTCAGGTAAGCAGTCCCTGGGAACCGACT